>NZ_JAHVIJ010000003.1:0-539432 GCF_019801785.1 Phaeobacter italicus | reverse complement strand
GAATAATCGGCTGCAAACACGTCATCATGCGGCCCTCCGCAAGCTGTCAGCAAAGAAGGCAGGCGCGCCCGGATCGCTCAGCATGACCAGAATGGCGATATGCCCGGCCGGGGCTGTCACAGCCCCCCACCAGTTCAGCGCGGTCTGAAAGCTCACATCGCAAAACAGAGCGACCTCTCGCGGGGAGGCAAAGCGGGCTCTGAAGTAGGCAGACCACAGCTCGGGACCACTAACCTTTAGCGCATAGGGATCAAACTTATTCGACCAAGACTTTTGGTCGAAATCCCTGCCAGACTGCGAGCATGTCATTTCATTGTTCACAATCAAGGTCAGGCGTGGGTGGGTCATGTCACCTCCTCCATCGACCGGGTCTCTTCCTGATGAGAAACCCATGTGCTAGCAGAAACAGAACCCGCAGTGGCACGCTCGATGCGGACCGCAAGATCAAGACCTGGTTTAGATGCACCGTTGGCCAACCGAGAGATAACTCCCTGACTGACACCAACCTGTTCGGCAAAATCGGCTTGGCGGATCCGCTTTTCTTTCAAGTAACTCGAGAGCTTTGTCATGTGACGAGATATTCCTCAGCGGAATATTCATGTCAAGAATATTTATTCCTGTCGGGCTTTTGCGGAAGTTCGCGGCTGATGAGATAGTTCAGCATGACTTCGATCAAGAGACTCAGAAAGCTCAAGGGCTGGAACCAAACCACGCTTGCCGAGGCCTCGGGACTCGAGCAGTCGACTATTTCGAAGATCGAACGAGGCTGGGATGGAGCGACCATCCGGAGCCTCAGCTATATAGCCGAGGCCCTGGAGGTTCCCCTTTACCAATTATTCGTGGACGATAAAGAGCTTGCTGAGCTCAGACTTCTAGAGGTTTTTCGGACGCTCCCAGACGAACGGAAACAGGGTTGGTTGGACATGGCACGCGCTGTATTAGACCAGCATCCGCCAGCTGAAGAATAAAACAATCGAGCTGCTTGGCAGTCATAGCCTTGAGCAGCTCTTGAAACTCTTGGTCTTTCATAGATCTACCTGAAAAAATCCCACCCAGCACCCGCAAGTGCGACTTTTGCTCCAACAACGCGCCTATGACAGCAAGGTCGATGCCCCATCCTGCTAGTCTCACGCATCCGATGCGATGACAAAATATTCCTGATGGGAATTTTTATTCTTGACTGGAATATTCCCAAGGTGAATATTCAGCTCTATCAACCGATGGAGGATTGAATGCAAGACATCACGAATACTGCGCGCCAGATCGTCGGTCAGCCACAGGACCACCTTGACGATACGGCTCTTTTCACTGCCGCCTGGGCCACCCTGAAAGCCGCCCGCGGGCAGCGCTTCGACCCAGCACGCCTGCGCGCCGCGCATCTCTACGAGCGCCCTACTCCACCACCCGAGCCGCTTGATCAAACGCTCGATCGGATTGCCCGGAAAACCCGCAGCATTGCCGAAGCGAAGGGATACAGGTGCGCTGGCAAACGCGCGGCGTAGCACCACCAGAGCAACACACTCAGACACCCGAATGCGGCGCGTGATGGCTGGATTGACGCGCTGCAAGTTTCCGGTTTCGCGCCCACTCACGGACGCGGATCGCGCAGGCAGCGCAATCCTCCATCCATCCGCTGCCTGCGCACTTGGATCAGATTACATGGATATTCATAGCAAAATTGAGATCAACTTGCCACGCCGTGCCGGGATCCTCTGCAATGACCCGCGGTTCCAAAAATTTGCTGCAACTCGTTGCGGCCTACCCGGAGAGCAGTTTCATTCGACTGCTGCGGCAGAATACCTACGAACCTGCTGCGGCGTTTCCAGTCGGCGCGAACTCGAAACCGATCACCCAGCCTCTAGCAGGTTCAACATCCTGCTGACCGAGTTTGACGCCTGGCTAGGCCGAATTGGCCAACCGCGTTAAGCTACCCTAAAATCAGGAGTCCCCACCCTTGCCCCATGAAATTGACATCTACGTCGGCACGATGATCAGACAAACCCGGCGCCTTCGCGGCATGAGTCAGAAGCAGCTCGCCAATGAGATCGGAATAAAGTTTCAGCAAGTACAAAAATACGAGGCCGGTACAAATCGCGTCAGCGCCTCTCGCCTCTGGCAAATCGCGAATGCGCTGGAGGTCCCTCTGGTCAAGCTCTTTCCAGCAGTGGACGGCCCTGAAACAGTCCCGACCGAACTCGCTCCTGCAGAGACGCGACTTCTACTTGCCTATAGAGGCTGCGACAACGCTGGTCAGAACGCAATCAACCGTGTTGTCGAGGGGGTCAACGCATTGTTGCCAGCCTCAGCCGAATAACTGCTCACCTAGCCGACACGAACACGAGGCCCAAATGAACACCGCCTTCCTCCTGATGGCCCAATATGACGGGCATGCTGTCATCCCCGCCGACAAGGTCCGAGCCGACTATTTCCCCCACCTGACGCTCCTGTCATTCCTCCGAAAGATAAACGACGGAGGGATCGCACTCCCATTGGTGACAATCGAGACCAGCCAAAAAAGCGCGAAAGGCGTACATCTCCAAGACCTTGCGGACTACCTAGACGCACGTCGGGCAGCCGCGAAACGCGATTTCTTGAAGATGCACGGCTAGAGCCGAATGGATGCTCAGCGCCCAGCCCCTGCTTCGGTGTATTGCAACGGTTTACTCCAGGCAAAGCCAAAGCGCGGTCCCAGCTTATCCGAGACGTTCTTGACGAGTGCGGCCCTGGTTCTCAACAGATGAAAGAGGATCCATGGAGCAGACGTTCGGCGCAGTTCCATGGATCAGCGCAATGCCGCACTCGGGACATATGTCAACCTTGCTGCCGTTCGCTCCAGCTGCAGCCTGAGCAATACCAGATGACTGCTGTGCGCAGATAGCGCCCTTTGCAAAGTCACAGCGGTCAGCCAGGCCCGAAGACGTGACCGGCCCATAGCCGACCTTGAACCAGATCATTGGATGCGGCATCAGCAGCCCGCATTGCTGACTTTCGCCGCGATGCCGAAAATTCAGTAGTTTGAACTCACTATTTGCCGAGGCACCGGACTTTTGCTGCGCTCCGCACAGCTGCTTCTTTTTTGATCGCGGCTTGTTTAAAACTCTGCCTAGTCGCGCCGGTAGTCTGGAAGTACAGTGTTCACAACCAAAGCGTCGTCTTTCCGATCTCGACGCTTCTGCATCTCCTCCTCATGCATCGCGAGCGAGAGCAAAATCAGTGCCTCATGGGCAAGTTCGAGCATCCGCTCCGTGTTGTGCTGGAAAGCAGCAATGCTCTCGCGTTCGATACTGTCGTTGTCGAGCGCACCGAAATTTTCGCTCGTTAGCACGAGGCAGCGATGTTCAAGAGCGTTGCGAAGGGCGTTCAAATGGGTGGCCTCTGGTGCGAGTGCGTCGTCAGGTCCATTCATTGCTTCGCCGACGATGTCGAAAGACAGCCAATAGAGGCCCCTTAGCGCGAGGTTCGGGCGATCCGCGACCTTGGGATGCAGTGTGTTCCGCTTACGCGGATTTTCATACCAGACTCCGCGCAGATCGACCCGGTTTGGATTGTGCCCAAGGTCAAAATACGCATTTACGAACCCCGCAACCTTGTCCAACAGGCTGTAGGCTGTGCGGAACGCGAGGCGCAGCTTTTCAGCGCCGATCGAAAAGGCTGGATAGTCGAGCGTGTCGTAGAGACGAACGTCGTCGTCTGCGAAATGTGGCGGGCAGTCTTCCAGCGGTTCCGCTTCCATCGCCTCGTGATAGAGCAGGCGCGCACCGATGAATTCCTGCTTCATCTGGTTGTACCACCCGACCAGGGGTGGAACGGTTCCTTGCGAGAACGTGTGGCTTGGCAGGTGGAGTGGGTCGGCAGCCGCGATCGAATGAGCGCCAAGCATTACGAGAGGGTTCAGGAACAGTTGTCGGTCGAGAATGCGGAGGCGGTACGTCTTTTCATCCCCGTCTCCGAGCGGCCATCCGTCAAGGTCGGTTCGGGCGAGCACGGTATCGACATCAACGGCAGACCGTATCTCTTCTGCCTTCGCTTTGACGATATGAATGATGTTGGACGGTGCGCTGTCCCATTCAAGCTTTGGATCAACGACATGTTCAAGATCACGGCAGGCATAAGCTGCCAGAACCGCACGATGCCCGTCGTCATGGACCATGCGAGCGAAGCAGAAGCGCACGAGGCCGCGGTTCGCTAGAGCCATAGCAAACCGCGGCCTGGTGCGAAGCACGCCTGCGTAGAGGCGCAAGGCTTCGACAGGACGCCCCAACGTGTTCATCTGATTGGCCAAGTTGGTAACTGTTTGAGCAAAACGAGAGGGATCGAGTGTCGTGGCTGAGTAAGCGTCACGAGCCTTGCGAAGAAAAAGAATCTGCTTCTCTTTGTGGGGTTGGCGCCACGCCCAGTCTTGGGGATTCAGAGCAGATTGCAACCCTTCTTGGATGTTCGAGCGGAAGTAATAGAGCAAAGCGTCAGGAGGGCCTGCAGGTCCGAGGAGACCAGCGCATTCGGCGTCCAAGCTTTCGAGTGCAGCAGTATCGCCATTATCAGATGCCGCATCAATGCGCTGCGCCAGGTCATCGGTTTGCATTTCTGCTTCCGTAGGTTTCATTGCTTTTCGCCTTCCCCCTTCACGCTGTGTTTGGTCGGAATAAATCATTTTGTGACCGCTACTGTAGCGTCCTTGGCGGCATTCAGAACACCCGTTAAGGCGACGCTTGCTAACACGGGACATCTTGCTGTGTGCGGAGAAGTTTCTAAGAACCTATGAAACGAAAATCGGCCTCCGTGGTTCGTTTCAAGAAGAGTTCAGTATTGGCGAGCAGCTTGGCCATAGCTGGAGAGTATGTCGCCTCACTGACGGACGGCTGAACGATAACTACTCCAAAACTCAGCTTAGCCTTTCGCGACTTTTCAACAAAGTACGACAGCTTCTTGAGGTCACCCTTTAGTAGACGTGAAGCCCCTTGCTTAGCCCATTTTTCATGGCGCTTTCTAAGTGATGTTGCCAGCTTCGGTAACCCTTCATGTTTCACGACGATGGACTTCTGGGCCTGCCCGCAAACCTCATAGAGATTGGCGATCTGTCCCGAGACCTTTCCATCGCTGGCGTATTTGCAGTGTATCAAGGTCAGGCGGATTTCATCTTCGCTCACATCCTTTAGGCCAACAAGGTCTGCGGCTTCACCAGCGCCGTCATCGTTGAAAACCACGTCGTGCTCGGCTTCTAACACCTCAAAGCTACGATATTGCACCGTATCCTTCTTGTTGCTTTTCCCCATTGACTCCTGACCTAAGTCAACACCGTTCCAATCGACGGCCTCAAGCCGCTCGGATGGGAAATCATCAGCTTTGAGGTCGAAGGGGATGTGAAACTTGTTGTACGAATAAGTGCCGTCCACATAGCGGATCAAAAGCGGGTCAACCACCATCTGCTCTTGGAAGTCTCTTAGACGTTCTTTGCTGATCTGAAATTTAATCTCATCTCCTGCAACAGGCTCATGAAAATAGCCGTTGGTTACTTTCTCATCAATTTTGAAGCGAAACTGCGCAGCGTGGTTTTCGCTATAAACAGAGTAGAGGATCGCCCCATCATTCTCCACGCCATCGATGCGCAGATCAGCCATATACAAAGGTACAGCCACGTCACCGAAGTAGATGGAAAGATAGTTGGAGAATGAACTCTGTAGGTATTCTCCCCATTGGATGGAGATGGGGTGCTCATCATAGGGAGCTTTGAGTGTTTGCGGTCTCAAGAAGCCAACGGTGATATTGCTCCTGTCCTCACTTGTGTCTTCGAGTTTCTGGAGTGTTCGCGAACACCATTTCATCCAGTCATCAATTGATCCGCTGCTCTGCTGCCAGATTTTGCCCTTCTTTTGCGCGGCTCCCCACAGAACCTTTTCGCCGTCCTCGTATCCCATGCAAGCGATGTTGTTCAACGCAGACTCTGCCTTCTCGATACTAGCCAGTCCTTCGGTCACATTAGGGCCAAAGTAGGACGTAAAGCTGATAGCACCCAAACGAGAAGAACCGAGATTCTTCGCAAGTGGAAGCTGAACGTTGTTAAGAACCCGGAAAATTGGATCACCGGTGAGAAGCTCCGTTTCGTCTCCGCAAACCGCTTTCGCAACTGAACCAACACGCATCGCATCATAGGAACTCGAGTTCATAAAGAGCGTTTTGTTTTCCTCATCCCAGAATGCGATCAGGAGTTCATAGGAGCTTTCTTTCAAGCTTTCATAGCGCCCCCATTTTACCCGACTTTCCAGATATCCTACGACAATGAGCACATTGTCTTCTTCGCTTAGCGCGTGCCAGTACTGCCCGGAACCCTTCAGTATTTCGGCGTATGCCAGCGGGTTCCAATCCGTGCATTTTGTTTTATAGACTTGCGTTGAGAGATTGGGACTGAGGTTCCACAACGAGAGCTTTTCATGTAGCGTGCCGCTTTTCTTGAGCCCTTCTATGACCTCTTGGAGCTGCAATTCTCCCTGGATTTTGTTCTCGCTCAGTCGGCTGATCACACGATCCCAATCAGCTCCTTCAGCGTAGAGGTCACTGAGGCTTCTCTCCGCGTTTGTGTCGGCGATGTTCACCACCACAGCCGCATCACCTACGTTGTCAGCCTTTCGCGTAAAACGCCCAACAAACTGAAGTGTAACGGCCAAACTTTTGTGGTTTTCATGAATTGCCGCAACTTTCAGGTTGGGAAGATCAAATCCTTCTCCCAACATGTTTACGCACACAACTATCCTGGATGTACCTGGTTCAAGGCTCATGAGGGAATCGAGTGCATTTCGATTGATAGGACCGCGACCAGTGCCAGTGTATACGGCTACAGGATGAAACTCTGGAGCAAGTTTCTGGTATATCTGAAGTACCTCTTCAGCTCGCTCCCAGCCCGTTACTCGGGCCATCATGAAATGCTCATGACCGTGCGAGATATCCGAACGAAGAACTTCTAACGCCCGTTCAGCTATGGCGTAGTCGCGCGTTTCGGTTTCTCCAAACTCTTCCACCGTCTCGAGGCGGATTGGCTTGTAGTACCCATCCTTCTGGGCGTCGCTAAGCCGATAATTAAAGATAATCCTGCCACCAATATGCTTCCGATCTTGTCGAAATGGAGTTGCAGTAAACTGCACAACTCTCCGCCTTGCGAACTGATCTTTCACTCGCTGCCAACTTGACGCTGAGACGTGATGGGCCTCATCAACATATAGATCGCTGCAGTTCTGACACAGCTTCTCAAAAACAGCGTCACTGCAGGAAGCCAGCGTGTTTGGAAGAGTGACTATGACGTTGGTGTTTTGAAGAATTCCGTCGAGGGTATCCAGGCTTTTGATACCTTCCTTAAGTTTCAGGACGCTTGGATTGAATGCCTCTGGAACAACACATCCAATCTCCCTAAGAATTCCTAGATTTTCAAATTTCTTGGAAATCTGGTTCCTCAGCGCATCGGAAGGCACAAGTACGAGAAGTTTAGGAATTCTCCGATACACCAGAGAAGCCAGCATTGTTTCGGTTTTTCCTGTACCAGTCGGGAGAACAACCGTTGCGGCCTCAAACTCCCCTCCAACTGCAAAGTGCGCGGAGATTGCGTGAAGAGATCCAATCTGAGGGCGACGAAGACCAGCAGCATTCAGTTCTGGGGCAAACTCGTTGAAACTGAAGTCACCTGCCCACGAGGCGCAAATTTCATCTGGAGCAAACGTATGCTGCTCTAACACTCCAGTGTTTTCGAGTCGTAGATCATCTAAAACCCGCAACTTATGCCAGTCTTCGATGCCGCCTGTTGCAAGAACCAACTCTTCTTGCTCAATCCTCTTCACTCCTTTCGGGCGAAGCAGCATCGTGTTGAAAGGTGGTTTACAGTTGGTAACGATCCGTTTGTAGCTGCTTTGCGGGATATCAAAAATCTCCGCCTTGGCTTGAAAACTCTCAAAGAGAGTATGGCGAAGGGTCGAAGCGCCATACTTCTTTGTCTTCGGAGATAGCGCTGGGACACGGATCGTCCCGCGCCATAGGGGAAACAAACTCATTCAATTTCCTTAATATGTGCACTCTTAAGTATAATCAGTCAATCACTTCTTCGCCACAAAATTGCACTCCCGAAACGTCTTCATCAAGCCAGGTCCGGAACCTCCAAATCCAACTTCCGCTTCCCTTGATTGAACGGTTTTGTGCTGTTCTGCAGCAAATGGCCGCTTTCCGCCTGAAAATGGGCAGGGCCGCCAGATGTAGCTGCAGAACGAATGTCGCATTTGGGCTGGAGCCTTCTTCAAAAGGGTGCAGAATTCTCATTTTCACCCATCACAGGCGCAACCTGGGCCCTTACGGCATGTCTTGCTGCGACTGATACAAGAGTTTCCGCAAGCTTTCCCCTTACGACAGGTTTTGCAGCAAGCGGCATTCCAAATTGTCCCTTCAGTATTGAGACCAAGCGCACGAAGGCGTTCCCAAGCCGACGCCGTGTAGGCGGCCGGGATGGTACGTACTTGTTGACTTGGCACGCTGTGGTTTAGATCAGCCGCGGCATTTAGACCGCCACCAGCCACCACTGCGAAAATTACAAATATGCAGAGAAATGTGCGCATGGTTCCCCCAAGAATGAATCACCTAAAAATTGCATGTATCCTGCAACTATCAACTGAGCTACATCAAGGTGGAACGGGAACTGCAGAAAAACTTCTCGGCTGCCCTCACCCGAGTTCGACGCTACGGAGAGGATGACAGCTTCAAACAACGAAGTGTACAGCGAACCAATTGCAAAGTCCCGGGATCTGACGAGAGGACTTGAAGGGCTATGCCGCAGTCGCACAGTGGAAAGCCGCCCTTCTCCGCAAGAGCAGCCTCAAATCCCGGTCGAACGGCCCAGACCTGAGACTGAACTTCCACTCCAGATACCGGCGTCGATGGCTGCTGCCAGCCCGAAGCGGACCTACGCTCAGGTGGTCACGTCTAGGAGCCGCGCCTACAGGAAGGGCGGGACGCGGAAGTTCGCTGCACGTTAACCGAATGGCAGCTTTCGGGCCTTTCAGCAAGAAACTCAAAGTGGAAAAGCCAGCGGTCCGCCCCCCCGCCAGCGTGACCAGCTACCGTTTATAGGCTGCCTGATCTTGGAGCTTGTGTGTGTGCCGCATAGCCTGAAAGGCGGGCAATTTAGTTTAGGCGAAGCTCTGCCATCAGTATACTTCTCTCGTGCGTTTCTTGTCCAGTGCGATGGAAAAATCGAAACCTTTCCAATCCGTGAACCAAAATGGCGAAGCTGATTTGATGGCGCGGAAATCCGTGACCGAATGTCCGTAAACGCGCGCAAGGCGATACTTGGTTCGAGCCGAAACGAAGGGACAGCAAGCGATATCCAGATAAGCCATCAAGGGTTCCGCCTCGTTGTGAACATAGGCTGCCCGGGTCTTCACTCTGGTTACAAGAGCCTCTTCTAAGGCTTGACGAAACTTCGAATATCTCCGTTTTCTGGTCGCGTAGCTCAAACCAACGGTGACCGCGAAGTAGTCAATCTCAATGGTCGCCGTGTAACTATTGCCTTGACCGCTGTTCTCCATTCCAAAATAGCCAGCCAGCGCTTCTTCGGACACGAGATACTCCCGCCCGAGCTTTCTTAACGCCAAAATTAAGTACATCACCTCAATGTTAGGCTGCCCTTTCGTAGAGGTTCGCCGTAGCTGTCGCGTAATATTGTCGAAGATGTACTTGAATACTTGGTGTTTAGTATCTCGCGCAACACCTGCTTCGTTCATTTGATCGACCATTATGGAAACCAAACGAGCAAGCCGGATCGAGATGTTTACCCTTGGATCCGCAGCGTAAACAAAGAACGAAAACTCCAATATTCCAATGAGGGCTTGAGTCAGTTTTCGCTCGTCCCTCAGAGATTTCAGTGTTTGCTCGTTTTTCAGAAAAATCTTTGAAGTGTTCCTCTCAAGTGCCGCAAAAGAGTAGTTTAGGATATCCTTGTACTCGACGCCGGTCTCATGCAGGACACTTTTAAAGCCGACGATCAGGTTATTGGATCGAACTCTTGGTGTGAATTTCTTTACCTTCGCTCCCGATCCGCTTGGGTCATCTACCTCTTTTTCATAGATTTCGATGCACTCTCCAAGCAATGAACGAACACGGTTCTTGGCGATTGTGAGATGCGTGATAATTGGTTTTCTTATGACGGTAGATTTCGACGTATTGACGCCAAGCTTCAGTTCTTTCAGTGCGATCCCGAGTTGCCTTTCGACGTGCCCCAAATCGACTTGAGATGTGCAGAAAACAAAGTAGTCGTCCACATACCTGAAAGCTTGATAGTCGTCTCGGTGGCGGCACCCATGAACTTCGAGCATTGAACGCTGAAAACTCCTGTCAGCGTACTGCAAAATAACCTCAGCAAATATTCTGGAGAACTCTGGGCCAATAACAATACCGTTGGTCTCGCCTTGGTTCATTTCCTGCATAAGCCTATCAAACCTACCCCCGAAGGTGTTTCTCGATTCATCCAGAAAGTCTTTAGCCGCTGCGGTTCCCAAAGTGCTCCAAGGCAACGAATGTGTGTAGATGCTATCGAAGCATTTTGAGACGTCTAGCCGGAGCAGGAGGTCGAACTTCTTCTCCGCGTTATGGTACTTATAGTGCTCGAAGAACTTAAAAATATTGCTATAGCTTCTGTAAGAAAAGAACGAACCGAGGTTCTCGTATTCTTTTGAGTTTTGTTCAACGGTGTCGGCGACTGCTGATCGGCGCTCATAAAACAAACGATCAGAAAACTTCACGGTCTTGGCCACCGACGCGGGATACCGAATCGAAAACTCACTTAGGCCTGCATAGTAGATTATGTTGGCGCTATTCAGATTGTAAAAATGCGCGACAGCCAGCTGATTTCTCGGATGGATTACAGACAGCCTGCGGAACTCGCGCTCTTTATGCGCGATATCAAAACCATAAGGCTTCGTCCGCATAGCGTGCTCCGAAAGCTTCCATTCTCTCTTTGATATTGCTTTTCCGTCTCGGAGAAGATTACTTTGCGTTGGGTTCTCGATGGTTCTCCGGTCTCTTTTCGCTGGCGGTGAAGCCAACGGGTGCTTTTGGCAGGTTTTGAATAGTAGTTGAATCACCTCGTCCAATCGATCATCGGGGCACTCCCAAACAACAAATGTATCTCGACCTCTTTGCTCGAGTCTCACATCGTACTTGGTAACAAAGTCAAAGAAACCCCCGTTGCTGAAAGTCGGTGGAACTTCGAATGGATGAACGTCAGAGAGTATCGGCCTGTGGTAGCTATAGTTTGCCGGGATTGAGCGCTTATTGACCATACTTCCAAGCCTTTGTTATTTCTTCAAATTCATCTTGCCGATGAAACCGGCGGAATACTCTTTCAGAGTAGCCTTTTTGAAATGAGTACTGTCGAAGCTTGGCCCTTAGATTTGCGCTGTGTGTTTGCTTGTGAATATGGGTAGCGAGCGCATCATCTAGTCTCTTAAGTTGTGACAAGTCTGTCAGGTGTGGATTGCTGAAGTAGATGCCGACAAAGGCATTTTTTTTGCTGTGCGTTAGCTGCGTGTTACCCGTGAGGTACTGCACCCGCTTTACGAGCAATCTATAGGCTTTCTTTGGATTTCTGGCCCGCTGCCGATCATACCTTGTGAAACTCGCGTCGATCCTTTTCTTGTATTTCTGGAATTTTGCGTCGCTCATTAAGACCTTACAAGAGGTGCGAAGCACCTCTCGAAACTCGTAACCCAAATATGTCAGCTCCGTATCGGGCGGAGCTTCCCTTGATTTTGTAGAGTTTACGACCAGCCTTTTTCGCCTGAGTTCCTCGACTGCTTTCTTACGATAGCCGTCGGTAGTAGAACCTTTCGTGGGTGCAAAAAGTACAATGATGTCGTCAACATAACGCGCATAGAAAGCGACTTCTTCCAGTGTCGATATGCGGTCATCAAAATCCCGCATGTATAGTTCTGACAGGATGGCGCTGAGGCCTACACCACGTGGCAAACCCCGCCCAGGTGTTCCAGCAACTGCGGCATAGTCCCAAAGAAGGCGTTCGATCAGACGCATTGTAGTTGCGCTTATGAGTTGATCAGACTTCAGCTTGGTAAGCAAAACAGAGTGGTCAACCGACTCGTAGAACTCTTGCACGTCCAGTTTGACCACGTGGTACGGAAATCCGTCACTCAAACAGTCGCTCAGTTGTGTTACAATTTGATTTCTATTCGCTTGCCTTACCTTGTAGATTCTGGAGATGTTGTTGGCGATTTGTTTGATCGCGTAGTAGCTCTGCGCATAGGCATCTACGGGTGTTTCAGGAACGACATAGACAGGCTTTCCACTGGGGCCTCCCACCCTGCGTATGCTAATCCTAAAGCTCTTCTTTGATATTTCATCCGAGACGTTTGCTAAGCATGAAAGCAACTCTTGATCCCTTGCTTTCCTAGCATTTTCACGATCTTCTTTGAGTGCGTCAAAAATCGCTTGGTCAGCTACCGAATACTTGTGTTTGTGAGTGGCTCGGAACTGTTTGGTCGCCCTTATGCAATCTTTTAGCTCTTCGGTGGCAACCAGAACGGAAGGAAAAAACTCGAGACTCTTGTTTGAGCCTCGCCTGTTTTCGATCTCTGTAATTTTTCTTAGGTTCTGTGGGGAGAATGATTGATCAAACACGTAGTATGCAGCCCTGATGAACGCCTTATCACCGAAGCACACCTCATAATTGAGCGGGTTGCAACCAAGTAACGCTTAACCTTGGTGAAAAGTCCGAAGGCAATGGTCTGGGCAGAACTGGAACGCCATAGCAGTCATTCGATCCGCCGCAGCCAAACGGCAGCTGTGGGCCGGGAGCGACGGCCGCCGCTGCCTGCCAGGCGCACGACCCACTGCGCCGCCGCATGTCAGCTCCAAGCCTTAAGCAGTCAATCGGAAACCGCGACTGCGGCTCGGCTGCCTCGCTATTATGAGCCGACTATTCCTTTTCTTCTGCATCCCCACTTTTTCGTCCATCTTCCATTATGATCTGGTCCAAGAGACGCCGAATGTGAACACTTGGGTAGACCGCGAACCTATCGTTGCGCGCGTCCGTCACAATCCCATCGAAGCGGAGATGGCGTTCGGATGCAGCATCGTGAACGATCGAAAAAACGGGGGAGCCGCTCAGGCCGTCTGGATCGGTGCTTAAGCGTGTCGACTGAGAATGTTTCACAAACATGTCTCGGTTATCGATATCCATCAGGGCGGGTCCATCAGGCTCAAGATCCTGCCGAATCCACTTGTTTACGAAGCGCTGACATTCCCCTTCTTCATTGATATCGGCGCCGAATGACTCCGTCGGGTATCCGATCAAGAACGAGTAGTCGACGGTTAGTTTGGGATCGTCTGACCATCGAACAGCACTTAGATCGAGCGTTGCAATGTTACGTTCACTAGCCCGCTCATCGAAATCGAAGATGCAGAGGTCCTGTAGCGACTTATACTCCTTTTCTTCGATGAGTGGCTTGAGCGCGTACGCGGGGGGGATAGCAATCGTGCGTTCGCCAGTCGATGCTAGAACAACGAACTTTTCTGGGAGAGGCTTGTCGCCCCCATCACCGACTTGATGGCCGGTCGCGATTGCGAGAGCCAAATCTTGATACCTGCATAGAAACGCAGTGCCGAACGTCCGTAACTCCCAAGATTCGTCTTCAGTTGAGAAGAGAGCGGGCCGCACAAAGCGCTGCATAGCATCCGGCGCATTCTTGAACGGTAAAAATGTCCCATTAACGGCAACGCTCATCTTCGCGTCGGCCATTGCCCATGTCGTGATCGTCATTCCCTGTAGGTCTCCGAGGCCAATCGAGCGCTACTGCGACTTTAGGGGAGCCGCTTACCCTCTTCTAGCTCTTTGCTGACAGCATTAACCTAGACTGGCGTCAAAGACTCCTGAAAATGCGATTGACAGCTTTTGTCCGCACTGCTGCCCTTGGGGCACTGGACTATGATGCGCGGTGCCATGAAGGTCCGGTATAGGAAGCCGCGCTGCAGCAAAGCCGAACCTGGCGAACGTCCGTAGGGGTCCGGTCACGTCTTTTGGCCTGGCTGGCCGCTGCGACTTTGCAAAGGGTGCTATTGCGCATAGCAGTCGAATACACGTGCCCCGCCCCCAAGTCTCAAGTGGTGGAGCACGAGGCGATAGTCGATGCCGCAATCAGTCACAAGCGTTGGACAACTCACAACAGGCCCCGCAATCCTGCCCGCCCCAACACGGAACCCCAACATCTTCACGAGTACCGTGTAACAACTTGTAATTTAATACTTTCTCAAACCCTCCACCCCATCCATCATGGGTGCCACGCTCAGGCGGGCGGCGCGGGGGATGTTTTGTGTTGATGCTGTGTCTGCCATGTCTGCACCAGGTCCTTGAAACGCGTTGCGCGGATCCTTGCGTCCGGGCGGCGGCCCGGCAAGGATCATGAGGTCGGTCGGCTATCTCGCACAAATCGACCTGAAACGGAACGGCAAAAGATCTGCTGCGGGCAAGCGCGCCCCTCTCAGCTGCCTGCAAAGGCGAGGACGGTCATGGCTGGCAGGCGCAGGATGTCCTGGGCCAGGGCAACACGCTCGGGTGTGTAATAGCCTTCCTCGTGGAGGATGTTCACCGTGGCAACCATCGAACCCCGCAGAATGACCGGCAGGTTGATGACGGACCCGCAGCCGAGCTGGCCGATCAGGTCTGCGTCGGGAAAGACCGTGTCGATATCGGCAAGGGTATTTGAGACAAATGTCTCGTGGCGGCCATGGACCTGTTCGAACCAGCGGTTCATCTCGATCTCTTTGGTGCCGGTTGTGGGGTAGTTTTGCGGATCATCGGTGTAGGTGCGGCAGGCAAGCATGGCATCCATGTCTGCGGTCATCACGGTAAACAGCTTGGCGCCGACCGTGGCCTTTGTCAGCGCGCACAGCGCGTCATAGGCGGCGGTTGCATCCTGCGCCTCTGCCATGGCCTGCTCAAATGCCAGGCGGGCGGGTCGTGTATCAGTCATATCCTAGTCCTTGCGGTCAGGGTTGCCGCCTGAAGCGGCGTAAAGGGATTGGGTGTAAGGGTCTTGGAACCGGCCGTCATGCAGCGCGCTGGCCGGGGCAATTTCAACGATACGCCCCTTGTGCATCACTGCCATGCGATCACACATGAAGCTGACGACAGGCAGGTTGTGGGTGACCATCAGATAGGTCAGCCCCTGCTCGCGGCGCAGTTTCTTGAGCAGATTGAGGATCTCGGCCTGCACGGACACGTCGAGCGCCGATGTCGGCTCGTCCAGCAGCATGACCTTGGGCTCCAGCATCAATGCACGCGCGATTGCGACCCGCTGGCGCTGCCCACCAGAGAGCTGATGCGGATAGCGAAAGCGGAACCGGCGGTCGAGCCCCACAGCCGCCAGCATGTCCTCGACCCGCGCATCGCGGTTGGAAATGCCGTGGATCTTCAGCGGCTCACTCAGCACACGGTCGACGGATTTGCGCGGATGCAGCGAGCCATATGGATCCTGAAACACCATCTGGCACCGGCTGGCAAACCCATGATCGACACTATGTCCGCGCGGCTGCCCCAGGACGGTGATCTCTCCCGTCCAGTCGGGGGCAAGCCCGGCGATGGCCTTGAGGATGGTGGATTTTCCTGAGCCGCTTTCACCGACGAGGGCAAAGCTCTCTCCCTCGGCCACATCGAAACTTGCCGCCTCAACCACCTTGGTGGGCCCATAAGAGATATCAAGGTTTTTCAGAGAGATCGCTGTCATGTGCCGCTCCATGCGCTGCGGTCAAGAACGGGAAGTTCCTCCCGGGTTTCTTCCATCCTGGGCACCGCCGCCAAGAGGCCGCGGGTATAGGGATGGGTGGCATTGTGCAGCTCGCTTGCGGCGCAGCTTTCGACCACCTGACCTGCGTGCATCACCAAAATGCGGTCGCAGTAGCGCGCCACCAGATTGAGATCATGAGAGATCAGGATCAGCCCCATGCCCTTGTCGCGCACCAATTCGTCAATCAGGTCCAGCACCTGGGCCTGTACAGAGACATCAAGCGCCGATGTCGGTTCGTCCGCAATCAGCAGATCAGGGCGCGGGATCAACATCATTGCGATCATGATCCGCTGCCCCATGCCGCCCGATACCTCATGCGGATAAAGCGCCATCACCCGCTGGGGATCGTTGATGCGAACCGCTTCCAGCATTTGCAGCACCCGCGCCTGAACGTCACGACGGGCAAGCCGTTCATGCGTCCGCAGCGCCTCTGCGATCTGTTCGCCAATGGTCATCACAGGGTTCAGCGAGAATTTGGGATCCTGCATGATCATGGAAATCCGCGCCCCGCGCAGATCCCGCATCCGCCGTTCTGACAGGCGGCGCAGATCGATCCCGTCAAAGGTCATCTTGTCCGCGTCCTGCTGGCCCGGTCTGCGCACCAGGCGCAGGATGGCACGGCCGGTCATGGATTTGCCCGATCCGCTCTCTCCGACGATGCCGAGACGTTCACGTCCAAGTGTGAAGGACAGCCCCTTGACCACCTCAACCCGCCCCTTGGGGGTTGGAAAACTGACCCGCAGGTTTTCAAGTTCCAGCAAAGGCGATTGGCTCATGATTTGCCTCCCTGTTTGGGGTCCAGCACATCGCGCAGCCCGTCACCCAAAAAGCAGAAGCCGAGAGAGACCACGATGATGGCAAAACCCGGCATGGTGGCCACCCACCATTGATCAAGGATGAACGCGCGCCCGCGCGAGATCATGGCGCCCCATTCCGGCAACGGCGGCTGGGCCCCCAGACCAAGAAAGCCAAGGCCCGCGGCGGTCAGGATGATCCCGGCCATATCCAGTGTGACGCGCACGATCATCGATGAGGTACAAAGCGGCAGCACATGGTCGGTGATGATGCGCGCATGGCTTGCGCCCAGCAAACGCATGGCCGAGATGAATTCGGCATTGCGAAAGGTCAGCGTCTCGGCCCGTGCGATACGTGCGTAGGCCGGCCAGGAGGTGATTGCGATTGCGATGATTGCATTCTCGATCCCCGGCCCCAGCGCCGCCACAAAGGCCAGCGCAAGGATGAGCTTGGGCATCGACAGGAACACATCCGTGACGCCCATCAGAACCTTGTCCGTCCACCCCCCGAAATATCCCGAAACCGCCCCGATCAGCAGGCCAAGTGGCGCCGCGATCACCGCCACCAGCGCAACGATCATCAAGGTGATCCGCGCGCCGTAGATCACACGGCTGAAGATATCGCGCCCCAATTCATCCGTGCCCATCCAGTGGGTCGAGGACGGCGGCAAAAGCCGTTGAGACAGGTTCTGGCCCAACGGGCTGTGCGGCGCGATCCACGGTGCAAAAACCGCAGCAAAGATCAGGGTCAGCAGGATCACCGCGCCAATCACCGCAAGCGGGTTGCGCATCAACAGGCGTATCATCCTGTAGCCACGCCCCAGCGACGCCTGCACACGCGATGTGGGAGAGTCGTCAAGCAACCAATCTGTCATCGTGGTCATCGCCCCCTCCTATCGGCTGCGCGGGTCGAGCATGCGATAGAGCACATCCGACAGTTTATTGATGAGAATGAACACCGCACCGATGACCAGCGTCGCCCCGAGGACCGCGTTCATGTCGGCATTGAGCAGCGCAACAGTCAGGTAGTTGCCGATACCCGGCCAGCTGAAGACGGTTTCGATCATCACAGAACCTTCAAGCAGCGCCGCATAAGACAGCCCGATCACCGTGATCAGCGGTACGCGAATGGGGCGGAAGCCATGGGTCCAGATCACCCGCCACTCTGCCACGCCCTTGACGCGGGCGGTGGTGATGTACTCCTGCCCCAGCTGATCAAGCATGAAACTGCGGGTCATGCGGGCGATGTAGGCCAGAGAGAAAAACCCCAGAATGGTGGCAGGCAGGATGAGGTGATCAAGGGCGTTCCAGAACACCTCCCAGTCGCCAGCCAAAGCGGAATCGACCAGCATCAGACCGCTGCGCGGCTCTACCAGACCTTCATAAAAGATATCGACACGCCCCGGCCCGGACACCCAGCCAAGGCCCGCGTAAAACACCACCAACCCCACAAGGCCAAGCCAGAAGGCAGGCACGGAATATCCCAGCAGCGCAAAGACCCGGATCAGGTGGTCGATCCATGTGCCCTGCCGTGCAGCAGCCCACACCCCAAGCGGCACCCCCATGCCCACCCCGATGATGATGCCGAGGGTCGCCATTTCCAGCGTCGCGGGAAACACCCGCGCCAGATCTTCGGCGACCGGGCGGTTGGTGGAAACGGAATGGCCAAGGTTGCCCTGAAAGACATCACCGACATAGGCCAGAAATTGCACCGCAAGCGGACGGTCCAGCCCCATCGCGACGCGGGCGGCATCGTATTGCTCCTGCGTTGCCCGGTCCCCGACCACGGATAATACCGGGTCAATCGGGATGACCCGGCCAATGAAAAACGTGATCGCCATCAGCCCGACAAAGGTCAAAAGCGTGACGATCGCAAACCCTCCCAGCGCGCCAACAGAGCGGCGAAGGGCGGCGGGGGAAGACTGGATCCTGCTCAAGCTCTCTCCCTTTCCGTTTTGGCCAAACAATTGAAAATCAAACGCTTAGCGCGGTTTACCACCAGCGCCAAACCGGCTGGCGGGCGCATCTCTCGGCTTCAGGCATAGAGGAATTTTGACAAGTTGCAAAAAATATTTTTTGCGTCACAAAAATTTTTTTTGTAGCGTGAGACGGAGAGACCCACCCGAACCCCGCCAAAGCCCCTGCTTTGGCCAGGCCGGGAAATCCAAGAGTAAAGAGCGAGAATGCCACAGGAAAAAACGATCCAGGAGCCCAAGGTTGGACCCACGATTCGCAAGCGCCGCAAGCAGCTGAACATGACGCTTCAGGCGCTTTGTGATGGGTCCGGTGTGTCGGTTGGCTACCTCAGCCAGGTCGAACGCGACAATGCCACCCCGTCCCTTGGCACCCTTGCGCAGATCGCGGCGGCGCTGGAGGTTGGTCTGGATTATTTCATCTCGGCTTCAAAGCCCTCTGACGGGCTGACCCGCGCCGGGTCTCGCCCCCTGTTTGCGCTCGACAATTCCTCGCTGCGCTACGAAGCGCTGGGGGCAGAGTTTCCCGGCTCTGAAATGTCGAGCTACGTGCTGCATATTCCTGCGGGATACACGTCGGAAACCGTGAGCCATGAGGGTGAAGAGATCATCTATGTGCTTGACGGGGAAATCGAGCAGACGCTGGGCGATCAGACATTTCGCATGACGGTTGGAGACTGCCTGCATTATCGCGGCGACACCCCTCACGCCTGGCGCAACCCCACCGAACAGACGGCTCGCATCCTGTGGACGGGCACCCTGACTGTGCTGAACCGCGCGGGCGCAATTGATCTGCCGGAGCTTTCCCAAAAACCCGAGGCGTGACCCGCCCGGCATAACACCATTTCCAACAAGGAGACGATTTGATGAAACATCTGAAGACAGCGCTTTTGGCCAGCGCGATGATGCTGCCAATGGCGGCCCCTGCGGTTTTTGCCAAGACCCCGGACAATGTGCTGGTTGTTGCCCAGAACATCGACGATATCGTCGCCATCGATCCCGCGCAGGCCTATGAGTTCACCTCGGGCGAGTTGGTGACCAACCTCTATGACCGTCTGGTCCAATATGATGCCGAAGACACCACCGTTCTGGCGCCGGGCCTTGCGTCGGAATGGTCCACGGATGAAGCGGCAAAGACCATCACCTTCACCCTGCGCGATGGGGCGACCTTTGCCTCTGGCAACCCGGTCACGGCAGAGGATGTGGTCTATTCCTTCTCGCGCGTTGTGAAGCTGAACCTGACCCCGGCGTTCATCCTGACCCAGCTTGGCTGGAACGCCGACAATATTGCTGAGATGGTGAAGGCCGATGGCAACACCGTCACCATCACATACGCTGGTGATTTTTCCCCCGCCTTTGTTCTGAACGTGCTCGCAGCACGGCCCGCCTCTATCGTGGACAGCGTTCTGGTGCGCGAAAACGAAGTTGACGGTGACATGGGCAATGCGTGGCTGAATGCCAATGCAGCGGGCTCTGGTCCCTTTACCCTGAAACGCTATACCGCCGGTCAGATGGTCCGCATGGAAGCCAACCCGACCTATTTCAACGGCGCCCCCGAGGTGGACAGCGTGATCATCCGTCATGTGGCGGAAAGCGCGACCCAGCAGCTGCTGCTGGAACAGGGTGATGTGGATCTTGCCCGCAACATGACGCCCGATCAGATTGCATCGCTCAGCAGTGATGAGATCAAGGTTGAAACCTTCCCGCAGGCGGCGGTCCATTTCCTGTCCTTTAACCAAAAGACAGACAGCCTGACCAACCCGGCGGTTTGGGAAGCCGCGCGGTATCTGGTGGACTACAAAGGCATGACCGAGACCATCATCAAAGGTCAGATGGATGTGCATCAGGCCTTTTGGCCCAAGGGGTTTCCCGGCTCATATGATGAGACGCCATTCTCTTACGATCCGGAAAAAGCCAAAAGCATTCTGGCAGAGGCCGGCATCAACAGCCCGATCACCGTGTCGCTTGATGTGATCAACGCCGCCCCCTTCACCGATATGGCGCAATCGCTTCAGGCGAGTTTTGCCGATGCGGGTATCAACTTTGAAATCCTGCCCGGCACCGGCAGCCAGGTCATCACCAAGTACCGCGAGCGCAGCCATGAAGCGATGCTGCTTTATTGGGGTCCGGACTTCATGGATCCGCATTCCAACGCCAAGGCGTTTGCCTATAACTCCGACAATTCGGACGACAGCTATGCCGCGACCACCACATGGCGCAATGCCTGGGCTGTTCCGGCGGAGATGAATGAAAAGACGATGGCGGCCCTGTCAGAGGGCGACGCAGAGACCCGCTTGCAGATGTACCGCGAGTTGCAGCAGGAGGTGCAGGCCAGCTCTCCCATCGTGATCATGTTCCAGGCCGCCTATCAGGTTGCGATGGACAAGGGTGTCACCGGCTATGTGAACGGCGCGACCTCTGATTTCGTGTTCTACCGTCTGGTCGACAAAGACTGATCCGGAACCTGAGCCGGGCTGCCTGCGATGGTGGCCCGGCCTTCCCATTGACTGAAGCCACTCCCCTTTTCCAACATCCGGAGCCCTAGATGAGCGCCTATCCCCTCACCGATACCCGCCTGGCCGCGTTGCGCGCCCGCATGGAGCAGACAGGCACCGATCTTGTCGCGCTTGGCCCGTCGAGCCACATGGCCTGGCTCACCGGCGTGCACCCCCACGGCGACGAACGGCCCGTCATGCTGATGGTGAGCGCGGACTACGCGGGATTTCTGATGCCTGCGCTTAATGCCGCCGCGGCGCGCCAGGATACCGATCTGCCCTTTCACAGCTGGAGCGACGATCAGGGCCCGGAGGCTGCGTTGGAAGAGGTTCTGGCCGCATGTGGGGCCACGCGCGCGGATCTGTCTGTGGTTCTGGATGAAACCATGCGCTCGGATTTCTCGCTGCGTCTTCTGGCGGCGCTTGAAACCCCGCGCCATCGTTTCACCGAGGACACTGTCGGCCTGTTGCGCACCCGCAAGGACGATCAGGAGGCCGCTGCCATCAAGGCGGCGCATCTGGCCAACGACACGGCGGTAAAGGCCGCCTTCAACGCCCTAGCCGAAGGTGTGAAGGAGCGCGACATCGTCGAAATCATCAAGGCGGAATATGCCGCCCTCGGCGCGACGCTGGAGTTCTGCTCGGTCTGTTTTGGTGCCTCCAGCGCATTTCCGCATCACACCCCCGGCGAGACGCGGCTAGAGCGCGAGATGGCAGTGCTGATCGACACCGGCTGCCGTCTGGTTGGCTACCCATCCGACATGACACGCTGCGGCTATTTCGGCACGCCAACCGATGCCTACGAAGAGGTCTTTGCCGTGGTGGAACAGGCGGTTCAGGCCGCTCTTGCCGCAGCCAAACCGGGTGCGCGGGCCAGTGACGTGGACAAGGCCGCGCGCGATGTCATCACAGCCGCAGGTTATGGCGACCGGTTCCTGCACCGCACCGGGCACGGGCTTGGGGTTGATATCCATGAACCCCCCTATATCGCCGCCAATTCAGACCGCGTGCTGGAGGTCGGCAACGTCTTTTCCATTGAGCCCGGCATCTATCTGGATGGCGCATTCGGTGTGCGCCTTGAAGAGATCGTCATTCTGCGCGACAGCGGCGCTGAGGTGTTTTCGCAGATGCCGCGAGACATGAAGCGGCTGAGCTGACCCTTTCGGGCGGGGCCGCGCTGCGGCCCTGCCCTTTCTCATGTCATTGGTTTTTGACGATGTGTCGCCGCGCCTCAACCCACGCGGCGCAGCAGCCAGATAAAGAACCCACCCCCGACAAAGCCCGTGACAACACCGATGGGCATGTCCTCTGGTGCCATGATCGTGCGGGCGGCAATGTCTGCCCAGATCAGAAACAACGCCCCCAAAAGCGCCGAAAGCGGCAGCACCCGGCGATAATCACCGCCCACCATCAGCCGGGCGATATGGGGGATCATCAGCCCGACAAATCCGATCAGCCCCGAGAATGCGACCATCGTCCCGGTAACGAGCGCGCCCAACACAAAGATCTCCAGTCGGAAGCGGCGCACCGCAATGCCAAGGGTCGCGGCGGTTTCATCCCCAATTGTCATCGCATTGAGATCGGAACTGCGCAGCCAGAACCACAGCCCGCAGGGCACAAGCACCGCTGCCGGGTAGATCAGATGCGACCACTGCGCCAGCCCAAGCCCGCCCAGCATCCAAAAGACAACAGTGTGCGATGCGCGCGGGTCCCCCAGAAAGATCAGGAGGTTGGCCCCTGCCATGATGACAAAGGAAACAGCCACCCCCACCAGAATCAGCCGATCAGCGCTGGTTGCGGCCGCAAATCGGACAACCGCCAGAACCAGAACCGTGGCCCCAAGGGCCCCGACAAACGCCATCAGCGGCACGGTCAAAAGCCCCAGAAACAGGCCCGTGTGCAGCAACGCAAGGATTGCGCCAAAGGCAGCTCCGGAGGAGATCCCCAGAAGGTGCGGATCAGCGATCGGATTGCGGGTGACAGCCTGCAAAGCCGCCCCCACAATCGCAAGCCCTGCCCCCACAAGCGCCGCCAAAAGCGCACGAGGAAAGCGGATATCCCAGACGATGGCAGCACGCCCCTTGGACCAGCTGGGCTCTACCAACCCCGGTGCAACCGCATCAACCAGCACACCCCAAACCGTGGCCAGCGGGATCGATACCGCCCCGACCGATACAGCGAGACAGATGGACAGCACCAGCACCAAGGTGCCGCAGACACCCCAAGGCAGCGCGGCCCCGCGTCGCCCCATTCCCAGCGGACGGTGTGTTGTGCTGTCACTCATGTCTCAACCCTCCTGAGGGATGCGCTGTCACTGCGGCCAAAAGGCAGCCGCGAGTTTCTTGATCGCCTTGATATTGCGCGGACCCGGCGTAGCCTCGACATATTCAAGCGTGACGAACCGGTCGTTTTTGACTGCGTCGATTTCGGCAAAGGCGGGATTGTTCATCATGAAGGCGCGTTTTTCTTCGGCGGTGACATTGCCGTAGTTCACGATGACCACGATTTCAGGGTTGCGCTCCACGACCTCTTCCCAGGTCACGGTTGCCCAGCTCTTTTCAAAGTCGTCCATGATGTTTGTGCCTCCCGCCGCCTCGATCAGGGCGGTGGGCATGGCATAGCGTCCGGCGGTGAACGGGCTTTCTTCACCGCTGTCGTAGACGAAGACACGCGGTGGTTTCTGATCGCCCGCGCGATCCGGCGCAAAGGCTGCCAGTTCGGCGCGATAGCCTTCGATCAGGGCCGTGGCCTTGTCTTCAACGCCAAAAATCTTGCCGAGGTTTTCAATGTCGGCGTACATGTCTTCCATCGACACTTTGGGTTTCTCGCCAATGTGGATGCAGCTCTCTGTCAGTTCATAAACGGCGATCCCAAAGGGCTGCAGCGTCTGCGGTGTCACCTCGCCGCCCACCTTCATGCCGTAGTTCCACCCGGCAAAATAGAAATCCGCCTCTGCCCCCAAAAGCACCTCTTTCGTGGGGTATTTCGCGCTCAGCTCTGGCAGTTGCTCGACCCCTGCGCGCATCTCCTCATCCAGGGTTTTCCAGCCGGAGATGCCGGTGTAGCCGACCATCCGATCCGCAAGCCCCAGAACCAGCATCATTTCGGTCAGGTTCACATCATTCGAGACTGCGGCTGTTGGCGGGGCCTCAAATGTCACCTGACGGTTGCAGCTATCGACTGTGGTTTGGGCGGCAACAGGGCCTGCAATTGCCAGGGCCGCGATGATCGGGAGGGTCAGTTTCATTTCAGATAGCCTGTGTCTGTGTTTGCAAGATGGTAGGTGAGATGCTGCCGCCCGCTGAGCGACAGCTGTTCGGCGTGCACATCGACGTCAAAAGCAGCCGACACCCGCGCAGGTGTGAGCACATCGCCCGGCGCACCAAAGGCAATGGCCTGCCCCTGACGCAGCAACAGAATGTCGTCGCAGAGCTCTGCCGCGAGATTGAGATCATGCAGCGAGGTGACGATGGTCACATCGAGATCGCGAATAAGGGTAATCACTTCAAGCTGATGGCGGATATCCAGGTGGTTGGTCGGCTCATCCAGGACCAGGATCTGCGGCTCTTGCGCCAAGGCACGCGCCACCATGCAGCGCTGTCGCTCTCCGCCGGACAATGTCCCAAAGGGGCGCTGTTCCAGATGCGCAAGATCAAGCCGCAAGAGCGCCTGATCCATCTGTGCATTGCAGCGCTGTCCGGGGCGCGCAAACCCCTGCCGGTGCGGGATGCGGCCCAATGCGACAACCTCCCTTACGGTGAGGGCGAAATCGGTCGGCTGCTCTTGCAGGACCGCCGCAACCCGCCGCGCCGCGGCACGTGCGGGCATCTGCCAGATGTCCTGCCCATCAATCATGATCCGCCCCCCAAGAGGACGCGCCCACCGGTAAAGAAGTCGCAGCAACGTGGTCTTGCCTGCGCCATTGGCGCCAACAACACCCAGCACCCGCCCCGCAGCCAGCTGAAAAGACACCGGTTGCAGGATCATTGGCTGCGTCGCACTGGGCCCCCAGCACACGGTGTCGACGGTCAGACTTGCCGCCCGCAAATCAGCCACCATCAGTGACCACCTCGCTGGCCGCGCGGCCTGCGCACCGTATGCAGGGGCACCGCCCACCGCAGGATTTCAGGACGGGCAAAGCCGCGGTCGCAGCCAATATCGCCCCCTGCGCAGATCAAATCTCTGCGCGTCCAATCACATAGCATTCTGCCCTCCGCAGAAACGCGTGACATCAGACGAAAACGTGATGCTGTGGCAGCGCAAGCGCAGCACACCAAGCTATTTCGTCCGGACGCCCCGCCCGGGAAAAAATATCTTGATGGCAGGTCTCCTGACTTGCGGATCAACGCGCCCTGCCCCTTCCCGGCCCGGTGGGCCAGTGGTTTCGGCAGAGAGCTCCTCGCTCACAGTTGCGGGGGCAGTCACGGATTTGGTCCCTTTTGGGTACGCCGCACCGTGTTCCCTTTTCATCCCGGATTGCCTGAGGCGTCGCGAGAACCATCTTTCGCTGGTCTGGCGATCACCGACGTTTCTGTCAAGGGGGTTTCAGTTGCAGCCTTGACTGGTTCAGCTGGGCTGGGTGTCACCACCGGCAAAGACCTCTGCCAAGAGCCCCCCACCGTTTTCCAGCCAGCTTTGCTCGGCGGGGCGCAGCAATGTGGACATGCGCTTGCGGTAGGCTGTCATGTCAGCCTCGGACAGAATGCCCCGCCATTTCTGTGAACTGGCACTGTGGAAAAACCCACGATCCTCGCGCCAGAACCCCTCTCCTGCGGACAGGGCAAAGCGGTCGGCATTGGCTTTCATGTTGTCAAAGCGGGCCGCCGCGATCAGGTCGGACATCACCGCGGGCGGATGGGCGATGGACAGGTGATCCGCGATGTGCCCCACGGCCCACGTCAGATCGCGCATCATATCGGCGTAGTGCAGCGAAAGGTGATTGGGCGCATGGCGCCGCGCAATTGCGCTGTGGAAATGATCCACGATCGAAACCAGACTGGCGCCATCGCGATGGTCTCCCTCCAGAAAGATCGCAAACCCCTCGCGCGGGTCCAGCGGGAAGATGTCGCTCAGCACCGGTTCGCGCATGTTGGCCACGTGGTTGCGAAAGGAAAAATGCACGTCGATCGGATGGCGAAACACCGTGATATAACGCAGATCAGGCCAGTATGGGATCCCGTCTAGCGGCGTGTGCGTCTTGACCTGCCGCCTGCCAGGCTGCGCGTTGAGCCCCGCAACAAGGGCATCCTGTTCGGCAGAGGTTACATCCAGCCAGGGCGCCTTGCGTGAGAGCGCCGCATCCACGCCCGGATCTCCAGACATCAGCAACGCAAGAATGCCCTGGGTCCAGGTCGTGCCGGACTTGGGCGGTGTGGACACCACCACATCGCCCGCGCGGGGCTCGAAACTCTGCCAGCGGCTCGGATCAGCGATCTTGCCGCCATAGCGACGGGAGGGTGGACTGGCTGGGCGTATCATTCCAAAATCAGACCACAGAAACAACCAAAGCGCGAGCCACATTTTGGGTGGCCAAACCGCGTGCCGCAACAACACCTGATGCCCAGCGCGCAATACGCACCAAGACTGGCGAATTGGCTATGGCGCGGCAGGGACCGCTCGGCAAGACCAAGAAATCAACGTGAATTGCGGCGGAAGGTCATGATTATTTCTCCACCTTTACCAATCGATAACCCGCACATCCATAGATTGCAAACAACTCAATCTTCCCCTGATGCAAAAGATTATCCTGCCATGACAGTTTCCAAAATCGCTTTTATTGACAGTTCCATAGCGGATTTTCACACACTGCTCGCCAATCTCCCTCAGGATGTGGAGGCCATTCCGCTTGATCCTCGCCGCCCCGGCCTGTCCCAGATTGCGCAGGCGCTGGAAGGCCGTGACGGGATCACCGCGGTTCATATTCTCTCTCACGGGGCTGATGGGACGTTGTTTTTGGGCAATGACTTCCTGACGGCCAGAACGCTGAAACAGGCACCGGACGCCTGTGCAACAATCAACCGGGCGCTCGCTGCGGATGCGGACATCTTGATTTACGGTTGCGAGGTTGCCGCGTCCGAACGTGGAGAGGCGTTTGTCGCAGCCCTCGCAGAGGCCACGGGCGCCAATATCGCCGCCTCACGCACCCTGACCGGGGCGGCACAGCTGGGCGGGGATTGGCAGCTGGATCTGCAGATCGGTGCAATCACAACACCTGTCGCAATCTCTGCCGCTGGCCAAGCCGCGTTTCAAGGGGTGCTCTCGACGACGATCAACTATGCATCAAACACTGGAGGAGCAGTTAAAGCAGAGTGGGTCGACGGGACATCTGGTGTCACCGATGCCCCCGGAATTACCCTAACACTTGACTACGGCTACGGCGATGAAGCCGACGGACTGTTTACCAACCTGTCGCTGGCAGGGCTCCCCGGACAAGGCGTGGTAGCTTCGGACGGCAATCTATCCTTCGATGGATTCAGCAACGGCTTTCAATTGGCCGGATCTGCGAATTTCAGCTTCGAAGGCTTCGAGGTCGTCGGCCGGGGCCAAGCACTTACTGACCAGACATTTACAATCCGGGGATATGATGCTTCCGGAAATGCGGTTGTCTCGCAGGTTTTGACATGGACCGCAGCTGGCTCGAGCGCATACCAAACGTTTTCCTACGAGTCTGGTGGCTGGACAACCAATACAGCATGGCAAGATGTGCGCAGGATTGCCGTCGACTACACCAATGATCCCGATTTCCAGGAATTTGCGGTCATCAATATCACGGTTGGCGATGCCGTCGGTCCGGCCAACACGGCTCCTGCACTCGGCGGCACCCCGGCCGATGACACGGCGACAGAGGACGTGGCAACCGCGATTGACCTGTCCGCCTATAACCTTTCGGACGCAGATGGAGATGACATCACCCTGACCCTTGCGGTTGACCGTGGCACGATCAGTTCGGTTGACGGCAACGGCATCTTTGCCGGGGTGACGATTGCAACCTCTGGCACCACGTCGATGACGCTACAGGGCACAGCAGCAGCCCTGAATGCGTATCTGGACGACACCAGCAAGATCACCTTTACCACCGAGGCAAATGACGTAACCACTGCCGTTCTAACCGTAACCCCCAATGACGGCACCAGTGACGGTGCGGCCGATACGGTCAACATTTCCATCCAGCCAGCAAACGACGCGCCGGTTCTGGACACGACGGCCAGCCCCACACTTGCCGCGATCGACGAGGACGCCGGCAATGACAATGGCAGCGGCGCCGACGGGGATGATGATGCCACAGACAATGCCAACAACCCCGGAGCAACTGTCGCCGCCCTGGTGGTTGATGGAAGCATCTCAGATGTCGATGGCAGCGCGGTAGAGGCAATTGCCGTCAGCCAAGTCGATAACACCAACGGTGTGTGGCAGTTTTCCACCAATGCAGGCGCCAGCTGGAGCGACTTTAGCGCGACGACGGGCCAGGTGGTGTCGCTCGCTGGTGCGGCGCGGTTGCTGGATGGCACGGCTGGTGGTGCCAGCACGCACCTGGTTCGCTTTGTTCCTGATCAGAACTACGTCGGCCAGGCCACGCTGACGATCCACGCCTGGGACAAAACCACTGGATCGGCTGGCGGTATCGCGGATCTGACTTCACCCGGTGGAACAACTGCATTTTCCACCGCAAGTGACAGCGTCACAATCACAGTGAATGCAGTCAATGACGCCCCCGTTTTCAATGGTTTGGACGCAAACCCCACCTATTCTGAGGGCGGCAGCGCTGTTGTTCTGGACAACAATGTCACCCTTGGCGACGCCGAACTCTCCGTTCTTAATGGCGGTCTTGGTGATTTCAATGGCGCAGTCCTGACCATCTCCCGCAATGGTGGCGCCACTGCGACTGACAGCTTTGGCTTTGAGCTGTCCACTGCGGGGTTCACTGTTGTTGCCAATCAACTGCAATGGAGTGCCGCGCCAATTGCCACCTTTACCGAAGGGGGCGGCCAGCTGCAGATCACCTTCCTTTCGACGGCGACCTCGGCCCAAGTGAACAACGTCCTGCAGCACATCACATATGCCAACTCCAGCGATGACCCGAACGCCAGCGCCGAACTGAACTGGGTGTTTTCTGATGGCAATTCAGGCACCCAGGGCAGCGGTGGCGCCCAGACGGTAACGGCCACGCAGACCGTCGCGATTGGCGGGGTAAATGATGCCCCAACCCTAAGTGCGACTGGCCAAAATCCAACCCATGTAGAGGGTGCCGGTGGAAGGGATCTGTTCAGCTCTGTCACCTTGAGCACTGTTGAACAGGTTGACCGGCTGGATGGGCTGACACTTACCGTCACGAATGTTGCGGATGGCGCGGCTGAGATCCTGTCCCTTGACGGCACGGATATTGCGCTCTCCGACGGGACGACCGCCACAACAGCAACAAACGGATTAGGAGTGAGCGTCTCTGTCACCGGCAGCACAGCCACGCTCAGCTTTTCTGGTGCAACGCTGACGGCGGCGCAGGCGCAGACCTTGATTGACGGGCTGACCTACCGCAACACCTCTGACGCGCCGACCACGGTTGCCAATCGGGTCGTTACCATCACCCAGCTTGTCGACACCGGCGGCACGGCGGGCGGCGGCAGCGACACATCCGCCCCCAGCCTCACCAGCACTGTCAGCCTCACCGCCGTGAATGACGCCCCGACCTTGCAGAACCTGCAGGGGGATGACAGCGCCGTGGAACCCGGCCAGCACGCGGCCATTGATCGCGGCGGCGACGTCTTGCTCGGCAATCCTGATACCAGCGACTACTCAGGCGGCGTTCTGACGATCGCCGACAGCGGTGCTGCAAACTCTGCCAGCGGCAGTTTCTCGGTCAATGGCACAACTGTGACCTCAGGCGGGGATGCCGCGCTTTCCGCAGGAGAGACGATCGCCGTGGGTGGCACCACCATTGGCACCGTACATGCAGCCAACGACGGGCAGGACGGGCGCATGTTGCAGATTGATTTCACAACCGCTGATGCCTCCAACGCCAATGTGCAGGCGCTGATCCGGGCGCTGACTTGGGGGGCGGCCTCCGGGACGGGCCAGCAGACATTCACGCTGACCCTGAACGACGGGGACGGAACGGCAAACGGCGGCGCTGAAGAGACCACTGCCGATTTCACCATGTCGCTCGGCAATCGGCCGGTCATCGCCAATCTATCGGGGGATAGCGTCGCCTTTGTCGAAGATGGCGGTGCGGTCCTGCTGGATGCCAATGCGGATGCAGCCGTTAGTGATGCGGATTCAGCCAACTTCGACGGAGGGAGCCTGTCGCTGGCCTATGTCAGCGGTCAAACCACGGACGACCGCCTTGTGATCGACACATCCGGCGCTGTCAGCCTGTCTGCCGCGCAGGCCGCGAATGTGACGGTATCCGTGGGCGGCACTGTTATCGGCACCCTGCGGGCGGGCGCTGCTGGCGGCGCGAGCGAGGCGCTCGTCATTGACCTGACGGCGGATGCCACCCCTGCCCGCCTGCAGCAGCTGATCTCAGCCCTGAGCTACACCAACATCAGTGAGGACCCCGACACCAGTGACCGGGTGCTCTCTCTCACGGTGGTGGATGACGCAGGTCTCACGTCTGATGTCGCGGCGCTCACCGTCAGCGTTGCAGCACAACATGACGCCCCGACCCTCACGGCAACGTCGGAAAACCCCGGCTATAGCGAAGGCGCAACCGCAAGCGATCTGTTCTCCTCGGTCACAGCCGATGCAATCGAGAACGGGCAGACATTTACCGGGCTCACGCTGACCATCGACAATCTTGCAGACGGCGCGGCCGAGATGCTCCAGATCGACGGCAGCACGCTGACCCTCACCCACGGCACCACGCTGATGACTGCAACCAACAGCCTGAGCGCCTCTGTGACCGTCAGCGGGACCACCGCAACGGTCACCATCAGCGGGGCAACCCTCTCAGCAGTGGATCTGCAAGCGCTGATCGACGGGCTGGCCTATCAGAACACATCCGACAGCCCGCAGGATGGCAGCACAAGGGCCGTGACCATCACCGGGCTGACCGACAGCGGCAGCGCCACGGGCGGCAACAGCAACGCAGCCACGCTTTCGCTGACGTCAGTCGTTACCCTGACGGCGGTAAATGATGCCCCGGATATTGCAAATATCACCGCCCCTATCGCGGGCCAGGTGGTGGCGGGCAGCGGGGCACAGGCCGTGTCGGGGTTGGCTGGCGTCACGGTCTCTGACGTCGACTCGCCCGATTTCAACGGTGGCACCCTGGTGTTGCAGCAGACCAGCGGCACCAGCAACGGCAGCTGGGGTGTCGACGGAACCGTGGTCACAGCCTCCGGAGGCGCAACGCTCAGCGCTGGGGCAAGCCTCGCCATCAACGGCACGGTGATTGGCACGGTAGACGCAGTGAGCGATGGCCAATCCGGAAGCGCGCTGTCGATCTCTTTCACCACGACGGATGCCACCCCCGCTGACGTGCAGCTTCTGTTGCAGAACCTGACCTATGCTGCGCCCACCGGGGTTGAAACGCGCAGCTTCTCCCTGACCCTGACAGATGGGGACGGTACGGCAAACGGCGGTGATGCGGATGTGAATGTTCCCTTCTCGCTTCAGGTGACAAGCCAGCCACCCGAAATCACCAATCTGAACGGCGACACCGTTACCTTTGTGAGGGGACAGGCAGCCGTGCAGCTTGATGCCGGCAGCGATCTGAGCGTGAGCGACCCTGACAATGCGGATCTGGGGCAGGCCACCCTCACCGTTTCGCCGGAAAGCGGCGCGCAGGGTGGCGATCTTCTGCTGGTTGATACCACCGGCACCGTCACCCTGTCGTCGGGCCAGACCGATGGCTCGGTCATAGCCGTGGGCGGAACCGACATCGGCACCATCAGCGCAACGGGCACTGGGGGCGATGGCGAGGATCTGGTGATTGTCCTCATGGCGGGAGTGGCCTTTTCCCAGGTCGAAACCCTGTTGGAGGCACTGAGATTTGACAATTCCACCGGCAGCGCCGCCCCGCTTGGCAGCCGGAGCGTCGGTATCCGGCTTGACGCAGCAGATGGCGCCACATCCGACGTGTCCCTGATCACGGTCACTGTCACAGCGCCGCCATCCCCTGGCGGAGGGGGCAGCACACCCCAGACGCCGATCGATGTGACCGGTGGCAGCGACGGCGAGACGTTCGATGGCACCAACCTCAACGATACAATCAATGGCGACGGTGGTGACGACCTGATCCGTGGTGGGCTTGGCCAGGACTCCCTAACGGGTGGCATCGGCAACGACACCATCCGCGGCAATGCCGGCGAGGATGAGCTGTTCCTTGGGTCCGGCAATGACAGCGGCTTTGGGGGCGACGGCAATGATCTGGTGCTTGCGGGGCCGGGGCAGGATCTTGTGCGCGGCCACCAAGGCAACGATACATTGCACGGGGGCAGCAACGCCGACACCATTTTTGGCGGTCGCGGGAACGACAGCGTCTTTGCGGGCAAAGGCAATGACAATGTCTATGGGCGTGCGGATGATGACCACCTTCGCGGTGGCTGGGGGGATGACACGATCCATGGTGGGACAGGCAGCGACACCATCCTTGCAGGCCAGGGCCACGACACGGTCTATGGCGGTGAAGGATCGGACCGGGTGCGCGCGGGCTGGGGCGACGACAAGGTGTCTCTCGGCCTTGCGGATGATCACGTCTTTGGGGGCAAGGGCGATGATACGCTGATTGGCGGCATGGGGCAGGACACGCTAAACGGCGGCGCTGGAAATGACCGGCTGCGCGGAGGCGCCGACAGCGACACATTCATTTTTGCCAAAGGGCGCGGCATGGATACGATTGCCGACTTCGACGCCACGATGGATGTGTTGGAACTCAGGAACTTTGGGTTTTCCTCGACGCAGGAGGCGTTGTCGTTTGGGGCGCAACAGGGCGATGATTTCGTCTTTAGCTTCGATGATGGCAGCGGCCTTATCCTGCGCGACGTGTCCGAGACAGAGCTGAGCTCTGTCATGATAATTCTCTAAGGGATAAAACCGCAGGGCCGCCGATCTGGCGACCCTGCTTTGTTCTGTGCGCTTTGCCCCTGTTCAGGCAACGCGAAGCTGTTTTTCCGCCGGACGCATTTCAAGGCGGTAGGCCTGACAGGTTTCGCCCGCGACCTCGAACCGTGGTCCCGCGGGGGAGAGATCGAACCCGACCTTGAGCGTCAGCAAGGCTGCGGTGACAGAGGTGAGGCACAGGAAAGAGCGAACCTGCCACGTGCGGGACAGCCGAGCGAGATTCAACGCCATTTCCCGCCGCACGACGCGCCTTTCCCGGCTTGGGATGTCTTCGGACACAAAGACACGGGTGATTTCCCAGATCCCCGGATCCCGTGGGGCTGGTTCATCCAGAATATTTTCTGGCAGACCCGGCAAAAGACCAAGCTGGGCGTCCCGTAGCATGTAGCTGGCATTGATGCTTTGCGCGGTTGTTGGCGTCAGACGAAAACCTGCCTTGATGCCCTCACTGTCATGGATCGCACAATAGACGCTTTCCGGCGTATCATATTGATCAAACTCCATGCCGCGGGTCTGCGGCAGGTGCCAGTCGTGGCGCTCAATGAAATGATGATGGCGGGCACGCAAAAGCCCGGTGAACAAGCCACCGGTCTGATCAAGGTTATCAAATGTAATATGTGTGGACTGCATCGCGTTACGGTCACTTTCAAATCAACACTGGGATTTAAAACCCCCTAAAGTTGACTAAAAAATTTCCATAAAACGGTGAAAGAATGGTAAATAAGACAAGAAAAAGGCGCCACGGGGGCGCCTTTGCGCGTTTTCAGCGCAAATTTAAGTTTTAAAGGATCGCGGTTTCGTGCCTAAACCGCCTTCTGCATCTCGCCTTCTGATTGCTGAATGACCCGCTGAATTTCTGCCAAAAGCACGGCTTTTCTCACTGGTTTAGCGATATAACCCACAGCACCCAGCCCCAGATAGGTTTCGCGGTCTTCGGTGGCGGCATTCGCCGTCAGCATGACAACAGGCGTATTAGCGATGCGCGGCTCGCTCTTGGCCATCTGGATCAGCGTTTCCTTGCCGTCCATGACCGGCATCCGCATATCCAGAAGAACAAGATCAACCTCTGTCTCGGCAAGACAGGCCAGCGCCTCTGCGCCGTTTTCCGCTTCCAGAATTTCAACATCACTGCCCTGCAAGAAGGCGCGCACAACGCGACGGTTCGAGGCGGTATCATCGACCACCAGCACACGGCATTTGCCCAACTCAGCCTCTGCCCCATTGGGCGCTGCTGGCTGCGGCGTGATCTTGGTCGGCGGCTCGACAGCGCGGATATCGCAGGTCAGCGTGAAGCGGCTGCCCTCTCCCAGCTGGCTGGACACCACCAGATCGCCGCCCATGTTCCGGGCCAGGCGGCGCGCAATTGACAGGCCAAGACCAGTACCAGGCACGCTGGGCGCGTCCTTGTTTTCGGCGCGGAAGAAATCGGAAAAGAGCTGCGTCAGATCCTGTTCGGACATGCCGCGGCCGGTGTCGTTCACGTTGACGACCAGCCGCGTGCTGTCCTCGCCCGGCCGGGCCGCCACATCAACTTTGACTGCGCCCTGTTCGGTGTATTTCACCGCATTGGACACAAGGTTGGAGATGATCTGGCGCAGCCGCAAAATATCACATTCCGCATATTTCGGCACGCTGTCAGCAACATGTAGGCTAAGATCCAGCGCCTTTTCCTCGGCGCTGAAACGAAACACTTCGACCGCCGAGGCGATTTCAGCATGGAGATCGGCAATGGTGGGTGTCAGCACCATGTGACCGGATTCGATCTTGGCATGATCGAGAATATCATCGAGCAGATCCGTGAGCGCCTGCGACGACGTGGTCAGCAAGCGGCCATGTTGCATCAAGTCAGCCGGATCTGCGCGCCCCTCGGCGATCAACTCGGACATGCCGCAAATCGCATTGAGGGGGGTTCTGATCTCATGACTCATCGATGCAAGGAAACGGCTTTTGGCCTCGCTTGCAGCCTTGGCATCGGCCAGTGCCTTGCGCAGATCATTGGCCATCCTGTGCTGGCTCCAGATCGCAAACAACGTGTAGGCGGACCCGATCGCCAGGATCACGACGGCAAAAATGATCTCAGCGCGATTGCCGACAGACAGCAGGGTTTCGCCAACAAGAAATCCCAAGACCCCGATGATGGGCAGCGCCGTCAGCAGGCCAAAGAACATCCATTGCGAGCGCGCCACTACACAGTGATTGAGCGCGATCACAAGGAGCATCGCCCCCATCAGTTTCGCAAATCCGTCAGGTTCCAGAAACAGCAGAAGCGGGATGGTGTTGAAGGTCCAGACCCCGATAAAGGCAGAAATCACGAACAACGCGATCCCCGCCAGGGTCACCTTGCGGCTGAGTTGATGATACACACGAATGCCGATCAGTTCGATAATGATGTAAACAAAATAGACAGCTGCAACCTGGGCAAATGACAGGTAGTACAGGGAAATAAGCGACACGATTGTAATCGAGGCAAAGCGTGATGGCAGGTCCTCCTTGACCAGCTGGTTCTGGGCGGACACATCACGACGCAAGCTGGGCGTAATCGTCAGCATTGCCAATTTTCCGTAATGATCAGCACCTAAAACACCCCATCTTTGCTCCGGACCTGTCAGCGCGGTCACCGGATCACATAGATATGCACCTTGGAAGTCTGTTGCATCAAATCATATGTAAAATTCAATTCAATTGACCAGTCTGCGATGTAACTCTACCGCAGTTTTGCCCAGAAATCACGTGATCGTCATCGCAATGGTGCGGACTGTCTCCTCTTGGCGTCATGTCTGCTGCCCCATCGCAGGCAGCTGCCCATCATGCGGCCAGATGCGAGGTGATCTCTCCCTGGGCCTCATCCCATTCGGCTTGCAATCGCATCAGGTCCGTCCCGCCATTTCCATCTGCGTTTTCTATATCCAACAGCGCATGACGGAGCGCGCCAAATCCCAACACCGCTGCCGAACCTGCCAGCCTGTGGGCCTCGGCCCGGAGCGGATCGGACAGATCTTCACAGGCGTGCAGATCCGCGAGCAGCTGCTCCATGTCGCCTTTGTATTCGGCCAGAAACTCGACGCCACGGTCGCGGCCAAGTGCATCAAAGAACTGTTCGATATCAGAGAGTTCTCGGGCAGCTGCGGGTGCTGGCTCTGGCGTCTGGGCAGCGGCCGTCAGCTTGGTCGTTGGCTGGGCCTTTGCCACCGGCCGCCTGCTGCGCACCAGCGGCAGGGTTGCGCGGCGATCAATCACATCTGCCAATGTCGATTTGTGGACCGGCTTGGTGACAACCTCGGCCATGCCTGCTGCAAGGATACGCACATGATCCTGCGGCGCCACATGTGCCGTCAGCGCAACGATGTCGACCCCATCAGCCAGGTGCCCGCTGCGGATCTGGCGAGTTGCCTCGATCCCGTCGACCCCTGGCATGGAAATATCCATGAAAATCAGGTTGAAATCCTTGGCGCGCGCAGCGGCAACCCCCTCTGCCCCGCCGGGAGCCAAGGTGACGCGATGACCAAGGTTGCGCAACATCTTCTCAACCAGGATACGGTTGATCTCATTGTCTTCAACCACAAGAATATCAAGCGCTTGCGGGTCTTGTTGTTCAGCCACAGAGGCGGCGGCCTGCGGCTCCTTCTGCACAGCGTCATGCGTATCTGCGGCTGCCGCAGGAGCGGCCGACGCGGTTGTGTTGGATGCGCTCTGACCAGAGGCCGGCAGTGGTAGGGAAATCGTGAAAAGGCTGCCCTCGCCCAGCTCGCTCTCGCAGCTGATGTCCCCGCCCATTGCCTCGACCGTCCGGCGGGTGATCGCAAGCCCCAGCCCCGTTCCTTCACTGCTGCGGGAGTAGCTGGCATCCAGGCGGATGAAATCCTCAAAAATGCGGTCCAGATCATCCTCGGCGATGCCCTTTCCGGTATCGGCGATGCTGATTTCCACCCGATCGCTGCTGCCAAGGCGCTGGACCTCAACGGCGACCGCCCCGTCCCGCGTGAAATCAACGGCGTTTTGCAGGATTTTCTGCAACACCCGCTGCACGGCAAGCGGTCGGCCCAAGACGTTGTTGGTGGGGCCCAGGTTGCAACTCCAGCTCAGCTCGTTCCCCGCCTGGCGGGCCGCAGGCTGCTGGGATTTGACCAGTTCACCAACAAGTTTGGCGAGATCAAATATCCGGCGGTTTTCATTGTCGACGCTGCTTTCAAGATTAGAGAGCTGCAGGACGTCATTTACGTGCCCCATCAGCCGGTCGCCGGATTGACGGATCATGGTCACATAGCCGGATTGTTCGGCGCTCAGGCCGCTGTCAGACAGCAAATCAACCGCGCCCAGCACACCGGTCAGCGGCGTGCGCATCTCGTGGCTCATGACGGTCAGCAGCTCTGCCTTTGCCCGCTCTCCGGCGAGGGCCTTGTCACGGGCATTGCGCAACTCCCGCTCTGCCGCGATCCGGTCGGAAATATCGCGCAGATAGCTGACAAAGACAGTCTCGCCCTCTTCTCCATCCTCGGTGGGCTTGCTCGCGGTGATGGACAGCTCAACCGGAAAGACCTCTCCCGATTTTCGCTTTGCTTCCAGTTGGATACGGCCCTTTCCGATGACGGTTTCCTGGCCGGATGTGCGAAACCGCTCCATTCCTTCGGCATGCGCCTCGCGCAGGTGGTCGGGCACGATGAGATCGGCCATGTTGGCGCCGGTTGCTTCGGCCCTGGAATAGCCAAAGATGGCTTCGGCGGCGCCATTGAATTCCTGAATTTTTCCGTCGCTGTCGACGACGAGGATCGCGTCAAGCGATGAGGTGACCATCGCGCGCATGCGCGCCACGGCCTCGCGGGTCCGCTCTGCCAGGCGCTTGCCCCGCTGGTAAAGCCGCCCCATCATCAACGTCGTCATCGTCAACGCCACAAGAAGCGCCAGGACTACAATCGCAAGGCGTGACAGAAGATCAAAGAAATTCAGTCGTTTCTCTTCGCTCGCGCGGGCGTGTTCCGTCAGCCCCGCAAGCGCGAGATTGCGCAAATCGGTCCTGTTTTCTTCAAGTATTTCGCTGACCCTGGGCAGGCCAAACAAAAGCGCCTCATCCGGGCCGTCGATGTAGGTGATGAGATAGTCGATCCGCTGCTGCACGCGCGGCATGATCCCGGCGTTGTCAGGCGCGTTGCGGACCGGCGCGAATGTCCGGCTTTCGCGGATGGTCATGATCCGGCTGAACAGAATGTCGAATTTGCGCCGAACCTGCGCCAGATCCTCGACAGTTTCAGCTGCAAGTACCGCATTCTCGAGCTTCAGATGTTCGATTTCCGCTTGCGACAAGGTCCATTGCAGGCTGTCCGTTGCGGCCGTCGACAGACCATCAAGACGAAAAAGCACCTCTCGTCCCAGCCGCACAGATTGCACGGCTAGCAGCGCGACGACCACCGCAATGGCAATCAGCACGCCGCGCGAAAAAAAGGAGTTGCTGCGCAGTTTCACCTAACTCTCAACCTCGGCCAAGGGTTTCATTTGGTTACAGTAATCTCCTCCAACTGCCAAATGCTACGGGAATAAATCGCCTCTGTCTGGTAGGCTGGATCACTGTCGAACGGATAGACGATCCAAAGTGGCCCCTTATCCCTGAGCGACATGACCGCGCCGTTACGCTCATAGGCGACGATCGGGCCACCCTCCACCGCGTCAGCCAGCGGAATTTCGACGGAATAATCATTGATCGCGCGGGCTGTCAGCACACCATCGCCGTCGGTCGGCAGCTCAAGCGTCGTCAGAAGATGCGCAAGGCTTACCCCGGCAAATTGCTGCACGCCCGAGGTCCAGATGGTGGCGGTGTCAAAACCGACCCTCGGCATTTGTTGCAGGTCTTCCATGGTAAAGTGGTGCTGGGCCGTGATCTGGCCATCACCCCCCTTTTCAGTGACCGTCAGCGCAGCCTCGGACGCAACGGCAGACGCGGCGCCACATGCCATTGAAACGCCAAACGCAAACAGCAGTGCGGCTAACCTCTTGTAGAGGATTTTCATATCAATCAATCCTTTTGCCACTGTCGTTGCAGGCACATTGGTTCACCCAACGCGACGCAACGGGTATGTTTCGTATAAAAGACAGAGACTTATCGTCGTCTGCCCTAGTTCCGATCTTGCAAAAGTTTCCGTGGTATTGATGTATGTTTTGTAACTTTAGCCACAAATTGGCCCCCGCCTAGGGGAATAATACACGAAATTTACATTCAACTCTACCGGGTTTCGTGTTACAGGCACTCCCGCCAGCGATATTGACAACTCGTAAACGAATGTCAGGATAGAGTTGCGGGGGTTAGCCCGACCTGAGCCAGGAGCTTACATGCGCATTTTATTGGCGGACGACCATGATATGGTCCGCGAAACCATTTCAGCCTATCTGCAATCCGAAGGTGGCGCGACGGTCACATCAGCTGTCGATCTTCCCGGGGCGCTCGGGGAAATCGCGGACAATGGTCCCTACGATCTGGTCTTGCTTGATTACAACATGCCCGGAATGAACGGGCTGGCTGGCTTGGGCACCGCGCTTGAGGCCAATGGCGGCAAGGGCGTTGCCATCTTGTCGGGCAGCGCACCCGCACGCACCGCAAAAGAGGCGCTGGATGCCGGGGCTATCGGTTTCATCCCCAAGACAATGGGGGCGCAATCGCTTTTGAACGCGGTGCGTTTCATGAGCGCGGGGGAAATTTATGTCCCTGTCGAATTGATGCGCAAGGAGGCAGAGGCACCGTCCCACCCGCTGGCAGACAAGTTGAGCCCACGGGAAATCGAGGTGCTGGATGGCCTGTGCCGTGGTCTCTCCAACAAGGAGATCGCCCGGGAACTGGAGCTGCAGGAAGTCACCATCAAGCTGCATGTGCGCACGCTCTGCCGCAAGCTGGATGCAAAAAACCGCACCCAGGCGGCGCTGACCGCCAAAGAGGCCGGCCTGTTCTAAAAACAAGCATATTAACAGATACCTAAGGCGCACAGCTCATGTAACTCACTGGGCCTGCGGCGGCACGTCTGCTTGGCCGCGACACTCGGCCATGCTAGGCCGGTGTCGTGCTCCGCCACCAGTGGGCACGCAGGATCAGATCACGCGGGACCGGGGACATGCGCCAGCCAACAGCAGACACGGCCAATTGGATCAGTCGCTTTCAGGGGCTGATGCAACTGGATCAGGACACCCGCGAGCAACTCTTGCGTAAAAGCCAGATCATCAGCGCACCAAAAGGCGCGGTCATCTTTGGGCCCGGAAAATCGCCTGAAAACATGCTTTTCCTGCTGGATGGTACGGTTCGGGTGCAACAGGTGTCAGAGACGGGTCGCGAAATCCTGCTGTACCGGATCACGGCAGGCGAGAGCTGTGTGCTCACCACTGCCTGCCTGTTGGCCTACGAGGACTACGCTGCCGAAGGAATTGCCGAAACGGCGGTGCGCGCAGCCGCCCTCCCACGGGCGATCTTTGACGAGTTGGTGGCCAGCTCACCAACCTTTCGCAACTTTGTTTTTACCGCTTTTTCCAAACGGATAACCGATCTTTTTCATGTAATCGACGAGGTCGCGTTTCAGCGTATCGACGTCCGCCTGGCACAAGGACTGCTGGATCTTGCCGGACAGGGCGACCATCTAGCCGTGACACACCAGCAGCTGGCTGTTGACCTGGGCACTGCGCGCGAGGTGATTTCACGACAGATGCAGGAATTTCAACGCCGTGGCTGGGTGCGACTGGCGCGCGGCACCGTCGACATCCTGGACCGTGACGCCCTGCGCCACCTGAGCGGACGTTGAAGGCGCATCACGATACCGCGACGCGGCCACCTGTCCCGGTGTGCAGGCGTTGGTGACAAAGTCACAGACAGTGGCCGGCCCCCTCTGCGATGCTGGATCTGCGGCGCCGATCGCGCCGTGTCCACCGGATTTGAGGAGACCACCCCATGCCACGCAATGTCGGATCCATTGACCGCCTCTTGCGCGCCCTCTTGGGCATTTTTCTGATTGCCGCGCCGTTTGTCACCGGCTGGCCCCTGTTCGAGGCCACCTGGGCCACCGCGGTGGCATTTCTTGCAGGTGGCGTGATGCTGGCTGTCGCCGCGAGCCGCTTTTGCCCGATCTACAGTCTGATCGGCATCAAGACCTGCAAGGCCTGATCCCAACCGGCTGAGACAGACCAAACCCAATGGCACGGCCCGGCGTGACAGTACGGACCGGGCCACCCCCAACAGAACTGAAAGTCACTCCGATGCACGCAGGCCTTCTTCGCTATTTTCCCATTCTGGACTGGGGGCGCAGCTATGGGCGCGTGACATTTGCAAATGATCTGATGGCGGCCGTCATCGTGACCATCATGCTGATCCCCCAATCGCTGGCCTATGCATTGCTTGCGGGGCTACCGGCTGAGGCTGGCCTCTATGCGTCCATCGTGCCAATCCTTCTTTATTCCGTTTTTGGCACCAGCCGCGCGTTGGCTGTCGGGCCGGTTGCCGTGGTGTCGCTGATGACCGCCGCAAGCCTGAGCGACATCGCGGATCAGGGCACAATGGGCTACGCCGTGGCGGCCCTGTCGCTTGCAGCGCTTTCTGGGGTGATGCTCCTTGCGATGGGGCTCATGCGTCTGGGGTTTCTGGCCAATTTTCTGTCCCACCCGGTGATTGCGGGGTTTATCACCGCCTCGGGCCTGCTGATCGCGGCGAGCCAGCTAAAGCACGTCTTTGGCATCCCCGCCGCAGGGCACAACCTGCCTGAAATCATTGGCAGCCTGGTTTCTGGCCTGCCGCAAACCAATCCCGCGACCCTTGCGATTGGTGTCTCTGCAACTGGCTTTCTGTTCTGGGTGCGCAAAGGTCTGAAACCTGCCTTGCGCGGGATCGGAGTTGGGCCACGAACTGCGGATGTGCTAACCAAGGCCGGGCCGGTTGCCGCGGTGGTTGTAACAACGCTCTTGGTGTGGGGGCTGGATCTGGGCAATGGCGATCTGCGGGCAAATCCCGTGCAAATCGTGGGCCATGTGCCTGCCAGCCTGCCGCCCTTCACCTTGCCTGATCTCTCACTGGATCTGGTGTCGCAACTGCTGCTGCCCGCCGCTCTGATTTCTGTCATCGGGTTTGTGGAGTCGATTTCCGTGGCCCAGACCCTGGCTGCCAAACGGCGCCAGCGTGTCGACCCGGATCAGGAGCTCATTGGATTGGGCGCTGCAAACCTTGGCGCGGCCTTTTTCGGTGGCTTTCCGGTCACAGGCGGGTTTTCCCGGTCTGTCGTCAATTTCGATGCAGGTGCCGCAACCCCCGCCGCTGGGGCCTTTACTGCAATCGGGCTGGCTGTTGCCGCGCTTGCGTTCACACCTCTCATTCATGATTTGCCCAAGGCGACGCTGGCGGCAACCATCATCGTGGCGGTTCTGGGGCTGGTCGATGTCTCAATCCTGCGACGCAGCTGGGCCTATTCCAAGGCAGATTTTGCCGCCGTGCTGGGAACCATTCTGCTGACACTTGGCCTTGGCGTAGAGGTGGGCGTTTCTGCCGGGGTTGGCCTGTCGATCCTGCTGCATCTTTACAAGACATCGCGCCCCCATGTGGCAGAGGTCGGCCGCGTGCCGGGGACGGAACACTTTCGCAATATCCTGCGGCACCGGGTGGAAACCGTCCCTTCGATCCTGACTCTGCGCATTGACGAAAGCCTCTATTTTGCCAACGCCCGCTACCTGGAGGATATCATCCAGACCCGCGTGGCGCAGGACAAGGCGATTGATCACGTGATCCTGCAGTGCAGTGCCATCAATGACATTGATCTAAGCGCGTTGGAATCCCTCGAAGAAATCATGCACCGCCTGAGTGAGATGAAGGTGCAGCTGCATCTGAGCGAGGTCAAGGGACCGGTGATGGACAGGTTGGAGCGCGGTGACTTCCTCGACCAGCTGACCGGGCGGGTATTCCTGAGCCAACATGAGGCGATGATGGCCCTTACCCCCCGCCCCGACCCGCAGGAGCCACAAAAGCCCAACACACGTCCCCTGCAGATCGTGGGCGGAACAGAGCCCTGACAGGCGGCCATCGCCTGGCGGTCTTAGTGGGTCTAGACCTTTACGACTTGTACCCGCCCCGCCAACACCAGCGGTCGCAGCAATGCCGTTTCAAAGGACGTGGGCGGTGCTGTGCGGTAGTCTGCAACATTCAGCAGGGCCTTTCCAGCGCCACGAATGGCATCTGCCGCCGCCCGGTCAACCGCGTGGAGAATACGGCTGGCATAGGCCATGTAGGCCTCTCTCAATACATCGTGGCGCACCAGATAGGCCCCCGTTGGCCGAAGAGCCCCCACCGCCTCTGCCGCGCCGGAATAGCGAAATCCGATTGCCGGGTGATGGTCTGGGCAGGCCGCATCGGCGGATGCACATTCCAAACGACCATAAAGCGATGTGCCCTCCCCTGCCTCGGTTGCGAGGGCCACCAGCGCCCGTCCATTTGCCACACCCTCGGCCTGTGCAATGGCCTGCTGCAAAGCCCCAAGGCAGCGACGCGGAAACTGGGCAGGCACCAACAGCACCAGCCCGTCATCCGCCGCGCCCCCCAGGGCCAGCCCGGCTGCAACCGCAGCAGCCGTTCCCCCGCGTGTTGGCTCCAGAATAAGCTGCCCGCAAAAAGAAATGTCGCGCACCTGCGCCGCGCAAAGACGGGCATCAAGATGGGGCACTACCACAGAGGCCGCGCCCAGGTTGGCCAATTGACCCAAGACGTCCTGAAACGGACTGAGCCCAGAAGGGCCCGCCAGAAAATGGGATGGCACATCCGAGGCACGATGCTGTGCAGCCACCGAGGGGTCAATCGGATTGGAGCCAGCCAGAACGATCGGGAAAATCATCGCGCCCCCTTTTCAAAAAACTTAATTGGTGAAGCGAGCCTAGATAAATCAATCAAACCAATCTCCTATCCGTGCGGAGACTGATTGCGCGCAAAAGTATAGTCGCGCATATACTTTTCCGCGCGATAAACGCACGTTTTGCCGCCAAGGAGGCTGCGTAAAAACCTCTGCCGGGTGCGGGTTTCACCGTGACAGCCGCGCTGCCCGACGATATGTTCGCGTTATGTCCACACCCATTTCATCAATCCGCAACCTTGGCCCCGCCTATGAGACCGCCTGTGCAAAGGCAGGCATCCACTCTGCAGAGGCGCTGCGCGAGTTGGGCGCTGATGCGGCTTATGCGCGACTGCTGGAGCATGGAACCAAGCCCCATTTCATCGGCTACTACGTTCTGGTGATGGGCTTGCAGGGCCGTCCCTGGAATGACTGCAAGGGTGAGGAGAAGAAGGCGCTGCGCGTCCGGTTTGACGCGCTGAAGGCCCGCAGTTTTGATGAAAACAAATCCGCATTCGAACGCATCCTGAATGAGATCGGTGTCATCGACCGACGCTGAGCGACGGAACCCAAATCGCCCTCAGGACGTTGTACCAACAACTGCAACCGCACAGAGAGGGCCACGACATGGATCTGATCCGTATCATTCTTTCCGTTATTCTTCCGCCGCTTGGCGTCTTTCTGCAGGTCGGCCTTGGCAAGCATTTCTGGCTGAACATCCTGCTGACCCTGTTGGGTTACATCCCCGGTATCGTGCACGCTGTCTGGGTTATTGCACGGGAGCCGAAACATGCCTGAAGGCCTGAGCGATCATGAACCGCGCCTACAGGAGCTGGAACGCCTTGCGCACCGAATGGACAAGGCGTTTCACCTGCCCATCATAAATGTGCGCGTCGGTTGGGACAGCATTCTGGGTCTTGTTCCCGGGGTGGGCGATGCACTGGCGTTGGCGCCTGCGAGCTATATTCTGTTCTCTGGCTATCGCATGGGCGCCTCTGCGCCGACCCTCGCCCGAATGGCGGCAAACGTGGGGATCGACGCAGTGATCGGTTCTGTGCCTCTTGTGGGTGATCTGTTTGACGTTGGCTGGAAGGCCAATCTGCGCAATGTCGCCCTTTTGCGGAGGCACCTTGAAAAAAAGGCAATGGCGGGGGAGCCCTTGGCCAAACGGCTCGCCCGCCGCGGATTCGACCACATCAACGCACCGGGGCCGGACGCCCTGAGCGTGGCGGGCAAGGCCAGACACCGCTGGGCTGACACCAGCTGGCCCCGCAAACGGCGGGCGGCGCGCAGCTTGCGTCTGCGCCCTGTCTCCAGCTGACAAACAAAAAACCGCGCCGGATTGCTCCGACGCGGTTTTATTTCGTCTCGTGACGGAAGCGGTGGCTTAGCCGACCAGCTCCAGACCGGAGAAGAAGTATGCGATTTCAACCGCTGCGGTTTCCGGAGCGTCGGAACCGTGAACGGAGTTTTCGCCAACGGATTCTGCGAACTCGGCACGGATGGTGCCTGCAGCTGCGTCTGCCGGGTTGGTGGCGCCCATGACTTCGCGGTTTTTCGCGATAGCGTTTTCGCCTTCCAGAACCTGAGCAACGATCGGCGCGGATGCCATGAACTCGCACAGTTCGTCGTAGAACGGACGCTCGGCGTGCACTTTGTAGAACTCACCCGCCTGAGCTTTGGTCAGGTGGATGCGCTTTTGAGCAACGATGCGCAGGCCAGCTTCTTCGAACTTGGCGTTGATTTTGCCGGTCAGGTTGCGGCGGGTTGCATCGGGCTTGATGATCGAGAAGGTGCGTTCCAGTGCCATCGGGCGATCTCCTAATAGAAGTGTTAGATATTTCTGCGCCATCGACGGGTTGTCCCGGCGCTGGCGTTCTCGCGCCGCCTAACATGGCTGCGCCCTTATGGGAAGGGGGTTGTTGAGCTGCGGCGCCCGGCCTTTGCTATTCTGCGGCGGTCAGCGGCTCGCGCTGATCCACCCAGCGCACATAAAGCGCCGAAGCCAGCGCCAGCAGGCTACAGCCCAGGATCAAACCAAGGACGGCAAATGGCGCATTCTCCGCGTTGACGACACTGCCCGTGACCGTGGTCAGGATCGCCCCAACCGCTACGCCCAGCGCACCAGACAGCCCGGCAGCGCTGCCCGCCAACTCTGGGCGAACCGACATCAGACCCGTGCTGGCATTTGCAATGGTCAATCCGTTTCCAAATCCGACCAGAACTGCAGAGGCAAAGAACAGATAGGCGCCCCCTTGGCCGGTCAGGAACACGCTGAGCCCCAAAGAAGGGCCCATTACGGCACTGATCCGCCCGCTGAGGATCAGTGTCAGGAGCGGGACACGCCGGATCAATCGGGCTGAGACAAAGTTGCCGACCATGAAACCGCCGGTGATGATACCGATGCCCAGCCCCACCTGCGCACTGTTCATATCAAACCACGCAGTCGCCACCATGGGCGCACCGGTGATGAAGCAATAAAACCCGCCGAGAGAAAACGCGATACAGGCGCTGTAGCCCCAGAAGCGTCGAGAAGAAAACAACAGCGGATAGCGGCGCATCTGCGCCATGAAAGTATCTGACTTGCGCGCGTTGGTTTCGCCGAAATCCCCCCAGACCATCAGCAGCACAATGGCCCCCAGAAGCGTATAAAGCCAAAAGGATGCCCGCCACCCAAAGGCGATATCCAGAAGCCCGCCAAACATCGGCCCCAGCATCGGCGCCAGCGCCATCGCCATCGTCACATAGCCCAGCGTGCGGGCGGCCTCCTCGGTGTCGAACATATCCCTGACGGCAGCCCGTGGCACCACGGTGCCTACGACGATGACGCTTTGAAGGAGGCGAAAGGCGAGAAAACTGGTGATATCCTGCGCCAGCGCCGCCCCGACAGATGCAAGCGTGAACAGCGAAACCGCAACCAGCAGGACCGGGCGCCGCCCAAATCGGTCTGACAGCGGGCCGATCACGATCTGCATCACCGCCGAAATCGACAGGAACCCCGCGATGGACAGGTTGGCATAGGCATAGTCCACGCCGTATTCCGCCGCGATATTGGCCAAGGACGGCAAAAACATGTTGAGCGCGAGCACCGACAGCGCGGTGCACATGATCAGCGTGATGAGATGCGGATGGCTTTGGGCGGGGCGCATGAAAACGGCTTTCAGATAAAAGGTCTCCCTGACCTATCACGCCACCGACGCTTGTCCAGCGCTGCTGATCGGGCTGCGGACACGTCAGCTGGTGCAATAGCCATTGACCCCTGCCCCGGTTTGGACAACAGAAGGTGCCATGCTACGGATCAAAGATATCTCCTATTCGGTCGAAGGCCGCCCGCTGATCGACCACGCGTCTGCCACCATCCCTGATGGGCACAAGGTCGGCATTGTTGGCCGCAATGGCACCGGCAAATCCACCCTGTTTCGCCTGATCCGCGGAGAGCTGACGCTGGACACCGGCGAAATCTCTTTGCCGTCGCAGGCCCGCATTGGCGGCGTCGCTCAGGAGGTCCCCTCCTCCGAGGTGACTATCCTCGATACGGTGCTTGCAGCCGATCTGGAACGCGCCGCGCTGCTGGAAGAGGCCGAAACGGCAACGGATCCTGCCCGCATTGCCGAGGTTCAGACCCGCCTTGCCGACATTGACGCCTGGTCCGCACCAGCGCGTGCTGCGGCCATTCTCAAGGGGCTTGGTTTTGACGACGAAGAACACAGCCGTCCCTGTTCCGCCTATTCCGGCGGCTGGCGGATGCGCGTTGCGCTGGCGGGGGTTCTCTTTGCGCAGCCCGATCTGCTGCTTTTGGACGAACCGACCAACTACCTCGATCTGGAGGGGGCCCTCTGGCTGGAGAGCTATCTGGCCTCGTATCCCCATACTGTTCTGGTGATCTCGCATGACCGCGGTCTGCTCAACCGGGCGGTGGGGTCGATCCTGCACCTAGAAGACCGCAAGCTGACGCTTTATCAGGGCACCTACGACACCTTTGCCGAAACGCGCGCCGCTCGCATCGCCGCCGCCCTGTCGGAGGCGAGAAAGCAGGACGCCCGCCGCGCCCATCTGCAGAGCTTTGTCGACCGTTTCCGCGCCAAGGCAACCAAGGCGAAACAAGCGCAGTCTCGCCTGAAGATGATCGAAAAGATGAAGCCGATCTCAACCCCGCAGGAAGCCGCGATGCGGGCCTTTACCTTTCCAGAGCCCGAAGAGATGTCACCCCCGATCATCCACATCGAGGGCGGCACCACCGGCTACGGCGAGGTGGAGGTGCTGAAACGGCTGAACCTGCGCATCGATCAGGACGACCGGATTGCGCTTTTGGGCAAGAACGGTCAGGGCAAATCCACCCTGTCCAAACTGCTGTCGGACCGGCTGCCTTTGATGGCGGGCAAGATGACCCGGTCCTCCAAGCTGCGGATCGGCTATTTTGCGCAGCATCAGGTGGATGAGCTGTATGTCGACGAAACCCCGCTCGACCACCTGCGCCGTCTGCGCCCCGAGGAAACCCCGACACGCTGGCGGACCCGTCTGGCAGGTTTCGGCCTTGGTGCTGAACAGGCAGAAACCGCTGTGGGCCGCCTGTCAGGTGGGCAAAAGGCGCGTCTGTCCCTGCTGATTGCGACCATTGATGCGCCGCATATGCTGATCCTTGATGAACCGACCAACCACCTGGACATCGAAAGCCGCGAGGCGCTGGTGGAGGCGCTGACAGCCTATAGCGGCGCTGTCATTCTGGTCAGCCACGACATGCATCTGCTGTCGCTGGTCGCCGACCGTCTGTGGCTGGTGTCGGACGGGACGGTCAAACCATACGAGGGCGATCTGGACAGCTATCGCGATATGCTGCTGGCGCGTGAAAAGCCCGTTGAAAAAACCGCGCCCAAAGCTGCCGCCAAACCAAAACGCGCCAGCCGGGACGAACTGCTCGCGCTGCGCTCTGAGGTCCGCAAATCCGAGGCGCGGGTCGAAAAACTGAGCGAAATGCGCGAAAAGCTGGACGAGAAGCTCGCCGATCCTGCCCTTTACGAAAGTGGCAAGTCGTCGGATATTGAGGTCTGGCAGAAGAAACACGCCGAGTGCATCGAAGCGCTTGGCCGGGCCGAAGGGCTCTGGATGGACGCATTGGAAAAACTGGAACAGGCCGAAGCGCAATGATCGACACTGCTTTTCTGATCACCTCCTTTGTGACGCTGTTTGTCATTATCGACCCGATTGGCCTGACCCCGATCTTCATCGCCATGACCCAAGGCATGAGCGCGCAGCAGAAACGCAGCATCGCCCTGCGGGCCACGCTGACGGCGGTTGGCTTGCTGGCCCTGTTTGCCGCTCTGGGCGAAGCGGTGCTGGGCTTTGTCGGCATTTCCATGCCCGCCTTTCGCATCGCAGGCGGCGTGCTGCTTTTCCTGACCGCTCTCGACATGCTGTTTGAGCGACGCAACAAACGGCGCGAAGATCGCAGTGAGGAAGATGACTTTGACGATCCGTCCGTCTTTCCGCTCGCCATTCCGCTGATTGCCGGGCCCGGATCCATTGCCACGGTGATCCTCTTGACCGGCCAGCAGCCAGGCATTTCGGGGTTTTTCATGGTCATGGGCGTGGTGTTTGCCGTTCTGGGCATCCTGCTTGTGATGTGCCTGTTCTCGGGCATGTTGGAGCGCCTGCTGGGCAAGACCGGGATCACCGTTGTCACCCGGCTTTTGGGGATGCTGCTTGCCGCGCTTTCGGTGCAATTTGTGCTGGATGGTCTGCAGGCATTCGGCTTTGCCGGCTGATCCGGGCTCTGCCCTATCTCGAAATCCAGTGTCCCTGCCCCCATATTCACCGTAACAGGCCGCGCTACCTGCGCAGGCCGGACAAGTGAGGAGAGCCCAGTTGAACGGTGACGATTATGGACGCCTGATCTATCTTGGCCTGCTGCTGGTTGCGGTGGGGTCTTGGGTTTTTGTGCAAAACCGTCAGGGTATCGGCAAGACCCTGCAGCAACTGGCGATCTGGGCGTTCATTTTTCTGGGCGTGATTGCAGGCTATGGGCTGTGGGATGACATCCGCACGACCGTCAGCCCGCAGCAAAGCGTCTTGCAGGACGAAGGTCGGGTGGATGTGCCGCGGTCACGGGATGGGCACTACTATCTCACGCTGGAGGTCAACGATGTTCCGGTGCAGTTTCTCGTCGACACCGGTGCAAGCGCTGTTGTGCTGAACGCGGCGGACGCCCGCCGTGTTGGCATTGATCTTGACGATCTGGCCTATCTCGGTCGAGCCCGCACCGCAAACGGAGAGGTCCGCACAGCCCGCACCCGCGTCGACAGCATGTCATTGGGTGGTATCACCGACCGCAATGTCAGCGTCGCGGTGAACGAAGGCCAGATGGATCAGTCTCTATTGGGCATGGACTATCTGCAGCGCTGGTCCAGCATCGAAATCCGCGAGGGCGCAATGGTGCTCACCCGGTAAGGCTGGTTGTCCGCAGCTTGCCTTGGCGGGGATCCTGCAAGCCGCCGACTGCCCCAAGAGCGGCGGTGTCAGCCCTTGCTCTCGGCCTTCTTTTCCCATTTGCCGCTTTCCTCGGACCAGTATTGCGCCGCGCAGCCTGCATCTGTGAGGGTTTTCCACTGCGTCCGCGCCCGCGCCACGGCCGCCTGATCGGTGCCATCAAACAGAATGCAGACCCGTTCCAGCGATGCCACTTCGGCTGGCGTGACATCAGCGCCATCAACCGCCATCAGGCAATGGGTGCCCTCTGCCAGTTCTGGCTGGGTTGTCAGCAACACAGGTTGCAGATGATCGCGGGGGCCACCCGCAACACCATGCGGAAGGAACCGGTCCTCTGGCCCCTGCCACAGACGATCATCCAGCCAGGTGATCCGCTCCTGATCCTGCCCGCGCACAACGATGCGCCAACCAGCGCCCATCGCCTTTTCAAGCAGGACCGGAAGCGTCTCGGCCAGCGGACGCCGTGTCAGATGGTAAAAATAGACAGCCCCCATGAGTGCGCTTAATCCGTCTCGAGCATATCCTGAACCATCCGGCTCAGGGCCATGACGCCCCAGCCGGTTGCCCCCTTCGGCGCATAGGCGGTGGGGCTGCTGACAGAGGCAACACCGGCGATGTCCAAGTGAATCCAGGGGGTTCCTTCCTGCACGAACCGCTGCAGGAACTGCGCTGCGGTGATGGAGCCTGCGGGACGGCCACCGACATTTTTCATATCGGCGATGCGGGATTTCAGCTGATCATCATAAGCCTTGCCCAGTGGCATCCGCCAGGCGCCTTCACCCTCGGCCTCTGCCGCCTTGAGGAACGCATTGCAGAAGGCATCGTCGTTGGAGAAGACCCCCGCGTTTTCATGACCAAGACCGATGATGATCGCCCCGGTCAGTGTGGCCAGATCAATCATGCCAACGGGTTTGAACCGCTCTTGCGCGTACCACATCACGTCACACAGAACGAGCCGACCTTCGGCGTCGGTGTTGATGATTTCGACGGTATCACCCTTCATCGATTTCACGACGTCACCAGGCCGCGTGGCATTTCCTGAGGGCATGTTTTCCACCAGCCCCACGAGCCCCACAACATTGGCTTTGGCCTTGCGCTTGGCCAGCGCGCGCATGGTGCCCGCAACAACGCCCGCGCCGCCCATGTCCATTGTCATTTCTTCCATGCCCGCAGCAGGTTTGAGAGAGATACCACCGGTATCGAACACCACACCCTTACCAACCAGAGCCAGCGGCGCAGCATCTGCATCGCCGCCTTTCCAATGCATCACAACAACCTTGGACGGGCTGTCAGACCCCTGACCAACCGACAAAAGGGTCCGCATGCCCAGTTCGGCCAGCTTGTCCTCTTCGAGCACTTCAACCTCAAGGCCAAGCGCCTCCATCTCGGCCAGACGGTTGGCAAATTCCGTCGTGGTCAGAACGTTTGCCGGTTCGTTGACCAGATCTCGTGTCATATGCACGCCTTCGGCAACGGCTGCCATCGGGGCAAAGGCGTCTTCCATCTCGGACGGGTTTTTGTGCGCAATGATGACCTCGCCTGCGCCGTCCTCTTCCTGTTTGCTCTTGTGGTTGTCGAACCGGTAATCGCGCAGCGCCATTCCCAGCGCGAGATCTGCCGCCCGCTGCATCGAGCCAGCCATAACAGTGACTGTCTTGCCGCTGCCAAGTGCCGCCAGCTTTGCCCCGGCCTTGCGCGCCTCGATTGGGGTGATCTTGCGCGGGGTGATCAGCACGTCCAGCGCCTCTGCCTTCATGCCCGCAGGCCATGCCAGCGAAATCACCTCACCGGCTTTTGATTTTTCAAAAGACGCCGCCTCCACCAGACGTGCAATCGCGCCTTTGGTCAGCCGGTTGGCGGTCCGCGCCGCCTGCCCCAGCGTTCCCTCCGGCGTGATTTGAACCACAACACGTCCTTCCAGATCCGAGAGGGTCTTGGGGTCAAATTCGACAAAGCGGGTCGGGGTCAGCGGACGCATGTGCGGATGTTCCTTTTGCAAATGAAAATCGAATTGCCCAACAGGTAGCTTGCCCACACAGCAATGGCTAGGGTCAAACATCCGCAGCCCGGCGCTGGCGATGTCATCCCCCTTGCAAGGGGCGCAGGAACCACATGATTTACCGCGCCGTGATCCGCTCTGCAGGCCAAGGATCGCCAACGCATAAATTGCTGGCAGATTGCAGTTTTCCCCGGCAAACAAATCCTCTAAGGTCGCGGGAAAACAAAGACAGTTAGGTCTGGGGGGATCGAGTGTCACGATACGACAGATATGTGCTGTCCCAATACCTGCTGTTTTTCGGGTTCTTCGCCCTGATTCTGGTGGCCGTTTTCTGGATCAACCGCGCCGTGGTGCTGTTTGATCGACTGATTGGCGATGGTCAGTCAGCCCTCGTTTTCTTTGAGTTCACAGCGCTGTCTCTGCCCAACCTGATCCGCATGGTTTTGCCTGTGGCGGCTTTTGCGTCCTCTGTCTGGGTGACAAACCGGCTCAACAGCGAGAGCGAACTGACCGTTCTGCGCGCCACTGGCACCAGCCCCTGGCAAATGGCGAAACCTGCGCTGGCCTTTGGGATCATCACGGCAATCATGATGTCGATCCTGACCCATTTCCTGCTGCCCACCTCTATCGCGACACTAGAGCAGCGAGAGACGGAAATATCCCGTAACGTCACCGCAAAATTGCTGAGCGAAGGCGACTTTCTCCATCCAACGCGCGGCGTCACCTTTTACATCGGACGTATCGACCCCGATGGCACGTTGAATGATGTCTTCCTGTCGGACCGGCGCAACCCGGATCAGGTGGTAACCTATACCGGAGGCAAGGCTTATCTGGTGCGCGATGAAGACCGGACGCATCTGGTCATGGTCGACGGGATGTCCCAGCGGATCGACATGCAGACCCGGCGCCTGTCCTCTACGATCTTTTCCGATTTTTCCTATGATATCAGCAGTCTTGCCAACAAGGCCGAGGAAAAGACCCGCAACATCCGCGCCATCCCGAGCCTTGAGCTGCTGCAGGACCGGGCCAGCCTGATCGCCGAAGGGCCATACAGCGCTGGCGCTTTGGCAGAGGAATTGCATCTGCGGTTTGCCCGCGCGCTGGTCTGTGTCGCTGTGGCTTTGATCGGTTTCTCGGCGCTCATGGTTGGGGGCTTTTCACGATTTGGCGTCTGGCGCCAAGCGCTGGTTGCCTTTGTGCTGCTGATCTTTGTCGAAGGGCTGCGCGGTGTCGTTTCCGAACCGGTGCTGGAAAACGCCGACATGTGGCCGCTGATCTACCTGCCCACCGCTGTCGGCGTGACGGCTGCATTGATTTTCCTCCAACTCGCGTCCAAGCCACTGGGACCGATTTGGGCACGCCATCGCCATGGCCGTCGCTCGCAAAATGGCGACGAAACAGAGGGAGGCATGGCATGACGCTGGATTTCTACTATGCGCGCCGCTTCCTGCAGTGGTTTGCCGTTATCTGCGCTGTCCTGCTGACGCTGGTGATGCTCATTGATCTCAACGAGCAGATCAGGCGGTTTGATGCGCAGGATCTGAGCTTTGGGCAATTGTTCGGGTTGACCCTGCTCAACGCTCCCGCCGCATTGAGCGAGTTTCTCCCGCTCATCATGATCCTGACAACCATCGTGCTGTTTGTGGGTCTGGCCCGCAGCAGCGAACTGGTCGTGACCCGCGCCATTGGCCGCTCTGGCATCAGGGCGCTGGCTGCGCCTGTGGTGCTGGCGGCCTTTATCGGGCTTCTTGCGGTCAGCACGCTGAACCCGATCGTCGCCGCCACCTCCAACCACTACCGCGATCTCGCGGAAACCTATCGCAATGGTGGCCCGGCCGCGCTGTCGCTGACCGGCGAAGGCCTGTGGCTGCGGCAAGGCGGTGCGCAGGGCCAATCGGTCATCCACGCCAAGGGCTATAGCGGTGACGTCGATGATGTCACGCTTCTCGGTGTGACCATCCTGTCCTATGGCCCGGAGGGGCGCCCGATCCGTCAGACCGTCGCTCGCAGCGCAACGCTGGATGGCAGCGACTGGGTTTTGACAAATGCAAAGGTCTGGCCGTTGGTGACCGGCGTCAATCCGGAGACCAACGCAACCGAACACGCCAGTTTGCGCCTGTCGACCACACTGACATCTGAACGGATCCGCGACACGCTGGGCACCGCGACGGGGATCTCTGTCTATGATCTCCCCGCCACCATCAGAGAGCTGGCAGAGGCCGGTTTTTCCACCAAACGCTACGAAGTCTGGCTGCAGGTTGAACTGGCCCGCCCGCTGTTCCTGATTGCCATGGTTCTGGTTGGCGCCGCCTTCACCATGCGTCATGCGCGTTTTGGTGGCACTGGGCTGGCCGTTCTGATGGCGGTCCTGCTTGGTTTTGGGCTTTATTTTCTTCGAAATTTCGCACAGATTCTTGGTGAGAACGGCCAGATCCCGGTGGCTCTGGCTGGCTGGGCGCCGCCGGTTGCCGCGATCCTGCTGACCATGGGTCTGCTACTACATGCCGAGGACGGATAACATGCGCCGCGCCCTGCTTTTATCGACTGTCCTGCCGTTTCTCGCGGTCGCACCGATGTCACTGCCGGCCCCCGCCGATGCCCAAGGTCGCCCCTTTGGCAGTCAGACGGCCGGGACAACGCAGACCCCTGCAATTCTGGTGGCAGATCAACTGTTCATCACACCAGAGCGCACGTTGGTTGCGCAGGGCAATGTCGAGGCGTTCCAGGGCAACACCCGCCTCAGCGCCAAGAAAATCACCTTTGATCAGACCGAAGGCTCTTTGCAGATCGAAGGCCCCATTCGCATTGACGAGGGCGAAGACGTCACCATTCTGGCGGATGCTGCGGAACTGGACCGCGATATGCGCAACGGGTTGTTGGTTGGTGCGCGCATGGTCTTCCAGCAACAGCTGCAGCTTGCATCGCTGCAGATGACCCGCGTCGGGGGCCGTTACACCCAGCTGTACAAAACCGCCGTGACCTCCTGCCATGTCTGCAATGACGGGCGTCCGCCGCTTTGGCAGATCAGGGCGGAACGGATCACGCACGACCAGCAGGAAAAGCAGCTTTATCTGGAAAGCGCGCAGCTGCGGGTGATGGATGTGCCCGTGTTCTACTTCCCGGCCATTCGCCTGCCAGACCCGACGCTGGAGCGCGCAAGCGGCTTTCTGATCCCCTCGCTGCGGACCACATCGAACCTCGGCACCGGGGTCAAGGTGCCGTATTTCCTCACGCTTGGGCCGCACCGGGATCTGACCATTGCCCCCTATGTGTCCTCGCGCACGCGGACGCTCGATTTGCGCTATCGTCAGGCGTTTCGCCGCGGCGAGATCGAAATCAACGGCGCCTATACTCGCGATGATCTCTATCCCGGCGAGGGGCGCGGGTATGTGTTTGCGGATGGTACCTTTGATCTGCCGCGCGATTTCAAGCTGCGCTTTGACGTGAAAAGCGTCTCGGACGATGCGTATCTGGTGGACTACGGACTGGATGACCTGGACCGTTTGCGCTCTGAGGTGGTGCTGTCACGAGTGAAACGCGACAGCCTGCTGCGGGCCAGCGCGATTTCGTACAAGACATTGCGGGACAGTGAAAATCAGGACCTGATCCCCTCCTCCATCGGCAATATCTACTACGAGCGCCGCTTCTTTCCGGACCGCATCGGCGGGGAAATGCGGCTGTCGGTCGAAACACATGGCCACAACCGGACCTCTGACCTGGAAGGCAATCTGACAGATGCGGCCGGGCGCGATGTGGGGCGCGCAACCCTGGATCTGGACTGGCGGCGTAGCTGGCGGTTCAACAGCGGGCTTGTAACCGAAGTCTCGCTTGGCGCGGCTGCTGATATCTTTGAGGTCTTTGATGACAGCGTCTTTGACAGCACAAGCACCCGTTTCAGCCCCCGCAGCGCCCTGACCTTCCGCCTGCCGATGACCCGGCGCGAAGGCAGCGGCGCAACGCAATACCTTGAACCCATTCTGCAAATTGGCTGGACGGATATTGGCGACACCGCCGTGCCAAACGACGAAAGCAACTTTGTCGAGTTTGATCGCGGCAACCTGCTGGAGCTGTCCCGCTTTCCCGCGACAGACGCCCGCGAGGAAGGTGTGACCGTTGCCTATGGTCTGAACTGGGCGCGCTATTCCCCCAGCGGCTGGCAGGCCTCTGCAACCATCGGCCAGGTGTTCCGCGATACCAACGAAACGCGCTTCACCAAAAGCTCCGGTCTGGGCGGCACCTCTTCGGACTTGTTGCTGGCCGCGCAACTCAAGCTGAATGACGAGCTGGCGATTTCCACGCGCGGACTGCTCAACGGGTCGCTGAACTTCTCCAAGGCGGAAGTGCGCGGCGATTGGATGACCGACCGGGCCAGCCTGACCGGCACCTATCTGTGGTTGGGCACGGATCCCGCTGAAGGACGGTCCGAGGAAACCTCTGAACTGTGGTTTGACGGCTCCTACGAGGTCTCGCCCGGCTGGACCGCAAGTGCCAATTTGCGATACGACATTTCTGACGCCCGTGCGACACGCGCAGGTGTCGGGCTCGTTTATTCCAACGAATGTGTAAAGGTCGATCTTTCGGTCAACCGACGCTATACATCGACAACAAGTGTTGAGCCGACAACGGATTTCGGCTTTACCATCGCGTTAAACGGTTTCTCCGTGGACGGCGGCAGCAAGAGTTACAGGCGATCATGCAAAAACACCTGAGTACCCGGCCCTATTTCGCGGCCCCCTTCATTTCCCGGCTGACACGCACCGCATCGGCGGTTGCCCTTGCTGCTGCGCTTTTGTTTCAGCCAGCCGTCGGCTCGGCACAGGGATTGTTTTCACCGGCCGTGACGGTGAATGACTCGGTTGTGACGAACTACGAACTGCAACAACGGGCCCGCTTCCTCGCCCTTCTGCGCGAGCCGGGCGACCCGCTAGAAAAAGCCCGCGAAGACCTGATCGAAGACCGGTTGAAGCTGGAAGTGCTGGCGCAGGCGGGCATTGACCCCACCGATGAGGAAGTCACCGCAGGGATGACGGAGCTCGCCGGTCGCGCAAATCTCAGCCTGCAGGAGTTCCTGAACGTCCTGCGCGAAAACGGTGTTGATCCGCAAACCCTGCGCGACTTCAGCCGCGTTGGCATCGCATGGCGCGGCTATGTCGGATCGCGCTACATCGGTCAGGCCCGCCCCTCGGAAGAAGAGATCGACCGCGCGATGGGCCTGTCTGGCTCCGGCGGTGTTGAGGTGCTGCTGTCGGAACTCATCATGCCGATCAACGCCCAGAACGCCCCCCAGGTCGAGGAAGTCGCCCAGCAGGTTGCGCAGATGAACACCACCGCCGCCTTCTCTCAGGCCGCGACACAGTTCTCGGCCGCTCGCACCCGTGAAAATGGCGGGCGCCTGCCGTGGATGCCGCTCACCAATCTGCCGCCGCAGTTGCAGCAGGTGGTGCTGGAGCTGAGCCCAGGCGAAGTCACCGCCCCCATTCCGCTCGACAATGCGGTTGCGCTGTTCCAGATGCGTGATCTGCGGGAAAGCGCAGGCAGCGCGCCGCGCTACGCCGCTATCGAATATGCGGCCTACTATATCCCCGGCGGTCGGACCCCCGAAGCACTTGCCGCCGCGCAAAAGCTGACTGGTCAGATCGACACCTGCGATGACCTGTATGGCGTGGCACTTGGACAGGATCCATCCGTGCTGGATCGCGTCACCCTTGCGCCCTCTGAAATTCCGCAGGATATCGCAATCGAACTGGCCAAGCTGGATCCCGGCGAAACCTCTACCGCGCTGACCCGCAACAACGGTCAGACGCTGGTCGTCTTGATGATGTGTGGCCGCACCGCCGAGGTCAACGCCGAAGCCAGCCGCGAGGCCGTGGCCAATGCGCTGACACAGCAACGCCTTGGTGCCTTTGCAGACAGCCTTTTGGAACAGCTGAAGGCAGACGCCCGGATCGACATCAAATGACCACCACTGCCCGACCTCTCCCCATTGCGCTCAGCTGTGGAGAACCGGCGGGCATTGGCCCGGAACTCGCCGCAAAGGCCTGGGAAACGCTGAAAGACAGCTGCCCGTTCGTCTGGCTTGGTGATCCTCGGCATCTGCCAGCGACAGCCATCTGGCAAGAGGTTCGCACCCCGGCTGAGGCAGTGGACGTCAGCGCGACGGCCATGCCTGTCCTGCCTGTTGAATTTGCAGCCGACAATGAGCCCGGACGGATCAATCCTGACAATGCCCAAGGTGTGATCACGGCGATCGAAACCGGTGTCGCATTGGTGACCTCCGGACAGGCCTGCGCTCTGTGCACCGCGCCGATCCACAAGAAGGCGCTGATTGACGGGGCGGGCTTTGCCTATCCCGGCCATACTGAATTCCTTGCACACCTTGGCGGTGACACGCAGGTGGTCATGATGCTGGCAAGCCCTGCCCTGCGGGTTGTGCCAGCCACCATTCACATTGCCCTGTCCGAAGTGCCCCGCAAGCTGACCCCGGAGGGGCTGCGTGCGACCATCGAAATCACCGCACAAGGGTTGAGGGATCAGTTTGGCATCCCCCATCCGCGCATTGCTGTTGCCGGGCTGAACCCACATGCAGGCGAAAATGGCGCAATGGGTACGGAAGAGCTGGACTGGATTCAGGATCTCATTGCCGACATGCAGGGGGGCGCCTATGTGCTGTCCGGCCCGCATCCGGCGGATACGATGTTTCATGCGGCGGCACGTGCACGCTATGATGCGGCCGTGTGCATGTATCACGATCAGGCGCTGATCCCGATCAAGACGCTCGATTTCGACCGCGGCGTCAATGTTACCCTTGGTCTGCCGTTCATCCGCACCTCGCCCGATCATGGCACGGCGTTTGACATTGCCGGTCAGGGGGTCGCCAACCCCTCCAGCCTCATTGAGGCGCTGCGGCTGGCGCAGAGCATGGCCGCCAGCACTTGAAACTTCCTCTTGCTGGAAATATCCCCGCCGGAGGCATGAAACCTGAAGGCGCAGCCGCTGCGCCCTGTCGCAAGGTACCGATACTATGAGCGCTATCGACTCTCTCCCCCCGCTGCGCGAGGTGATCGAGACCCATCAGCTGTTGGCGCGCAAGTCGCTTGGCCAAAACTTCCTGCTGGATCTGAACCTGACGGCCAAGATCGCCCGTCAGGCGGGTGATCTCACGGGCTGTGACGTGCTGGAAATCGGCCCCGGCCCCGGCGGCCTGACCCGTGGCCTGCTGGCCGAAGGCGCGCGCAAGGTTCTGGCGGTGGAGAAAGACAGCCGCTGCATCCCGGCCCTTGCCGAGGTCTCGGCAGCCTATCCCGGCAAGCTGGAAGTCATTGAGGGCGACGCGCTGGAGGTAAACCCCCTCACCCATCTCACTCCGCCGATCCGCATTGCAGCAAACCTGCCCTATAATGTCGGCACAGAGCTGCTGGTGCGTTGGCTCACCCCAAAGGCATGGCCGCCGTTCTGGCAAAGCCTGACCCTGATGTTCCAGCGTGAAGTGGCTGAACGGATCGTGGCCCAGCCCGGCACCAAAGCCTATGGACGTCTGGCGCTTTTGGCACAGTGGCGGGCGGATGCCCGCATCGTTCTGTCCCTGCCCCCCGAAGCCTTCAGCCCGCCCCCAAAGGTCCATAGTGCGGTTGTCCATCTGACCGCATTGGAAGAGCCCCGTTTCCCCGCTGATCCGGGCACGCTGAACAAGGTTGTCGCTGCCGCCTTCAATCAACGGCGCAAGATGCTGCGCGCCAGCCTCAAGAGCGTGAGCCCCGATATCGAAGACCACCTGAACGCGGCAGGCATCCCGCCCACCGAACGCGCAGAGCAGGTGAGCCTGGAAGCCTTCTGTGCGCTTGCCCGCAGCGTCAAGGCCGCCGAAAGCTGATCGCAATCCAGACCCACTTTACAGGGCACGCTAGCCCGGACAGAAAAAACCCGGCGCCCAGCAGACTGCTGGGGCCGGGTTTTCACATTTCAGATAGGCCAGTGGCTTATTCAGCAGCCTCAGGCGCGTCCTCTGCCGGGGGCTTTGCCTTGGGCTTGCTGGCGCGTTTTGCAGCAGGTTTGCGCTCTGCCGCCGGGCTGTCACCTTCACCACCTTCAGCCTTCGCAGCCGCATCTGCCTTGGGCTTGCGCGGTGCGCGTGGCTTGCGGCTCGGGGCCTTTTGCGGCTTGGCTTCGCCCTGGTCTGCTGACGGCTGCTCTGCAGCGGCCTGCTCCGGTGTGTCCACCAGACCGCTGTCATCATCGCTGTCGCGCGGATCAACGACGTCGGGCTGCGGTGCATCTTCGCCCCGGCTTGCCGCTTCGCGTTCCTGGCGTTCCAGCCGCTCCTGACGCTCGCGATCCCGCTCTGCCTGGCGTTCACGGTTCTGGCGTTCCTGCTCCTCGCGGCGCGCCTCGATCTCGCGTTGGGCTTCGTTCAGCATCCGCAGATAATGCTCGGCATGCTGTTGGAAATTTTCTGTGGCAACACGGTCATTGCTTAGCTGAGCATCGCGGGCCAGCTGGTTGTATTTATCAATGATCTGTTGCGGCGTTCCGCGCACCTTGCCCTCAGGACCGGAGCTGTCGAAGACGCGGTTGACAACATTGGCCCCCTGGGGGCGGTTCCGGTTCGACTTGGAACGCGAACGTGATTTTGACGATCTCATATGTCTAACGTCAGCCTTGATTGTATTTGTCGTTGGACCCAATTGGCGCGTCTTAGCGCCGGATCATCGACTATTTTGGGCTTGGCGTCGCCGGGAGGTATTCTGCACCTCGCTCAAAAGCGACACCTCTGAGTAATCATGTTCAGCCCCATCAGACAAGAGGCTGGGTTGAGTTTTCCGTGTTTTTTCTTTCAAAACTACGAATTCGGCGGCGTTTTCATGCCTTAGGCGGTGTTTTCGCCACAGTTGCGGCCAAAAACCACCCTGTCGCGCCCATCCAGATCTGGCAGGACACGTACATCCACCAACCCTGCGGTGCGCAACATTTCCGCAACCTGCGCGCCCTGAGTTGGCCCGATTTCCAAAAGCACCCGCCCACCCGGCGCGAGATATTCAGCGACCTGCTGCGAAATCGCGCGATAGGCGCTGAGCCCGTCAGCCCCGTCGGTCAGGGCCATTTCCGGTTCATGGCCCCGAACTTCGGCGGACAGGCCTTCCATTTCATCTAGCGCGATATAGGGCGGGTTCGAGACTATGAGGTCAAACTGCCCCTCGACCTGCGCAAACCAATCCGATTGGCGCACATCGGCGCGTGGCTCGACCCGGTGCAAAACCGCATTGGCACTGGCCTGCAGGCAGGCTGCTTCGCTCAGATCGACGCCCAGCCCGGTCGCTTTGGGCTGTTCGGCAAGGAGGGTGACCAGAAGGCAGCCCGATCCCAGGCCAAGATCAAGAACCCGGGCAAACGGTTCTGCCAGCGCGGCCTCGATCAGGCATTCGGTTTCCGGGCGCGGGTCCAGCACATCGCTTGAGACCTTGAAGCGGCGGCCATAGAACTCGCGCTCTCCCACCAGATGGGAGACAGGCACGCGGATTGCGCGGAGCGAAATCAGCTGTTCATAGCGCTCGGCTACATCGGGATCGAGATCCTCGGGTGCGATCAGCGTTACCCTGCTTGCCTCGATCCGCGCTGCATGGGCCAGCAAGACCCGCGCGTCACGGGCGGGGTCAGGCACCCCTGCCGCCCGCAGCCGCGCGGCTGCTGCGGCCATTGCCTGTGCAGCTGTCTGCGGCGCGTTCATTGGCCCATCTCGGCCAGACGCCGTGCCTGATCGTCGGCTGTGAGCGCATCGATGACTTCATCCAGATCGCCCTGCATGATCTGATCGAGCTTGTAGAGCGTCAGATTGATCCGATGGTCCGACATGCGGCCCTGCGGGAAATTATATGTCCGGATCCGTTCGGAACGATCCCCCGAACCCACCTGACTGGCCCGATCGGCGGAGCGTTCGCTGTCGATCCTCTGGCGCTCCAGATCATAAAGCCGGGTGCGCAGAACCTGCATTGCGATCTCTCGGTTCCGGTGTTGGGATTTTTCCGAACTGACGACGATGATGCCCGTTGGGATATGGGTGATCCGCACGGCCGAGTCGGTGGTGTTCACGTGCTGGCCGCCCGCGCCGGATGCGCGCATCGTGTCGATCCGCAGGTCTGCCGGGTCAATGCGCAGATCGACCTCTTCCGCTTCGGGCAAAACAGCAACCGTCGCGGCCGAGGTATGGATACGACCGCCAGACTCGGTCACGGGGACACGCTGGACCCGATGAACACCGGATTCATATTTCAGCCGGGCAAACACGTTGTTGCCTTTGACATGGGCAACCACCTCTTTCAGGCCGCCAAGTTCGGTGGACTGCTCTTCGATGATCTCAAACGTCCAACCCTGCGCCTCTGCGTAGCGTTGGTACATGCGCAGCAAATCCCCGGCAAACAACGCCGCCTCATCCCCGCCGGTGCCGGGACGGATTTCCAGCATCGCAGGTTTGCTATCGGCTGCATCCCGCGGCAACAGGGCCAGCTGCAGCGCCTGTTCTGCCTCTGGCAGGGCCGCACGCAGACCCGGCAGCTCTTCCTCGGCCAAAGCCGCCATATCGGGATCTGCCAGCATCTGCTCGGCTTCATCAAGATCCGCAAGCAACCGACGATAGGAAAGGATCTGCTCCGCGACCGGGCGCAGGTCGGAATACTCCTTGGCGAGGGCTGCAATATCCTCGCCGCTTGCCCCATCGGACATCGCAGCCTCAAGGTATTGAAACCTCTGCAGGATCTGTTCAAGGCGGTCTTCGGGGATCATGCGTGGGGTATCCGTTTAGATCTGACTTTGGCGGAGGGCCTGCCATGTGATATGCTAGGCCCATGCAACATGCCAGTCCCGATATCGCCAATCACCGGCCAGGCGCGGCAGCGAAACCCTGCGGAGGCGTCCTTGCGGCCGTGGTTTTGGTCACATCGCTGACATGTGGCGTGGCACAGGCTGATGTAAAAACACCTGGCGGGCGCACCATTGACTGCTATTGCACCGACAGTAGCGGCAGCCGCATAGAGCTGGGGGAATTCATCTGCCTGCAGGTCGACGGGCGCATGTTTACCGCGCAGTGCCAGATGTCGCTGAACGTTCCCATGTGGAGAGAGGTGCAGAACGGCTGCCTGTCGGCAAAAGGCGCTGATGCGGTCTCTGATCTGCCCCATACCGCGTCAAGCACGGCGTGGCCGCGGATCTGAACCGCCGCTTAGACACCCGCGCCTATTGTGCGGCGCCTTCCATCTGGGCAATCCAGCCACTGATGCGGTCGTTGTTGCTGCCGAGGTCAGAGCGCCCAAAACGCAGGCGCGCATAGACCTTCAGCAGATCACCATCCTGACGTGCGGTGGTGTAATCGGGAAAGCCGATAAACCGCGTGCGCGTCACATAGGTGATCATCTGATCCTCGACCGAACCGGCAAGAACACGTGTACGCGGCGCGTTTGCGGCCACGGCATGAAAACGTTCAAGCCCGCTTTCGCCGGTCCGCATCACCCGAAAGACACCCCCGCGAAAGGTTCTGTCCTCCGAAAATTCCGGCTGGGTGTTCCAGTCCAGCGGATCACTGGGCGCGAGACGAATAAAACCGAGCACCACAACAACTGCTGCGATGCTCAGCCAGACAAATATCATCACGCGCCCCATATGCTATCAACTCTCTCCTGGCGCATGCCAGAAGCGATGCGCGTTACTTGGTTTCAACGCCCGGCAGCACACAGAGCAGCTCATAAAGCAGGTTTGCTGCAGTCAGCGCCGTATTGCCCGATGTGTCGTAAGGCGGCGACACCTCAACCATGTCACACCCTACAATATTCAGCCCCCGCAGCGCCCGGATCAGTTCCAGCGCCTGCGGCGTGGTCAGCCCGCCGATTTCCGGCGTACCGGTTCCCGGTGCATAGGCTGGGTCCAGGCTATCGATATCATAGGACACATAGACAGGCCTATTTCCGATATCGCGACGAATTTCCGCACCCAAGCCATGCAGAGAACGGTGCCACAGCTCGCTCGCCGGGAAGTGCTGAAAGCCCCAGCGCTGCGCTTCCTTGAAGTCCTCAGAGCCATAGCCCGTGCCGCGCAACCCGATCTGGTAGGTCTTGTCCGGGACAATCAGCCCCTCTTCATAGGCGCGACGGAACACGGTGCCGTGAGTTTCCCGCTCGCCGAACATGTCGTCATTGACGTCAGCATGTGCATCGACATGCACCAGCGCGACAGGCCCGTACTTGCCTGCGATGGCCCGCAGGATCGGCAGGGTAATGGAATGATCGCCACCCATTGCGACCGGGATGACATCGCCTGTCAGGATTGCCGCATAGCTTTCCTGAATGATGCGCAGGCTGTCCGACAGCGAAAATGTGTTGATGGCCAGATCACCGATGTCACCGATATTGAGGCTGTCAAACGGCGCAGCGCCTGATGTCATGTTATAGGGACGGATCATCGCGCTTTCGGCACGGATCTGTTTTGGGCCAAACCGTGTTCCCGAACGCCAGGAGGTGCCAATATCCATCGGCACGCCCAAAATAGCCACATCCAACCCCTCAAGAGAGGTCGCTTGCGGCAGCCGCATAAAGGTGTTGGGCCCAGAGAACCGAGCAAGATCATTGCCGCTGATGGGCTGATTGAAATCGGTCATCGGCCTGTGATCCTCCAGCCAAGAAGACAAAGGATGCTCATCGCAACATGCGCCCCGGCGATCGCTGTCGCACCTGTGGTGTCAAAGGGCGGCGAGACCTCGACCACGTCGCCGCCGAGAATATTGATACCGCGCAGCTCCTTGAGGATCGCCTCTGCCTGCGCAGAGGTGAGGCCACCCCAGACCGGCGTGCCTGTCCCCGGTGCATATGCTGGATCCAGACAGTCGATATCAAAGGTCAGATAAACGGGCCTGTCCCCCAGAACCTCGCGGATGCGGCGCGCAGTTTCGACAGGGCCGATGGCATGCACGGTGGGCGCATCAATGGTAGGAACGCCCAGATTGTCTTCGTTCGTCGTACGAATGCCCACCTGGACCGATGTTGCGGGATCGATGACCCCGGATTTCACCGCCTTGTAGAACATGGTGCCATGATCGACACGGCTGAAATCATCATCCTGCCAGGTGTCGCTATGCGCATCGAAATGCAGCAGGGAGATGGGCCCGTATTTCTCGGCATAGGCCTTGAGGATGGGGAACGACACATAGTGATCGCCGCCGATGGCAACGGTTGCTGTATCCGTCGCGAGGATCCCGCGGATGTGATCGGTCAGCGTGTCGGGAAAGGCCGCAACATTTGCATAGTCAAACGCCAGATCACCGTAATCCACGATCGCCAGCTCGCTGGCCGGGCAGATGTCCCAGCCATATGGTGCATCGGGGCTTTGCAGGGCCGAAGCCTCGCGCACCGCACGCGGGCCCAGACGGGTGCCCGGACGGTTGGTCACTGCCTGATCAAAGGGGATGCCGGTGACGGCAATATCCGCATGTGTCAGATCTTTGGTGTAGCGGCGTCGCAGAAAGGACGTGGCGCCCCCAAAGGTGTTTTCAAAGCTCAACCCTTTCAGGTCTTCGCGGGTGAAGGCCTGATCGACCTGTGTTTTTGCGTCTTCTAGCGCCATGCGGACTGCTCCCTCTTCTCGGGTTATGGCCACCTCCTAGCGAAAGCGCGCAGTCTTGTCATCTGAAAGGCCGCGCATTGCCGTCAGATCAGGTTGCGGGCTGTGCTCTTTCGACCAGACGGACAAAGAATGACGCGCCAATCGGCGAAATCTCATCGTTGAAATCATACTTCGGATGGTGCAGCCCTGCGCTCTCTCCCTGCCCCAGGAAGAGATAGGCGCCCGGTCGTGCCTGCAGCATGTAGGAAAAGTCCTCCGCGCCCATCTCGCGTCCGCCTTCGCTCTCGACGTTGTCGGCCCCTGCGATTTCCGAGGCGACATCCACCGCAAATGCGGTTTTTGCGGGGTCGTTGTAGGTGGCGGGATACCCCTCCTCATAGTTCAGCTCGGCCTCGACACCATAGCTGGCGGCCTGGCCAGCCACGATTTCCTTCATCCGTTGCATCACCATCTGCTGCACATCCGGGTCGAAACTGCGCACGGTGCCGTTGATGTAGGCCGTGTCGGGCACAACGTTGTCGGTGGTGCCTGTGTGGATTTGGGTCACGGACACCACGAGATCCTGCAGCGCATAGTGGTTGCGGCTGACGATCGTCTGGATCGCCTGCGCGATACCGCAGGCTGCCATCACCGGATCGCGCGTCTCATGCGGCATGGCGGCATGCCCACCGCGCCCGTTGATATGGATGTGGAATTCATCCGTTGCGGCCATCAGCGCACCGGGCGTTGTCAGGAATGCCCCCACCGGCAGGCCGGGTGCATTGTGCAGCGCATAGACCTCTGAAATGCCAAAGCGGTCCATGATGCCTTCTTCCACCATGATGCGCGCTCCGCCAATCGCCTCTTCTGCGGGCTGGAAGATCAGCGCGACACGACCGCTGAAATTGCGCGTCTCCGCAAGATACTTGGCAGCGCCCAAAAGCATGGTTGTGTGCCCGTCATGCCCACAGGCGTGCATGTTACCCGCATGACCAGAGACATAATCGACCCCTGTTTCCTCCGGGATGGGCAGGGCATCCATATCCGCGCGAAGACCGATCGTTGGGCCGGTGCCTGCATCATTCCCCTGCCCGTTGATGATCGCCACCATGCCGCTGGTCGCAATCCCTTCGTGCAGCTCATCCACCCCGAATTCGCGCAGGCGTTCAGCCACAAAAGCGGCTGTTTTGGGCAAGTCCAGCGCCAGCTCTGGTATCTGGTGCAGGTGCCGACGCCAGGTCTTCATTTCTTCGGCGTAATCGGCAATTCGGTTCACAACCGGCATTGGGGTGGACTCCTTGGTCAGACTCGGGATTGATGCATCTGACACCGGAATAAGTTGGCCTGCAATGCAAGAAAATCACCTCATTCACGATGAAACTGCCGGAATTGAACGGCTCTTGGAAATCATGCGTCGCCTGCGTGACCCTAAGGGTGGCTGCCCTTGGGATATCGAGCAGGATTTTGCCAGCATCGCGCCCTATACCATTGAAGAAGCATACGAAGTTGCCGACGCGATTGAGCGTGAGGCGTGGGACGAACTGAAGGGAGAGCTGGGCGATCTGCTGTTTCAGTCGGTGTTTCATGCCCAAATGGCAGCAGAGGCCGGGCATTTCACCTTTCAGGATGTGGTCACAACCATGTCCAACAAGATGGTGTCGCGTCATCCGCATGTCTTTGGCGATGAGAGCCGCGAGAAATCGGCCGAACAGCAGACAGCCGATTGGGAAGCCATCAAGGCGGCAGAACGCGCTGGAAAGGCGCAGCAGGGCACGTTGGATGGTGTGGCGGTCGGCCTTCCTGCGCTCTTGCGGGCATACAAATTGCAAAAACGCGCAGCGCGTGTCGGGTTTGACTGGCCCACGACCAATGAAGTCATCGACAAGATCGCGGAGGAAGCCGCTGAGCTGGTTGAGGCCCGCGACAGCCTTTCCCAGGATGAGGTTGAGGAAGAATTCGGTGATCTGATGTTTGTCATGGCCAACCTTGGTCGTCATCTCGGCGTAGAGCCCGAAGCCGCCCTGCGGCGGGCCAATGCCAAGTTCATCCGGCGGTTTGAGGGCGTGGAGGCGAAACTGGCGGCCCGCGGCAAACGGCCGGAAGACAGTGACCTTGCAGAGATGGACGCCCTCTGGGACGAAGTGAAGGCAGACAGCCGCGCCGAGAGCAACAGCTAGCTTGCCCCGCCCCCTTTGCCCCCCATATCACTGTCATGCTTCGCTTAACCCCTATTATCCTTGCCGTGATCTATGGTCTCGTGATGTACCGCTTCTCCGTGTGGCGGACGCATCGGGCGCTGGATCAGCAATCGACACAGCTGGCAGATGCCCGGCTGCGGCAGCTGACCGACCAAATGGCCGCCGCTCTGGGAGTGAATTCCATCCCGGTCTACATTTACGAAGTCGACCCTGTGAACGGTCTCGCCGCCCCTGATGGGCGGATCTTCATCACGCGGGGCTTTTATCGAAAGTACCGCACCGGCGAGGTGAGCGATGCCGAACTCGCCTCGGTCATTGCGCACGAATTGGGCCATGTCGCCCTGGGTCACGCAAAAAAGCGGATGATCGACTTTTCCGGTCAAAATGCCCTGCGCACGGCGCTGATGCTGATCATCGGGCGTTTTGTTCCCTTGGTCGGTCCTTGGATTGCCAATCTGCTCACCACCTTGCTGGCCGCGCGGCTGTCGCGCAGTGATGAATATGAAGCCGATGAATATGCCGCCGCACTTTTGGTCAAATCAGGCATCGGAACGGAACCGCAGAAGAGCCTGTTCCGCAAGCTGGAAGCCCTCACAGAAGCCCGCGCCGGGATGGCGCCGGCCTGGTTGATGAGCCACCCCAAAACCGAAGAGCGGATTGCTGCCCTCGAACGGCTGGAGGCCAAATGGGACAAGGCGTGAAGATGAGCTTCACCCCATAACCAGTTGCAAAACATGGTTAACACAAGTTAACCCTCTGCTTTTGCCCCTTACCCCTTGCCGCCGCCCTCAACCTTCCCCACATGGGAAGGTAGTGTTTCACTGCCGCTCTCTGCTTGGTGCAAACGAGCGGCACATTTGCCGGAGCCTCCATGCGCTATTCTGTTCTTGATCTTGCCCCCGTGCCTGATGGGCAGACCATTGCCCAGTCCCTGCGCAACAGCACAGAGCTGGCACAGAAGGCCGAAGCCTGGGGATACCACCGCTATTGGCTGGCCGAGCATCACAACATGCCGGGCATTGCCAGTGCGGCGACAGCGGTTCTCATCGGCCATATCGCAAGCCAGACGCAGACAATCCGTGTCGGGGCTGGCGGCATCATGCTGCCCAACCATGCGCCCTACATGGTCGCCGAAGCCTTTGGAACATTGGCGAGCCTGCATGGCGACCGGATTGATCTGGGGTTGGGCCGTGCACCCGGCACCGATATGCAGACTGCACGCGCCCTGCGACGCGGCATGGCCTATGACCATGCCTCTGGCGACAGCTTCCCACAGGATGTTCTAGATCTGATTGGTTTTCTTGGCGCAGATGATCCACACCGCCCGGTTCGGGCTTTTCCCGGACAGGAGACATATGTTCCGGTCTGGATCCTCGGCTCCAGCCTTTATGGGGCGCAGCTGGCCGCCAACCTGGGACTGCCTTACGCCTTTGCGTCTCATTTCGCCCCCGCTGCACTGGAAGAGGCGCTGGAGGTCTATCGCCGTCAGTTCCGCCCATCTGCCACGCTGAGCAAACCGCACGCGATGATGGCAATCAATGTCTTTGCAGCTGACAGCGACGCCGAAGGCAGCCGACTGCGCACGACCATGCAGCAGGCCTTTGCGCGTCTGCGTCTCGGAAAACCTGGAAAGCTCCCCGCGCCCGTTGATGATATCACCGACCACATACCAGCGCCGGTGCTTGCAGGCGTGAACGAGGCGCTGCGGATCTCGGCCACTGGCAGCAAAGACACGGTCCGCGCAGAGCTATCTTCCATTATCGCGCGCTATCGCCCGGATGAGGTGATCATCACGGGTCAGATTCACGATCATGAGGCGCGGCTGCGCTCCTTTGAAACAGCGGCAGAGATCCTGAGCGAGATCTGAGACCAGAGCGTCAGGCCGCAAGCGCCTTGGCCAGCCGTGGCAGGCGGGCCTTTTTCAACAGGGGGCGCATGTCCCAGCCGCCATCTGACAGGCGGTTGGCCTCGTCCAGCACCCTGCCTGCAACTTCGGCAAGACCGTTGGGGTCCTTCAGCCAGAAATCATAGAGCAGTTGATCGGGTCCGATGCGATCCAGCCCCTCCTCTGCCAATGTGTGGCGGGGGAAGTCCTTGTTGTTGACCGTGACAATCGCATCTGCGTGCCCTGCAACCGCAGCGGCCAGAACGTGGATGTCGGCCGGATCCGGCAACCAGAGCCGAGCCTCGCCCCCTGCCACAGGCGAAACGCTCGCATTTGGCCAGGCCGCACAGATCAGGGCGATTTCCGCGCGCGCCTGCGCCTCTCCCGTCGGGCCGATCTTGCGCGCGGCGCGGGCCCATTCCTCGAGGATGCGGGCAGACCACAGCGGTTCAAAATGCCCCTGACGGGCCACGCCCAGCAGCATCTCCCGCATCACGGTTGGATACAGAACACAGGTATCAAGAAGCAGCTTCATCGGGCGCGCACCCTTGCAAGAGGTCTCAATCGAGCCGGAAGAACACAGCCTTCAGATAGCCGCTCTCGGCCAGTTGCGGCAGCTGCGGATGATCCGGCCCGGCATAGCCCGTGTGCAACAGCTGGCCACGACGCCCACCCCGGCCAATGCCACGCGCAGATGCGTTGCGGAATTTCGACAGATCTGCAGCATGTGAACACGAACAAAGCCCCAGATAGCCACCCGGGGCAACCAGTGGTGCCGCCAGCTTGGCCACGCGTTCATAGGCGCGCAGGCCCGCTTCAAGCGCGGGTTTGGACGGGGCAAAGGCCGGCGGATCACAGATCACCACATCAAACTGCGCTCCCTCCTCGCCAAGTTTTGTCAGCTCTTCAAAAGCATCGCCTTGCCGCGCTACAAAACGGTCAGCCATGCCGCCCGCCGCAGCCCCCTGTGCAGCCAGGTCCAGCGCGGGTGCAGAGCCGTCCACACAGGTCGCCTCAGATGCCCCCGCTGCCAGCATCGCCAAACCGAAACCACCCACATGGGAGAAAACATCCAGAACCTTGGCACCGGGTTTCACCAGCCGCGCGGCAAAGCCGTGGTTTTCCCGTTGATCGTAGAACAGGCCGGTTTTCTGCCCGCCCGTCAGATCCGCCATATAGGTTGCACCATTCATGCCCACGGCAATCGGCGCCTCAGGCGCGAGCCCCAAAAGGGTTGCGTTCTGATCGTCCAGCCCTTCCAGACCGCGGGCGCGGCCGGTGGCGTTTTTCAGGATGGTGGTGACACCTGTGACCGCGGCCAGCGCCTCGGTCAGGGCCTCCAGGTGGCTCTCTGCCCAGGCCGCGTTGGGCTGCACCACGCAGGCATCGCCAAAACGGTCGATCACCACCCCCGGCAGACCGTCGGATTCGGCGTGAACCAACCGGTAGAATGGCGCATCATAAAGCTGCTCGCGCAACTCCAGCGCGCGGCGCAGGCGGGTTGCAAACCAGTCGGTGTCGATCACCGCCGCCGGGTCACGATCCAGAATGCGTGCAATGATCTTGCTCTCGGGGTTCATCGCAACCAACCCAAGCGGGGTCATTGCCTCATCCTCCAGCACCGCCAAAGTGCCGGGGGCAAGCTTGCGCGTGCGCCGGTCAGTCACGAGTTCATTGGCATAGACCCACGGAAAGCCGTGGCGCAGGGCACGGGCGTTTGCCTTGGGTTTCAGTTTTACGCGGGCGCGCTCAGGCGCGGAGGAAGAAGCTGTCATGCGCCTCTCTTACCTGCAAGATCTCCGCGTTGGAAGAGCGTCCCACACGCGAGACATCGACACACGCAAGACGCCAACGCACCCATCCAAGCCACACCGCTGCCCTGCGCGGCGCAGAAGACGCTAGCGGTCGCGCGATCGCCAGCCGCCGCGCCTGCGTGGTTTTGCAGCGGCCTCGGCTCCGGCGCGCAGCACCTGCGTCATCGGATGATCGGGCTGCGCTGCACCGTAGGCTGCGAGCAAGCCGGGGATTGCCGCCCGGCTGTCCTGACCATCGGGCAGGCTCAGAGCCCAATCAAGAAAGATGCTGCGACATTCCCCTTCGGATATGCCGTCCATGCGATAGGATTCGCGGATCAGCCCCTTGGGGTCAAGTGCCGGATCCAGGCCAGTCGACCCGCTTGTGGCGGTTCTGCTGTCTTGTGTCTCACTGCTCATGATCTGCCTCGCCCCTCCCTGTTCAGATGCCGCTATGGCCTGTAGCCTTGGCCTGCGACTGTGGTCCGCATCCATCGGACGATTGTAAAATCTGGCCCCCGCAAAGCCAGCCTACCGCAGATAGGCCAGCCACAGATACGCCAACCCCAGCCCGGCCCGTCCGCTCTGGATATGCCCTGATCCTGTCCGGTTTCAAGGCGATCCAGTTTTCAAACCAGACCAGTTTTCACCGCTGCCCTGTCAGGTCTCATCGGCGTCATGAGCCCCGACCTGTGCCAGTCCCTCTGCGATGATCTTCGCACAGGCGGCATAGGCCGTTTCCAATGCTTCGCGCAGCTCCGCCAAACTGTCATGGCCTGTGCTGCGACACAGGAACTGCGCGCCACCCTCACCCATCGTGTCCTCGTCGATCGCCTTGCCAGACACCAGCCGCGCGGCGGTCTGCACGGACCAGAATAGGTCGTAGCCGCGCTGCAACTCTGCCGCTCCAGCGGCATCCAGCCATCCGCAGGCGACAGCGCCGCGCAACCCGCTGGCCACATCCTGCGCCGTTTCCCCGCTCAGCAAGACACCAGCCTGCCCGATCAGTTCGATATCCAGCATCCGCCCTGCCCCGGTCTTTGCGTCCCAGGGGCCTGCGGGCGTTTTTGCAGCCGCCAATCGCTCGCGCATGCTTGCCACTTCTGCCAGAACCGTGTCGCGTGGCCGGGGCTGTGACAGGAACCGTTGGCGAAATGCACGGATGTCATCGGCGAGCGCCTCGGAACCGGACTGATCCTCCCCGGCAAGGGAGGCCACGACACGGGCGCGGGTCAGAGCCAGATGCTCCCACACCCAGGCATCGTTTTCCTGATATGTGGTGAAGCTGTCAAAACTCGTCGCAACGGGGCCCTGTGTGCCAGAGGGGCGCAGCCGCATGTCCACCTCGTATAGACGCCCCTGTGACATCGGCGCAGTGAGCGCGGTGATCAGGGCTTGGGTCAGGCGCGCATAATACGGCCGGGTTGCCAATGCTCGCGGCCCTTCCGAGGCCTCCTGGCCAGCGGCGTCGTAGATCACGATTACATCCAGATCGGACTGGGCGTTGATCCGCCCCGCGCCAAGTGACCCCATCGCCAACACAGCCGCCCCGCGCCCCGGCGGCGTGCCGTGTTTGCGGGCAAATTGCGCCACCACCAGCGGCGCCAGAGCCGCAATCACCACCTCGGCAAGCTCGCTGTATTGTTTTCCCGCTGTTTCAGCGTCGATCAGGCCGCGCAGGTGATGGACGCCAATGCGGAAATGCCATTCCTTGCACCAGCGCCGGGTCGCATCAAGCTGGCTTTCGTAGTCCTCCTCGCGCGACAGCACCGCATCCAATGCGGCACGCAGCTCTGACCGCTCTGGCCAGACATCAAAGAAGGATCCACCAAGCACCGCATCAAACACCCCCGAATTGCGCGACAGGTAACTTGCCAACGTCCCAGAGGTGCCAACGATGTCGATCAGCAGGTCGATCAGCTGCGGGTTCGCCTCAAACAGCGAAAACAGCTGCACCCCTGCTGGCAGACCCGCCAGGAAACCATCCAGCGCCACCAGCGCCTCGCCCGGCTGTGCAGTGCGCGACAGACGGCTGAGAAGCTCCGGCTTCAACCGTTCAAAGATCTGCGCGCCCCGTGCTGATCGCAATGCCGGATAGGTTGGCCAGCGCGCGATGATATCGCCATCCAGCTCTTGGGGGACCGCAACCACCGGCGCGGCAGGCTGCGCATCCGGGGCAAAAAAGCCCTCTGTCAGCTCGTGCACCTCGCTCAGGCGGGCTTTGACGTCTGCCATCAGATCATCGACATCCCGCCCCATCAGGCAGGCCACACGGGCAATGCCATCTTCGGACTGCGGCATCCGGTGGGTCTGGGCATCATGCACCATCTGAATGCGGTGTTCGACCTCTCGGTGGGCCACATAGTGGTCGATCAGCTGATCGCAGACCTCCTGCGGCACCCAGTTGCGCGCAGCCAGCGCCTGCAGCCCATCAAGCGTTCCGCGCGGCCGCAGGGTTTCATCTCGCCCCCCGGCAATCAATTGGCGCGTCTGGGTAAAGAACTCGATTTCACGGATGCCACCGCGACCCAGCTTCATATCATGTCCGGGCACCGTGATCGGCCCACCGGTGCCTTTGTTTTCTCGGATCCTGAGGCGCATGTCATGGGCGTCCTGGATCGCCGCGAAATCAAGATGGCGCCGCCAGACAAACGGGCGCAGCGTGGTCAGGAACCGCGCGCCAGCCTCAAGATCACCCGCACAGGGGCGGGCCTTGATATAGGCGGCACGCTCCCAGGTGCGGCCAAGGCTTTCATAGTAGCGCTCTGCCGCCTCCATCGCCATGGCAACCGGGGTCACCGACGGATCCGGGCGCAGGCGAAGATCCGTCCGGAAAACATACCCATCCGCCGTGCGTTCGCTGAGCGTGGTGCACATATTGCGGGTCGCGCGCACCATGCCCTGCCTTGCCTCGTAGAAATCCGCCGGATCAAAACGGGTTTCATCAAACAGGCAGATCATGTCGATGTCCGAACTGTAGTTCAGCTCATGCGCGCCCATCTTGCCCATCGCAAGAAGGGTCAGCCCCCCGGCACTCTCAACATCGTCATCCGTCAATCCCGGCAGCTTCTTGCGCCGGATCAGCGCCGCGATCTCGGCCTTGATCGCAACATCGGCGCAAAGTGCTGCAAAATCGGTGAGCGTGCCAGTCACCTGCATCAGATCCCAGGCCCCAGCCAGGTCACACAGCCCGCTCAACAAGGCAACGCGCCGCTTGGCCTGCCGCAGGCCCGGCTTCAGCTGATCTGGTGCCAGTGCACGCACATCCCCCATGACAGCGGATATCGCCGCGTCTGGGTCGGCCAGCGCCTCTGGCAGCCAGCCCGCCTCTCTCAGCGCGAGTTCCTTGAGATAGGGGCTGGAGCCGGCCGCCCCTTTCACAAGCGCGGCCTGATCGCCGGAAAGATCCGGCAGAGAGGCCAGCGCGTCCTCGCCCAGATCTGGATCAAAAGCGCGTGGAAGGCGCTGAATATCAACAGGATGTGCCATAACGCGAGACTGTGCAAATCCACCCGCGAGGTCAATCTGTGAAAGCGACGCAATGGTCAGGAAAAAGGACTGATGTGCCAACACATGACCCAAGGGTGACGCTGGGTAAGGAATACCGGAATGGTTGCTGGCTGGCAGTGCCGCTAAAACGGTCTGAGTGGTTGCGTCCGTCACGCCGGGGGTAAGTCGGGCGTATTTTTTGACGAGTGATTGATTGCCCTACTCACATTTAGGGGGTGGACCAACTCTCGATCTGTCCAGAGCGCTGAGTGGCCCGCCAAAGGGAACGCAGCCCGACGACGCGACGCAACCGCTGTTCTATTCCTCTCCGCAGCTTTTTGAGATGATAAGGGGGTCCGCGCTGGCCATGCACTCGCCCCTACCCCTGCCTTCGTTTTGTGGTTCTTTTACGCCCGTCGGCAAGATACGTTGGGGGCGGCGGCCAACCACCGCACAGTGACGACCAAGGGCCAGACGACAGATGAAAAGATCCAAGCCACCCACGCCGCGACCTCGCCGGGCAAAAGGGGCCAAACCGGCAACCGGTCGCAGACCTGGCATCATCTTCAACGCCCTACCAACCCATCGTGATATCCAAGTCCAGCTGACGCAACGCGGCGAACCGGTGATGATTTTCCCCGGTCGCACAGTGCTGTTTGACGATATGAAGTCCTATCTGGCCCGGCTTTCGCGCCCTTTCTGGCATCCCGGAAGCGAAGGACAGACCCTTCGCAACTTCGACTGGATCGTCAACATGCTCGCCGATCCAGATCATTACGATCAAGCCCTGCGGTTTCTGGACAGGAACTTTGCCGCGAACCCTCTGCCAATCTTCAATCGTCCCGCCGAAGTTCTGAAAACCCGGAGAGATCTCGTCACGCATCACCTATCGGGCATCGACAACCTGATCTGCCCGGCATGCCTGCGGTTCAGCCCAACATCCCCGCAATGTTTCAGGGAAACGTTCGAAAAGGGAGAGTTCGCCTATCCAGTTCTGATCCGCCCGGCGGGCTCTCACACCGGGCATGATCTGCTGAAGATCGACACAACAGAGGACTGGGACAAAATCCACCAGATCCCTTGGGGTGGGCGGACGTTGTACATGACGCAATGGATAGATTTTCGCTCGGACAAGGGGGAATGGCGCAAACTTCGGTTGTCGATCACCTCGGAAAGCGTCCGGTTGCGCCACATTCTCTATGGGGACAGCTGGCTGATCCACTCTGCCCATCGTGACACCGATATCGTGAATCGCGAACTGGACATACTTCTGAACGCCGATGATTGGGCCGCGTTGCAAACCCTCGGGCAGAACATCCGAAGCCGCCTGAAACTGGATTTCTTTGGCGTCGATATCGGCTGGAAATCCGACAGTGCCTTTGTCCTGTTCGAGGCAAACCCCTCAATGTCGATCCTATCTTATCACAACATGCCAACCCTGCGCCGCGAAGACTATACCGCCAACCTGCAACGCATCGAACAAGATGTCTGGCGGGCACTTGAACGTGTCACCAAGATCAAGCGCACCGGTTAGATCGGCAAAAAATACTGCGGCTTGGCACCTTAATTCCCCCAATAAAACAACCGCCTATCCGAAAAATGTGAAAAACATTTACATACACGCTTGAAAGCTGACGGGGCAATGCCGATATGCATTTATGTGAAGCGCATTAACATTGCGACGGCACATCAACGCTAACCTGGAGACCGCAATGACGAGTTACACTTCTACCGCCCCGCACCCGTCCGAACAGGGTTGGTTTTCCCGCACGGAGGCCTGGCTCGACCACAAGGGCAAAGGGGCCTGGATTGCCGCAATGGTTCTGGGCTTCGTCTTCTTCTGGCCTGTCGGCCTCGCCCTCTTGTTTTACATGATCTGGAGCAAACGCATGTTCTCGAAATCCTGCCGCCGCCGCACCTCCTGGACCCGCCACGGCATGTCGGCGATGAAATCCAGCGGAAACAGCGCCTTTGATGCCTACAAAGCTGATACGCTGCGCCGCCTGGAACAGGAGCAAAACGACTTCGAGGCCTTCCTGGAACGCCTACGCGCTGCCAAGGACAAGTCTGAGTTCGATCAGTTCATGGACGAACGCGCGCTGAAAGCCGACGAGGATACACGCCTTGATGAAGACGACAGCGACGACGACAGCCCACGCGGCGGAAAACGTCACTGACAATCAGATCCACAGGCCCGGATATTCCGGGCCACCGTGGATACCAACACCGAACAGAACGCCCCGGGGGCGCCACCCATCCCGCCCCTGCCCTGACCTGACCTGACCTGATGCACACCCAACCTGTCGATTGCTATCCAGAAAAGGAAACGCCGATGTCCGCCCTGCCTGACCCCGACTACCAGGCTGAATTCTATCAGTCCGTCGCCTCCAAGCGGCTTCTTGCCTGGGTGGTGGACAGTGTGTTCATCTTCATCCTCGCAAGCCTTGCCGTTGTCCTGACCGCCTTTACCGGGCTGTTCATCTGGCCGCTGCTCTATCTGGTGATCGGTTTTGTTTACCGGGTCGCCACCATTTCAAACGGCTCCGCGACCTGGGGGATGCGATTTGCAGGCATTGAGCTGCGCGACCAGCGCGGGCGTCGACTGGACGGCTCCCTCGCGCTTTTGCACACGGCCGGATACTCGATCTCGGTTGCGATCCCGGTGCTGCAGGTGATTTCCGTCCTGATGATGCTGACCTCCTCCCGTGGTCAGGGCCTGACCGACGCGCTGCTCGGGACCGTGATGCTGAACCGCCGGGGCGTTCGCCTGTAACTGTGAGGTGCCAGACCTGCACGACCATGACCCGGCTGAGGTGAGACCCCGCCACAGCATCTTGTAAACCTTAATGCGATCTGGCCCCTTGGCGCAGTGCAGAGCGGTTGTTATCATCCAAACAAACCCTGCGGCCAGATCGCCCCGCGCAACCGCGAGCCATTCGCGGTTCCGGGGCGTTTTGCCCACCCCAAACGGATCACCGCGACCCGATGCGCCATACACTGCCCATTGCACCCCAGTTCTATGTGACCGCGCCCCAACCCTGCCCCTATCTGGATGGCCGGATGGAGCGCAAGCTGTTCACGGCGCTGCAGGGCGATGGGGTGGAGCAGCTGAACAACAGCCTGTCTCAGCAGGGCTTTCGCCGCTCGCAGAACGTGCTTTACCGTCCGTCCTGCTCCGAATGTTCGGCCTGCCTGTCGGCCCGGATCGACGTCGCGGCCTTCACCGCCAGCCGCAGTCAAAAACGCACACTCAAGCGCAACGCCGATCTGGAGCGGCGCGCCACCTCCCCCTGGGCGACCGAGGATCAGTACAGCCTGTTTCGGGACTATCTCGACAGCCGCCATGCAGACGGTGGCATGGCTGACATGGACGTCTTTGAATATGCCGCCATGATCGAGGAAACCCCGATCCGCAGCCGCGTGGTGGAATACAATGACCGCGAAACCAATGCGCTGACAGCCGTATCCTTGACCGATGTGCTCGAAGACGGGCTGAGCATGGTCTATTCCTTCTACAGGCCGAACCTGCCGCAGCGGTCGCTTGGGACCTTCATGATCCTCGACCATATCGAAATCGCGCGCGAGGCCGGGCTGCCCTATGTCTATCTCGGCTATTGGGTTCCGGGCAGCGCCAAGATGGGCTACAAGGCCAAGTTCACCGGACTTGAAGTCTATCACGGCGGCTCCTGGCAGGTGATGTCCGACCCGAGCGCCTTTGAAGATACGGCGCATCCGCTCTCGACCGACCCGATCGCAGAGCAGGTCGCCAACATCCACTTGCCGGAAACGCGCAAACCCTACAGGTAATCCATGCAATTTCTTCATGCAGTCACGCTGGTCGTCCCCGATTACGACCCGGCGATAGAATTCTATTGTGGCACGCTTGGCTGGCAGCTGGCCGAAGATGTCGATCAGGGCCGCAAGCGGTGGGTGCGTATCCTGCCGCCGGGCGCAAGCCAGGGCAGCCTGATCCTCGCGCGGGCCGATACGGACGCGCAACGCGCCATCATCGGCAACCAGTTCGGCGGCCGCGTGGGCCTGTTTCTGACCACCGACGATTTTGCCCGCGACCACGCCGCAATGGTGGCAGCCGGTGTGCAGTTCAACGAAACCCCTCGCCACGAGCCCTATGGCATCGTTGCCGTCTGGCAGGACCCTTTTGGCAACCGCTGGGATCTGATCCAGCCAGCCTAGTCCGGGCGACTTGGCAGGCGTCATCTGTCATCAAAAACACCCACACGCAAAAAAGGGCCCTCCGACGGTGGGCCCTTTTTCAGTCATATGGATCGCAAGATCAGTTCGGGATCAGCGCCGGGACAATCGTCACGATCGACGGGAAGGTCCACAGGATGCCCAGACCAACCACCTGGATCAGCACAAATGGCAGGATCCCGCGGTAGATATGGCCAGTCGTCACCTCTTTTGGCGCAACCCCGCGCAGGTAGAATAGCGCAAAGCCGAAAGGTGGCGTCAGGAACGAGGTCTGAAGGTTCACCGCAACCATGATCGTCACCCACTTCGGATCGAAGGAACCACCGTAGATAACCGGACCCACGATGGGGATCACGATGTAGATGATCTCCAGGAAATCGAGCACGAAGCCCAGGATGAACAGAACCACCATGACGATCAGGAAGACCTTCAGCTCGCTGTCAAAGCTCTTGAGGAACTGCTGGATGTAGTGTTCGCCACCAAAGGAGATCACCACCAGGTTCAGGAGCTGCGAGCCGATCAGGATGGTAAACACCATCGAGGTCACCTTGGCCGTTTCGCGGACAACTGGGGTCAGAACCCCGCCCTTGAACAGCACCCAGCAGCCGTAGATCAGACCGAACAGTGCAAAGATATATGCACCATATGCCACGCCAAAGGCGATGACGGTTTCGGCGCTGACACCTTCCTGGCCGTTGATGCGCAGATCGAAGTTCACGCCAACCAGGATACAGATCGCCACGGCAAAGGTTGCCCAGATGATGATCTTGCCCGATTTGCCCTGATCCTGCAGCTTGCGATAGGCTGCCAGCATGATCGCGCCACCTGCACCCAGGGCCGCTGCGGGCGTCGGGTTGGTGATGCCACCAAGGATGGAGCCAAGCACGGCCACGATCAGAACCAGAGGCGGGAACACCACGCGGATCAGATCATTCTTGGCACAGCGCGCAGCTGCTGCCTTGCAGCCGTAAAGGACCAGAAGCGTCGGCAGAGCAATCAGCAGAACCGTCACACCCGGGCTTGTCGTCGGGGCAATCGCCACCACGTCGACCAAGGCAATCAACAGCACGCCGATGGCGCCAATGATCAGCGGTTTGGGATCAGCCGAGGGAGACACGCCGCGACCCACTGCCAGAACCAGACCCGCCATGACCATCAGAACAGTCAGACCGGTGCCGATCGGTGCAGCTGCTTCGATCTTCGCGATGCGGGCTGCTTCCAGTTCTTCTTCGGTCAGCTTGGTCGCCTCTGCCACGCCGCCAGCCGCGTCGATGGCTTCCTGTTCTGCAACCGCAGTATCCCAGGCCTCCTGACCATGCAGATCAATCATGGCCGCCTTACAGTCTTCGCCGACGTTGGTGCGCAGCGATGCTGTCTGACCTGCGTCAGAGAAGGCAGAGACGTTGACGTTCTGGCTGCCGATCAGGTTCACCTGACCAAGAAGCATCGCACCTGCAATGATTGCCACCGGAACACCCAGGAACCAGGTCAGGCCTTCGCCACGGGTGATTGGCTCGCCGGTCCCGCCTTCCAGCACCACAGCCGGGGCCTTGGACGGGTTCAGCATGGCATAGCCAAAGGCATAAAGCGCATAAAGCAGAGCCAGCATGATGCCTGGCAGCAGCGCCGCCTGGAACAATGTCCCAACCGAAACAACGGCCGGTTCACCCAGATAGGTCAGCGCATCAGAGCAACCAAACTCCTGCGCGCGCGTTTCCTGCGCGGTGGAGTAGAGATCCCCCGCCAAGGTGCCGAGCAGAACGATAACGATCGACGGCGGAATGATCTGCCCAAGCGTACCGGAGGCTGCGATCACCCCTGTCGCCAGTTCCGGCGAGTAGTTGTTGCGCAGCATGGTCGGCAAGGCCAGCAGGCCCATGGTCACAACCGTCGCGCCCACGATGCCGGTGGAGGCCGCTAGGAAGGCGCCCACAACAACGATGGACACAGCCAGACCGCCGGGCAGCGGGCCAAAGACGCGCGCCATGGTGGTCAGCAGATCGTTTGCAATCTTGGAGCGTTCCAGAGTGATGCCCATCAGAACGAACATCAGAACCGCCAGCAGGGTTTCGATCGATGCACCGGCCAGAACACGTTCGTTCATGCGGTTCACGATGAAGGAGATGTTGCGGTCCATCGCAACTTCCCACCCCTGCGGGAAGACCGGCTCGCCAATTCTGGGCAAGTCCGGATATCTGAATACCGAGACTGCATCTGTTTTCACGCCAGTGGCGAGCAGATCCCGATAGGCCTGCGACGAGGTGTCGATGGCCTGGTGGATCAGGATCCCCGCGCTGTCGAGCGCGGCAATGATCCCGAAGGAGATGACCCCGGCACCACCGATGGCAAAGGCCACCGGAAAGCCAGAGAGGATACCCCCGAAGAGGCAGAAAAAGACAATGATTAGGCCGATTTCAACGCCATCAAGTCCGAATAGCATGGGTGCCGTCCCTTATTTAATGCGCGCCTTCATAGGCTTCTTCACCTTCACCAAGGCTGTCCTTGTCGAGGTGCTTGTTCTCGCTGCCCTGACCTTCCACGAACTCCAGATATGAGCGGTAGAAGAAGGCAATCGCGTGCAGGAAGACGATACCGGCGAATGTCACCAGCAAGATCTTGAAGAGGAAATAGCCGTTAAAGCCGTTGGGGCTGAAACCGATCGTTTCCACGTTCCAGCGCAGCGCGCGGGATTTCATGACCAGGCGCTCCAGCGTGTCAGAGGCCGACGGCTTTGGTACGATCAGATGACGCCACAGGAAATACCAGCCATACATCCAGGTCAGAACGGCCGCAGGCATCATGAAGATCAGCGAACCGATCATGTCCACCATGCGCTTGGCGCGAAAGCTGATGCCCGAATAGATCAGGTCAACGCGCACATGTCCGCCCTGTACAAAGGTGTAGGTGACGCACAGGCACACCACGAGGGCGTTGTAGAGCTTGAGCTCTTCTGCGAACCAACTGATATCCTTTTCCAGCGCGATGCCGAGACCAAAGCTCATGTCCGGGCGGGCAAACACCCGCTGCATGAACACGATCACGATCTGCTGCAGCACCATCAAAAGACCCGCCCAGGCAAAGAGGCGTCCCAGCGTGTTGGCAAAGCCCTCCAGCCCGCGCACCACGCCCCACATGATCGAACGGCGATACATGCCAACAGCCGTCAGCAGCAGGAATGCGGTGAACACCACAAAGAAGAACTCGACCGACCCGCCATAGTAGACGAACCGCATGATGGAGGCTTTGTCCGACCAGTCCAGCCACAGCTGCGGGTGGGTGACGGCATAGCCAAAGTTGTAGAAGGCGCCAGCGATGTTCTGGATCAACCAGTACAGACCGCCGAATAGGGCCCCGAAAAAGGAAATGCCACTTTCGTCCTGCATTTTTCCCTCGATTGATTGCGTGCAGCGCGGGCCTCAGGCCGGAACGGATGAACGTTCGCCGGGCGCGTTCGGGACGGGCGGTTCATGCCACCGGTGCCTGCTGCAATTGCGAAAGATCCCCCGCACATCGCGGGGGATCCGATTTAAACCGTCCTGCGGGCTTAGCCCAGTACGCGGTCGCGCTGCGCGGTGTAGGCGCTGGAGGACAGGTTGTGCCAGGCCGAAGACGCCTTCATGGAGGCCATCGCGCTGTCGTAGATCTTCTTGTACAGCTCGTCGCCCAGGTTCTCTTCGTGCACTTCCATGGAGGCCTTGCCGAATGCGTCCCAAACGCTGTCCGGGAATTCCATGACCTTGACGCCACCGGCCTGCAGACGCTGCAGAGCGGCACCGTTGTTGGCCAGGAACTGGCTCAGGTTCCACTGGTGTGCTTCGGCTGCAGCCACTTCGATGATCTTCTGATGTGCCGGGCTCAGGCCCTCGAAGACGTCACGGTTGGTTGCAACAGACAGACCTGCGCCCGGCTCGTGGAAGCCCGCGGTGTAGTAGGTCTTGGTGATTTCCTGGAAGCCGGCTTTCTCGTCCGCCCAGGGGCCGATCCACTCGGTGCCGTCAATCGCGCCGGAGGACAGCGCCTGATACACTTCGGAGCCCGGAATGTTCTGAACGGATGCGCCCAGTTTACCCAGTGCCTTGCCACCCAGACCCGGCATACGGAACTTCAGGCCGTTGAAATCTTCGGGGCTGTTGATCTCTTTGGAGAACCAGCCACCCGCCTGCGCGCCGGTGTTGCCCGCCAGGAAGGACTTCAGACCAAAGATCTGGCCCAGCTCGTCATGCAGCTCCATGCCGCCGTCCTGGTAGTACCAGTTCACCAGTTCCTGAGCGGTCAGACCGAAGGGAACAGCGGTGAAGAAGGCATAACCCGGATGCTGACCCACGAAATAGTAGTCCGCACCGTGGTACATGTCGGCCTGACCAGAGGTCACGGCGTCAAAAACTTCGAATGCACCAACCAGCTCGCCTGCGGCTTTCAGGTCAACGGTCAGCTGACCATCGGACATGGTGGTGATGTTGTCTGCAACACGCTGAGCAGAGTCATGCACACCTGCCAGGCCACGGCCCCATGTGGTGACCATGGTCAGGGTACGCTTGCCCTGTGCATAGGCCGGTGCTGCCAGAGTGGTTGCGGCAGCTGCGCCGCCACCCAGCGCGGATGTCTTCAGAAAAGAACGACGATCCATAGGTTTCTCCTCCCATTTATTTGGATAACCCCGAACCAGACGGCCGGAGTGGATCTCATCGAGTGGAGCAAGCCTATCCAGACCGCGCAGCATGTGAATACCTACTACTGCGTAGAAAGTCGCAATTTGGACAACTTTTTTGTCCAAAATCCATGCACCCCGCAAAGCCAGCCCCTGCCCTCAGGCAGCTGTTAGCGGCCGACTGTGCGCCTTGCGCACGTTTCTGGGCTTTGATTCCTCAATCCGATTGCGTAACGATTCGACCATGCGTCTGATCCCGGAATTCCTGCGCCCCAATTACGCGCAAAAGCTGTCTCTGCTGGCGACCCTGCCCCTCATCGTGGCCGGAGCCGCCATCGCGGTCCTTGTTTCAATCCAATCCCGCGAGCTCGCCGAACGCGAAATTCAGGCGCTGGAAAAACAGCTCCTGCAGGCCAAGATGGCGGAACTGCGCAATTATGTGACACAGGCGCGTAACGGCTTTTCCCACATCTACGGGCTGGCGGCACCGGATGACGCCGAAGCCAAGGAACAGGTCACCCAGATCCTCAGCGCGATGATCTACGGGCGGGACGGGTTCTTCTTTGTCTATGATTATGACGGCACCAATCTCGTCAGCCCACGCCAAACCGACTACATCAACAAGAACTGGAGCGGGCTGACGGACAGTCGCGGCACACCCGTCGTGGATGAATTCATCCGCCTCGCCCGTCAGGGCGCGGGATGGCACACTTTCATGTGGGAAAAACCCTCAACCGGTGAGGAAGCCCAGATGGTCGCCTATGTGATGGGGCTGCAGGACTGGCAATGGGCGATCGGCACGGGTGTTTTCATCGATGACGTGCTCGCCTCTGTTGCGGCCTCCCGCGCGGATGTAGAAAGCCGGATCCAACGGACCTTTTATTACATCGGTGCGATCACGCTGTTTGCGCTTGGCCTGGTCTTTGCCTCTGGGATGGTTCTGAACATCCGCGAACGCCGCCTTGCCGATGCCAAGCTGAAAGAGCTGACCCAGCGGGTGTTTGATGCCCAGGAGGAAGAGCGCGGCCGCGTTGCGCGAGAGCTGCACGACGGGATCAGTCAGCTCTTGGTTGGGGTGCGCTATGCCCTCGACAATGCCCGCAGGCGGCTGACGCGCGGTGATTTTGACCGGGTCGAAGACCCCCTCAACAAAGGGATCTCCAACCTTGGCACTGCAATCACCGAAGTTCGCCGCATCAGCCGCGATCTGCGCCCCGGTGTTCTGGATGACCTCGGCCTTGGCCCTGCACTGAAAGCCCTGACAGATGATTTCGCGGCGCGCACCGGAATCGAAACCCGTTTCAGCACGGTGGTGTTCCGCAACCGTTTGGACGAAGAGGCCAAGATCGCGCTGTATCGCATCGCGCAGGAGGCGCTCACCAATATCGAACGCCACGCCGAGGCAAGCGAGGTCACGATGGATCTGCGTGGGCACGCACGCGGCGCCACCATGCGCATCACCGACAATGGGCGCGGCCTGCCCCCCGCCCAGGACCGCTCTGGCCCGGGAATTGGGCTGCGCAACATGCAAGAGCGGATTGAACAGCTTGACGGAACCCTGCGGATTTTGTCATCACGTGGGGCGCAAAGCGGCACGGTGATCGAAGTTCTGCTGCCACTCAGCCACCTGCTGCCCCCCGGAGAGGCGTCAGCATCCAAGTGGGTCTCCTGACCTGCGCAACATGTTCGGACCCCCGCGTCCGGACGGCTCCAACCGGGCCACCAGACCAAAACGAGGGCAGCCATGCCAGACACCATCCGCGTTCTGATTGTAGATGATCACCCCATGGTCGCCGAAGGCATCCAGTCCATTCTGGAAAGCTATGACGATATTGAGGTCGTCGGCATTCCCTCCAACGGCGAAGAAGCGGTTGCGCAGGCTCGCGCGCTCAATCCCGATGTGATCCTGATGGATCTGAACATGCCGAAACTGGGCGGGTTGAGCGCGACCGAGATCATCCTTGAGGAAGCCCCCAAGACCCGGATCCTGATCCTGTCGATGCATGACAGCCCGGAATACATCTCTTCTGCACTGTCCCATGGTGCGATGGGCTATGTGCTGAAGGATGTCCCCACCGAAGAAATCCGCCAGGCCATTGATGCCGTCATGTCCGGCGAAACCTATCTCTGCACCGGAGCGGAGGGCTCTCTCAAACCCAAGGACAATCCCGACCGCGAGGCGTTGACCGGGCGCGAACAGACCATTCTGCTGGAACTCGCACAGGGCAAATCCAACAAGGATGTTGCGCTGGCGCTTGATATTTCTGTGCGCACTGTCGAAACCCATCGCAAGAATATCAAACGCAAACTGGGGATCTCTTCTACCGCGGGTCTGACGCGATATGCGTTGGAACATGGCGTTTTGCAGGGGACCGGTCACAGTTTCTGACCCGCCGGGCTGGCCCCTTTCCGCACGTTCCACCAATCTGCTGCGACGCAGCGCGCCCCGCGCCAAAATACGTCCGCAATGGGACCCTTTTTTCGGGATTCCGGCATCTCCCACTCTGGCGGCGCTGCCAACCGAGAAACAAAACTCGCAGTTGAGACCGAATTGAGCAGCATTTCCGCACTCAAAAACCTGAAAATGTCGCAAGCCAACAGGCTCACGCAAGAAAATTTCTCAAAACCGGGTGTTTTGATCTCTTTTGCCTGTTGACGCCCCCTCCCCCCGGTCATAAGGTCCGCTTCAACGCTAAGAGGAGCCAGCGCGATGAAAACCCTAGTCGTAATCGTAGGAACCATGCGCATGGGCCGGTAACGGTACACCATAATCGAACCCATGCGCCTCCGACCTGAAATCGGGGGCTTTTTTTATGCGAAACGGACGATGCCGCCAATTGGAGCAATAAGCAGATGACACGTGAGATGACCGGCGCAAAAATGGTTGTTCAAGCCCTGAAGGATCAGGGGGTCGACACCGTCTTCGGCTACCCTGGCGGGGCTGTGCTGCCGATTTATGACGAAATCTTCCTGCAGAATGACATTCGCCACATTCTTGTGCGCCACGAACAGGGGGCGGTTCACGCCGCGGAAGGCTATGCACGCTCGACCGGCAAGCCGGGCGTTGTGCTCGTGACCTCCGGCCCTGGGGCAACCAATGCGGTAACCGGCCTGACGGATGCCCTGCTTGATTCCATTCCGCTGGTTGTTCTCACAGGTCAGGTGCCAACCTTCATGATCGGCTCTGACGCCTTTCAGGAAGCAGACACCGTGGGCATCACCCGTCCCTGCACCAAGCACAACTGGCTGGTAAAGGACACCGAGAAGCTCGCAGGGACCCTGCACGAGGCCTTTCATGTTGCAACCGCCGGCCGTCCCGGTCCGGTGCTGATCGACATTCCCAAGGATGTGCAGTTCGCCACAGGCACCTATCACGCGCCGAAACCGGCAGCCTCCCACTATCAGCCCCCGGTCAAGGGCGACCTCGACGCCATCACCGAACTGGTGGCCGCGCTGGAAACCGCCAAGCGGCCAGTGTTCTACACGGGCGGCGGCGTCATCAACTCCGGCCCCGGCGCCAGCCAGTTGCTGCGTGAACTGGTGGATGCGACAGGCATCCCGGTTACCTCGACCCTGATGGGCCTCGGCGCCTATCCTGCCTCTGGCAAGAACTGGCTTGGGATGCTGGGGATGCATGGCCTCTACGAGGCCAACATGGCGATGCACGACTGCGATCTGATGATCAACATCGGCGCCCGTTTCGATGACCGGATCACCGGTCGTCTGGATGCCTTCAGCCCCAATTCGATCAAAGCGCATATCGACATCGACCCGTCGTCCATCAACAAGGTGATCCGCGTCGACATCCCCATCGTCGGCGATGTGGGGCATGTGCTGGAAGACATCCTGAAAATCTGGAAAAGCCGCGGCCGCAAGGTGGACAGCGAGTCGATCGCCAAGTGGCAGTCTCAGATCACAGAATGGCGCGATGTGCGTTGCCTTGCCTACACGGCATCCGAAGGCACCATCAAACCGCAGTATGCCCTTGAACGGCTTGAAGCCCTCACCAAAGGACACAACCGCTACATCACAACCGAGGTGGGCCAGCACCAGATGTGGGCCGCGCAGTTCCTTGGGTTTGAGGATCCGAACCGTTGGATGACCTCCGGTGGTCTCGGCACGATGGGCTATGGCACGCCGGCCTCTATCGGGGTGCAAGTGGCGCATCCCGATGCTCTGGTCATCAACGTCGCGGGTGAGGCCTCTTGGCTGATGAACATGCAGGAAATGGGCACCGCCGTGCAGTACCGCCTGCCGGTGAAACAGTTCATCCTCAACAACGAACGTCTCGGCATGGTGCGCCAGTGGCAAGAACTGCTGCATGGCGAACGCTACAGCCACTCCTGGTCCGAAGCCCTGCCCGATTTCGTGAAGCTCGCCGAAGCCTTTGGCGCCAAGGGCATCTGCGTCAGCGATCCCAAGGATCTGGACGACGCAATCATGGAGATGATCAACTATGACGGTCCGGTCATCTTTGACTGCCTGGTGGAAAAGCATGAGAACTGCTTCCCGATGATCCCCTCGGGCAAGGCGCACAACGAGATGCTGCTGGGCGAGGCCGAAACCCAAGGCGTCATCCAGTCCGGCGGCGCGGTGCTGGTTTAAGCCGGTTCAGGAACAGATACTGCGGGGCGACATCGCCCTGCCCCGATTTTTAGGAAAGGGACGTAAATGTCTGCCCTACACATCAAAAAAGGCTCCACCAGCCACTCCGCCTATAACCTACGTCCGAATTTCTCGGATGTTCAGGAACGTCACACCATCACCATTCTGGTGGAAAACGAACCCGGTGTTCTGGCGCGCGTCATCGGGCTGTTTTCGGGCCGCGGCTACAATATCGACAGCCTCACCGTGGCCGAGGTTGATCACACAGGCCACCTGTCGCGCATCACCATCGTTACCACCGGGACCCCGCAGGTGATTGAGCAGATCAAGGCACAGCTGGGCCGGATTGTTTCGGTGCATGAAGTCACCGATCTCACCGTGGCCGGCCCCTTTGTCGAGCGTGAATTGGCCATCGTCAAAGTGGTGGGTGAAGGTGACAAGCGCGTCGAAGCCATGCGCCTGGCAGAGATTTTCCGCGCCAAGGTGGTAGATACCACGCTCAACAGCTTCATCTTTGAACTGACCGGCGCACCGGACAAAATCGACGCATTTGCCGAAATGATGCGGCCCTTGGGGCTGACCAAAATCGCCCGCACTGGCGTTGCGGCACTGCTGCGCGGCAACTGATCGATCAGCACCCAACAAAATCAAAAGGCGGCGCAGAGGCGTCGCCTTTTTTCGTTCAGTGCAGGTGGTGATCTGCCTTCAGGCGCGCCGCGCCTGACGAGCTGCCCGTTCCGCCTGATCTGGAAAGGAGATGACGTTGCCCATCTCTTCCGCCCCATCCAGCGCCACAGCAGGGGCGTCAGGCTCTCCGAAGGCGGGCATGTCGATAAACAGAGGATCCTCGCGCGCTTCGGCCCAGGTCATGACCGTCCCACTATTTGCACTGGTCAGGTCAATTGGCCCCGGCGCCCGGTAACCTGCCTCCTGCGCAGGATGTGATGCACCAAGCTGCCGCCCCCACGCCAACTGAGCACTGAGATCATTTGACTGCTCTGTGCTCAGCCGCTCCAGATTGCTGGCGATCCGCAGGCTTCCCTCGATGGTGATCGAGAAGGACACGCAATCCCCCTTGCTCAGTGCAAGCGGGGCCTCGTCGGCAGTCCAACGATAATACGCAAGGTCGCCATGATCCTCGCACCAGATCATGGCCTGACGTAGATTTCGATCCGCCCAAAGAATGACGCCAATCATATCAAGCCTCGCATAAGTCTGCCTATATTTTGTGATAAATCACATCCGTGGGACACCGTGAACCTCGAAAAACCAATTGATCACTTTGTGTCCGATTTATGCTATTTTGACGCTAGTTAGCATCAGCAGACACGATTTTCCAACGAACCTGTGCTATTTTGTTCAGAACAACGGTTAACAAATTTCAAAACAAGACCTCTGACCACCATCAAATGATTGATCTGCATGGGTAAAAATCAAAGATCTCCGGTTGAACTGCGATCCATGTTTGGTGCGAATCTGCGCCAGCTCGCCCAGCAATATCCGTCGATCTCTGAACTTTCTCGCCGTTTGGGCATCAACCGGACGCAACTCAACCGCTATCTCACTGGCGAGAGCTTTCCTCGACCTGACATCCTTGACCGGATTTGTAGCTTTTTTGACGTGGATGCGCGCATTCTGCTCGATCCTGTCGATCAACTCGCCACCAAGGGGCAGATCCTTCAGGGGCCCGAACTTGCGGATTTTCTCGGCGCGGGGATCACGCGGCTGACGGATGATTTCTTTCCATCAGGCCTCTACCGATTTGTCCGACGCAGCTTTGTCCGTCAGGATCGTTACGTTCAGGGATTGGTCTACGTGTTTCGCCGCGATGGCGTGACCTATGTACGCGGCTACGAGGCCAGGGCCGCGATGCTGTATCAGGGCCTGCCGGTCGATGCCCGATCCAGAGAGTTTCGCGGTCTGGTCACCAGTCAGGACGATGGCGTCGCCTTTCTGATCGCGCGGCGCGGATCGGTCACTGCGACCTTCAACTACCTGACCAAAGTGCCAACGATGGAGGGGCATTTCTGGTCAGGCTATCTTGCCCGTACCACGCACGAAAGCGACCACGGGGATCGCGTGGCCAGAATGCTCTATGAATACCTCGGCCAGGACACCGCAGCCGTGTTGCGCGCGGCCCGCACGGCGGGGTTCCTTGCGGAACAGGCGCTGACCCAGTTTGAACGCCGCCTGCTGAACCCCGGACGCCAGTTTCGCTAGAGCGTTGGATCAGGCCGCCCCCTCCGGCTGCGAGATCAACCGATAGACATGCCAGCTGGCGTGGCCCAGCAGAGGCAACACCAAGAACAGCCCCAGAAACCCCGGCACCATCGCCACAAAGGTCGCAACCGCAATTACCGCCGCCCAAATCAGCATCATCAGAAAATTGCTTTGGACGTAGCTGAAGCTGGTGATCATGGCCGTGACGAAATCGACCTCGCGGTCCAGCAACAGCGGAAGCGACAGGACCGTGATCATGAACAACAGCAGGGCGAACACGGCCCCCACCCCGGTGCCCACAGCCAACATCAAGAGCCCGTTGCCCGTCAAAAAAACGTCGGCCGAGGTCGAGATATTGGTCATCGTGGAATGCCCCAGAAACAGGGCAAAAATCATATGCCCCAGAAAAAACCAGAACAGAAAAACGATAACGATGATGGCACAGATCGACGGCAGCTGGCGGCGGCGTTGATGCAGCACAACGCCCAGAATATCGCGCGTAGTCATGGGTTGGCGTTCATCCAGCCGATGGGAAACCTCATATAGGCCGACCGCGGCAAAGGGGCCGATCAGCGGAAATCCGATTGCCGCAAGGACCAGCCAGAAGGTCGTGCCAGTCGCCATCGTGACCCAGGCCATCATCCAGCCCGCGAGCACATAGACACCAGCAAAGAACAGCCCGAAACCGGGGCGCGCCCGGAAATCTGCCCAGCCCCGCGCCAATGCCTCCCGCAGGATGCCGGCTGACATGGGCCGCAGCTGCGGCACTCCGAATTCCTTTTCCTCCATCAGATGACGCTCCTCCTCTTTCTGGCCTGTCTGCTGCTCTGGCCCTTCTGCCGCTGTTGCCTGTCGGCTGTGCTGTTGCGATCTGTCAGGGGTTGGGCCCCGGCGGCGGACGGCGGTTGGGCCAATCCGTGGCCTCATGATATTGCTGTGCCAAGGCCAGCAGCGCCCGATCCCTGCCATGAGCTCCAAACATCTGAACACCGATCGGCAGGCCCTCGTCTCCAAAACCTGCTGGCACCGCCACAGAGGGCAGGCCAAGCAGGCTGACCGGGACAACCACCTCCATCCAGCGGTGGTAGGTATCCATCGCCACCTCGTTGATGCGCGTCGGATGGCCCATCTTGATGTCAAAAGGCCAGCATTGGGCGGTAGGCAGGATCAGCGCGTCGTAGCGTTCAAACAACCGCGCAGCCGAACGCTGCCAGTCTGAGCGCAGATCGGATGCAGACTGGACCTCCTGACCGGTCAACGCCAATCCACGGTCCAGCTCCCATTGGGCGCTGGCCTTCAACTGCCCGCGCTGACCTGCGAAAATCCGCAGGCTCGCAGCCAATGCATAGCTGCGCAAGGTCGACCAGGCCTGCCAAATCCGATCCGCCGGGAATGGCGGCTGAACCTCTTCGATCCTGTGCCCGAGATCGGCCAGCACATCCAGGCTGGCCCGCGTGGTTTCAAGAATGCCCGGTTCCATCGGATAGGCTCCGCCCCAGTCCCCCAGCCAGCCGATCCGCATGGGTTGCGCGGTCGGCAGCGGCGCTGTGGGGCTGTCAGCCCAGCAGGTCGCCGATAGGGGCTGGCGTGGATCAGCGCCGGACATCACATCCAGAAGGATCGCGAGATCCTCGGGGCTTCGGGCCATCGGGCCGATTGTGGCGAGAGGATGCAGAAACAGATCCCCCCGCGGTTGGCTGGGCACCCGCCCCCACGTGGGACGGAATCCATAGACGTTGCACCAGCCCGCAGGGTTGCGCAGCGATCCCATCATGTCAGAGCCATCCGCCAGCGACAGCATTCCAGTCGCCAGAGCCGCCGCCGCGCCCCCAGAGGAGCCCCCGCAACTGCGCGTGGTATCATAGGGGTTGGCCGTAGCGCCATGAACGGGGTTGAACGTATGCGACCCAAGCCCAAATTCCGGCGTGTTTGTCTTGCCAATGATGATGGCACCCGCCGCGCGCAGCCGCGCAACGAACAGCTCGTCCTCCGCCGGAACGAAATCGCGCAACATGGGCGAGCCCTGCGTCGTCGTCAGCCCCGCCACATTGGCAAGATCCTTGATCGCAATCGGCAGCCCATGCAGTGGCCCGCGGGTGCGGGCGTGATCGGCGGTTTCAGCCTCTTTCATCAGCTCCGCCCCATCGCGCCGGGCGACGATGGCGTTGATGTCGGGGTTCAGCGCATCAATCCGCGCCAGCGTGTGCTCCATCAGCTCTGCCGCCGTGAGCTTGCGCGTCGCAAGATCGCGCAGAACCTGACGTGCGCTTTGGAAATGTGCTGACATGATCGCCCTCGCCTGCTGTACAAAAACAGCCTAGCGACCCGGAAAACCAAAGAAAACCCGCTTGCGACGCAACCGGGTGATCTAATTTCAACGTTGGATTGAATAGACCCGATGTCGGGCCTGTCGCGACCTCAGTCGCCCTGCGCCTCAGAGCGGCTTTTGCCAGCGACATTCAGCGCGAGCGTGGCCGCCATGAAACCATCCAGGTCCCCATCCAGAACTCCCTTGGTGTCAGAGGTCTCGTGGCTGGTGCGCAGATCTTTCACCATCTGGTAGGGTTGCAGGACATAAGACCGGATCTGGTTGCCCCAGCCTGCATCGCCCTTGGCTTCATGCGCGGCGTTGATATCGGCGTTCCGACGGTCCAGCTCCTGCTGATAAAGCCGGGATTTCAGGGCCTTCATGGCGATATCGCGGTTCTGGTGCTGCGACTTCTCGGAAGAGGTCACCACAATCCCGGTCGGGATGTGGGTGATCCGCACAGCCGAGTCGGTGGTGTTCACGTGCTGACCGCCGGCACCGGAGGAACGATAGGTATCCACGCGGATATCGGCAGGGTTCACATCGATTTCGATGTTGTCATCCACAACCGGATAGACCCAGACAGAGCTGAACGAGGTGTGCCGCTTCGCTGCCGAGTCATATGGCGAGATCCGAACCAGACGATGCACGCCGCTTTCGGATTTCAGCCAGCCATAAGCGTTATGGCCGGAAATCTTGTAGGCAGCGGATTTGATGCCCGCTTCGTCGCCTGCGCTTTCGGACTGCAGTTCAACCTTGTAGCCCTTCTTCTCGGCCCAACGCACATACATCCGCGCCAGCATAGAGGCCCAGTCACAGCTCTCGGTGCCGCCTGCGCCTGCGTTGATCTCAAGGAAGGTGTCGTTGCTGTCCGCCTCACCATCCAGAAGCGCTTCAAGCTCCTTCTCGGCGGCCTTCTCCTTCAGCGCAACAAGCGCCTCTTCGGCGTCCTTGACGACCTCGTTGTCATCTTCCATTTCGCCAAGCTCGATCAGCTCGATGTTGTCGGCAAGCTCTTGCTTGATCGACTTATAGGTATCGATCGCATCCACCAGCATCTGGCGTTCACGCATGAGCGCCTGCGCTGCGTCGGCGTCATCCCACAGGTTGGGGTCTTCGACACGGGCGTTGAATTCCTCGAGGCGAAACTCCGCGGTTTCCCAATCCAGACGTTGAGCCAGCAGCTCAAGCGACTTTTCGATATCGGTCACGATGTTCTGAGTCTCGGCGCGCATGGCAATCCCTTGAAGTCACGTATCAGGCCTGCGTGATAAACCACCCGCGCGCTGCGGGCAAGCCAAGGCGAACCTGCGGTCTCAATGAAAAGACCGGAGAGGGTGTTGCCCCTCCCCGGTCCCAAAAACACTGCGGAAAAACCTGGCGTCAGTACAAGCCGCCAGAGCTGATGGTGCCAAAGTTCGCCTTGGGCCCAAGCACGGCAGTTCCACCATCAGAGGTGGTCACCCGGCGCCCGGACTGCTGCACTTCCTCAAACAGCGGCAGGTTTGATCCCATCGCAAAGCCGCCGTCAAACGCCAGGCCAAAGATCGGTTCTGCACCGTCGCGGAAATACTCTGCCACCACATTAGCACCGGAGGCTTCATCAGGCAGACGCGCCCCGGTAAAGCGGTCGATCTTGATGAAATGTCCGCCTTCCGGAACCTTGAACGGGCCACCACCGTATTTCTCGGTCGCTGTCTTCATGAACTGCTGGAACACCGGACCACACATGGTGCCACCGTAGGCGCCACGCCCCATCGGCCGCGGCTGGTCAAACCCCATGTAGCAGCCTGCCACAATGTTGGAGGTAAAGCCGACAAACCACACATCGCGGGAGTCATTGGTTGTGCCGGTTTTACCGGCGGTGGGCACCGGCAGGTTGATCACGCTGGAGGCGGTACCGCGGTCGACCACACCTTTCATCATCGAAGTCAGCTGATACGCAGTGATCGGGTCCATGACCTGTTCACGATTATCAACGATGCGAGGGGACTGGCCCGCAGGCAAAAGGGGCGACGAGCAGTCAACACAGTCGCGATCATCGTGACGATAGATCGTCTCGCCCCGACGGTCCTGGATACGGTCCACAAGCGTCGGCTGAACCCGCTCGCCACCATTGGCGAACATCGCATAGGCTGCAACCATCTGATAAAGCGTCGTTTCCTCAGCCCCAAGCGAGTTGGCAAGAAACGCGCCCATGTTGTCATAGACGCCAAAGCGTTCGGCATAGCCTGCGATGACCTCCATGCTGACCTCTTGCGCCAGACGAATGGTCATCAGGTTCCGCGATTGTTCGATCCCGGTCCGCAGAGGGGTCGGGCCGTAGAATTTATTGGTCGAGTTCTTGGGCCGCCACAGGCCCTGCGGCGTATTGATCTCGATCGGAGCATCCACAACGATGGTCGCAGGGCTGTAACCGCTGTCCAGCGCCGCCGCATAGACGAACGGTTTAAAGCTGGATCCCGGCTGTCGCTGGGCCTGGGTGGCGCGGTTGAATACAGAATGCTGGTAAGAGAAACCACCCTGCATCGCCAGAACACGGCCTGTGTTCACATCCATCGCGACAAAGCCACCCTGGACCTCCGGCACCTGCCGCAGCGACCAATGGTCGATCACACCGTCTTTTTCGACGGCGCGAACATGAACCACATCGCCGACAGACAGGTTGTCCCGGAAACTGCCCTTCATCCATTTGATGTCGGCCCGCGGGACAGAGCCGGTGCCATCAACACCCTCAACACCAACTTCAAGGCTTTGGTCCCCAACGGACAACACCACAGCCGGATGCCACTTGCCGCCAAGGGTGATGTCGCGGGGCACTTCCGCCTCGCTCAGTGCAGCGCGCCAGGTGGCTTCATCGGCCAGCGCTTCTTCAGGCAGGCTCACACCTGTGCCACGCCACACCCCGCGAGAGCGGTCGTATTTCTCAAGCCCCCCACGCAGCGCTTCGGCAGCTTCGGTCTGCATTTCCTCGTCGATGGTGGCGCGCACGGTAAAACCACCGGTAAAGAACTCTCCCTCGCCAAAGTCCTGCGACAGCTGGCGGCGGATTTCGTCGGTAAAATAGTCCCGCGGCGGCAGCGCATTGCGGAAGCTGTCAAAATCGCCGTTCTGAACCGACCGCAGCGGCTGTTCCACCTCGACCTTGTAGACCGCATCAGAGATATATCCGTTCTCGCGCATCTCTCGCAGAACGTAATTGCGGCGGGCCAAAAGGCGGTCGCGCTGCGTCACCGGATGATATTTCGACGGCGCCTTGGGCATGGAGGCCAGTGTTGCGGCCTCATGCGGGGCCAGCTGACTCAGGGTCTTGTTGAAATAGGTCTGGGCGGCGGCGGTCACACCATAGGAATTCTGACCAAGGAAGATCTCGTTCAGATACAGTTCCAGAATGTCTTCCTTGCCCAACGTGTCCTCAAGACGCGACGCCAGGATCAGTTCCTTGACCTTGCGCTCAGCCTTTCGGTCGCCCGAAAGCAGGAAGTTCTTCATCACCTGCTGGGTAATCGTGGAGGCGCCGCGCACGTTGTCCCCGCGCGATCGCACCGCTTCAACCGCCGCAGCGGCGATGCCGCGCATGTCATAGCCTTTGTGGCTGTAAAAATTCTTGTCCTCCGCCGAGATAAAGGCCTGTTTCACCAGATCGGGAATTTCCTCGGACGGGGTGAACAGACGCCGCTCCTGGGCGAATTCGTCAATCAGCTGCCCTTCACCAGAATAGATCCGGCTGATGGTTGGCGGCTGGTACTGGGCCAGCGACTCATGGCTGGGCAGGTCGCGCCCATAGATCCAGAACACCGCGCCGATGGTCAGCGCGATCATCGCGATGCCCAGCGTGATGGTGCTGAAGATGGAACCAAAGAACGATAGAATAAATCTGACCACTGTAGAGCCTTTCTCGCGCAGTGCCGCCTATATAGGCGCAGCGATGCGTGGGGTCAAAACGGGAAACAGCATATAGGCGCCACCTGCCCTGCAAAACCAGCAGAAACCCTCGCAAACTGCGGGGAATGGCTGCGCGCGCCTCCCCCTTTGTTGCCAACACGGCGAATGCGGTATCGGTTCCGCGCGTGTGGCATTTATCTGTATCATAACACCAAACTGGACCACCCTGCCCCCGAATGCGGGCTCAGGCGGCCATTTTTTGCCAACCACGCGTCACTGTCGCCGTCACTGTCGAACCAGTGCCCGCGTCGCCTCATCTTCGATCCGCCAGGCGATCAGCCCGTTCAGGATGCCACGCGCCGTCCGTCGACGCCAATCGGCGTCCAGAATGTTGTTCAGATCCCGAGGGCTGGACAGAAAGCCGACTTCAACCAGAACAGAGGGAATATCGGCAGACTTCAGCACCGAAAAACCCGCCTCGCGCAAAGGGCGACGGTTCATGTCACCGCCCTGCGCCTTAAGGCCTGTCACCAGCGCGCGCGCCAGTGCTTCGGAGCGGGGATGGGTTTCCTGCCGGGCCAGATCCAGCAACACATCCGTCACCCTGTCATCCACATGGCTTAGGTCACTGCCCGCCAACAGATCGCCCCGCTCGTGGCGTTCGACCAATGTGGCAGATGCAGCGTCAGAGGCATCATCAGACAGGACATAGACGGTCGTCCCATGTGCACGGCCTTCGGACAGGCTATCTGCATGCAGCGACAGGAACAGATCCGCCTCGGCCTGATGCGCCAACGCAATCCTGCGTTCCAGCGAGACAAAATAGTCGTCATCCCGCGTCAGCTGCACGTCAAACTGCCCTGAACGCACCAGCATTTCGCCCAGTTCAATCGCAAACTGCAGCATCAGGTCCTTTTCCTGAACAAGCCCCGCGTCGGCTTCGGCTTCAGCCCCCGGATCGATCCCCCCATGTCCGGGGTCGATCACGATCAACAGCGGTGCCAGCGAATCCTTGCTGTCAGGCGCCGTCATCGGGGTCGGCGCAGGCAGATCCCAGCGCGCATCGCGCGGCGCGCCCGCCTTTGCGGCAAACTGCTCTGCCGTGGTATCGCGCAAGGCCACCGCCAGTGTCGCCGCAGCGCTGACCTCATCCACGTCCATCGCCACCCCGTCAACACCCATGGGGCGGGCCAGTTCCAGCACCAACCGGGACCAGCCGGGCACATAGGTTCCAAACTGCGCATTGCGAATGCCATCCGCTGTGGACAGGGCATCAGCAGACATCCCCGACCAATCGACCTCTTGGAAATCGACGACCACACGTGGCGGCTCTGTCAGGGTGAACACGCGGAACGGAACCCCTTGGCTCAGCCCCAGAGACAGATCGACACCGCCGCGACGATCCTCTGCCGCTGTCGCGGAGGCATCAATGCGCGCAAGACCGCTAAACGTCTGCCCCTTCGCCGTTTGCGCCTCGGCCTGGCCCGGTCCAAAAGGCGCCGCCAGCACCCCAGCCGCCACCACAGCCGCCATCAGCGCCATGTTGAATTTTCCTTGGATCATCCGCCTGCCCGTTTTCTGAACGTTTCCAGCCCGTCTCTTGCCGCCATCCTACGCCGCCAGCGCCGATGCAGGCCAGCAAAAGCCACCTTTCTCAGCCCCCAATCAGCGCAAGACTGCCCAAATGGCCTAGCGCCCACGCCGCTCCATAAAGATTTTCAGGCGCGACAGCCCCTCTTCGATATCAGCGGTGGAACGCGCATAGGAAAACCGCAGGGTCGTCGCCCCGCGTTTGGGATCGAAATCCAGCCCTGGCGTTACCGCAACACCCGCCTGATCCAGGATCTCCTTGGCAAAGGCCCGGCTGTCATCTGTCAGATCGGACACATCCGCATACACATAAAACGCCCCATCCGGCGGCGCGATCCGGTCAAACCCGGCTTTGGGCAGCCCCTCCATCATCAAGCGACGGTTTTCGGCATAAACCGCAAGATTGGCCTGCAACTCCTCTTCGCAGTCCATCGCCGCAAGGGCGGCAACCTGACTGGCGTGAGGGGCGCAGATGAACATGTTCTGCGCGATCCGTTCCACGACACGCACATGGTCATCCGGCACGACCATCCAGCCAACCCGCCAACCCGTCATGGAAAAATACTTGGAAAAGGAGTTGATGACATAACAGTCATCCGTCACTTCCAGCGCAGTGACCGCCTTCGCTTCGTATTCGATGCCGTGATAGATCTCGTCTGAAATGAACGCCGCCCCCTGCGCCTGTGCCGCCTCGATCAGAGCCGCCATCGCCGGCTTGTCCAGCATGGTGCCCGTGGGGTTGGCAGGCGACGCGACCATCAGACCGGCCAGATCCAAACCGGCAAGATCCTGAGGAACCGGCTGCAGGCGATGATCTAGCGAGGTTTCAATATCAACCGGCGTCAACCCCAGCGCATGCAGGATCTGGCGATAGGACGGATAACCCGGCGCCCCGATCCCGACCCGATCCCCACTGTCAAACAGCGCCGTAAAGCTGAGAAGGAACGCCCCCGAAGAGCCCGGCGTGATCACCACGCGCTCGGGGTTCAGATCAACATTGTACCATTCGCCATAAAGCTGGGCGATCCGCTTGCGCAATGCAGGCAGCCCAAGCGCGACGGTGTAGCCAAGTGCATCCTGATCAAGCGCCTTGGCCAAGGCATCGCGCGCCGCCGCAGGTGCGCCGGTCGAGGGCTGGCCCACCTCCATATGGATAATATGACGACCAGCATCTTCTGCCTGACGGGCGGCTTCCATCACATCCATCACAATGAAGGGATCGACGTTGGACCGGGTTGAGTTTCGCATGTTGATCTCCCATGGTGCAGCCATGACCTTTGACCGTTTCTCTCGCCTCGCGTCAATCCCGGCCCTGGCTCTTGCCGCGCTGTGTTTTGTCGCGACCACGCTGGCGACGACGGCGCAGGCTGCATCTATTTCCCTGCTGCGTGATCCTGACATCGAACGCGGGCTGAACGAGGTCGCAGCCCCTGTGCTCCGGGCCGCGGGCCTGAATGCCAAACGGGTCCGGGTGCTGGTGGTGAATGACTCTTCGTTCAATGCGTTCGTGATCGATTCTCAAACGATTTTCATACATTACGGGCTGATCCTAAAGGTTGACCGACCAGAGATGCTGCAGGCCATCATCGCCCATGAGGCAGCGCATATTACCAACGGCCATATCGCAAGACGCACGCAAAACCTGCGGTCTGCCCAATCGGCCGCCGGTTTTGGCGCGGCGCTGGCCGTGCTTGCGGCAGCGGCAGGCGCTGGCGAAGCCGCTGCGGGAATTGCTCTTGGGACGCAGGCCTCGGCGGTGCGCGGATTTCTCGCCCACACACGAGCCGAAGAGGCTTCGGCCGACCGCAGCGCCGCCGGCACGCTGCGACGCGCCGGGATCAGCCCAAAGGGGCTTGTCGATCTGCACCGGATCTTTGCCGGACAGGAAGTGCTGAGCGCAGCCAACCAAGACCCCTACATGCGCTCCCATCCGCTCAGCCGCGACCGTATCCGCGCGGCAGAGGCCTATCTGGCCAGTCATGGCGACACCAGCAAGGCAGATCCCAATGCGCAGTACTGGTTCGCCCGCCTGCGTGGCAAGCTGTCGGCCTTTACCAGGTCTCCGAAATGGACACTTCGCCGCGTGGGTGAGGAACGCTACAAGGATGTCCGCCTGATGCGCGAAGCTGTCGCCCATCACCGCCGCAACAATCTGAACAAAGCGCTTGGCGCCATTGACGGTGCATTGGCGGTGCGTCCCAACGACCCTTATTACAACGAGCTGAAAGGCCAGATCCTGATGGAAAACCGCCGCTGGGAGGCCGCCCTTGGCGCCTACCGCCGCGCGGCGAGCCAAGCCGGACGCGATCCGCTGATCCTCGCGAGTCTCGGGCGCGCGCAACTTGCCGCTGGTCAGCCAAAGTCCGCGTTGAAATCCCTCGAAGCCTCCCGCAGTCTCGATTTTCGCAATGCCGGAATGCTGCGCGACATGGCTCAGGCCTATGCCAAGATCGGACAAACCGGTATGGCGGCCCTTGCAACAGCTGAACGATATGCCCTGCAGGGGCGGCTAAAGGATGCAGGTGTTCACGCCAAACGCGCTACCGGCCTGCTGCCCACGGGATCCCCCGCATGGCGACGCGCGCAGGACGTGCTGATCGCCGCCGAACAAGATCAAAAAAGGAAACGCAAATGATCCGTCTTTCTCTGCCCCGCACCGGCCTTGCCTGCGCCGCTGCTCTGGCCGCCGCGCTGAGCTTTGGCCCCGCTGCACAGGCCTTTGACCTCAGCCAGATGAGCGAAGAGGAACGCGCAGCCTTTGGCGCCGAAGTGCGGGCCTATCTTCTGGAAAACCCCGAAGTGATCCTGGAAGCCGTCAACAAACTGGAACAGCAACAAGCCGCAGCCGAAGCAGCCCGCGATGACGCGCTGGTCGCCGAGAACCTGAACGCGCTGCACAACGACGGGTTTTCCTATGTTGGCGGCAATCCAGATGGCGACATCACGCTTGTGGAATTCATGGACTACCGCTGCGGCTATTGCCGCCGCGCCGCCCCCGAAGTTGAAAAACTGCTGGCCGCAGACGGAAATATCCGCCTGATCATCAAGGAATTCCCGATCCTGGGTGAGGCATCGGTCCTGGCGTCGCGGTTTGCGATTGCCACCAAGCTCGTGGCCGGAGACGAGGCCTACAAGAACATGCATGACGCGCTGATTTCGATGGGCGGCGCGCCAAGCGAGGCCACATTGCGCCGCCTTGCCGAGGGGCTTGATCTGGACGCTGACGCCATTCTGGCGCGGATGAGCGATCCCGAAATCTCGCGCCAGCTGCAGGAAACCCGCGCTCTGGCACAGCAGATGGCGATTTCGGGTACACCAACATTTGTCCTGGATCAGGAACTTCTGCGCGGCTTCCTTCCGGCCGATCAGATGGAGATCATGATCGCCGAAATCCGCGACGCCCGCGGCTAAGCCCCCTCGTCCCCGAGACAGCCCCCAGACACAGTTCGACCTGGGGGCCAGCCCCCAGACCCCCGGAGTATTTCGGGAAAGATGACAACCGCAAGACCAGACAGAAAAAGGCGCCGGGAGGATCCGGCGCCTTTTTTGGTGGAACAGCGGTTGCGGTTATTCGGCAGCGGCGGCTTCAGCTTCGATCTGAGCGGCTTTCTTCTCGACTTCCTCAACGATGTGATCGACCATCTGTTCGTTGGACATCTTGTGGCTCGCCTTGCCCGCCAGATAGACCATGCCGGACCCTGCGCCCCCGCCGGTAAAGCCGACATCGGTCATCAGCGCCTCGCCGGGGCCGTTGACCACGCAGCCGATGATCGACAGGCTCATCGGGGTTTTCACATGCTCCAGCCGCCGTTCCAGCGTTTCAACGGTTTTGATCACATCGAACCCCTGCCGCGCGCAGCTGGGACAAGAGATGATGTTGACGCCGCGGTGGCGCAGACCGAGGGACTTGAGGATTTCAAAGCCCACTTTGACCTCCTCCACCGGGTCGGCAGAGAGGCTGACGCGCAAGGTGTCACCAATGCCCATCCACAACAGCTGGCCCAGGCCAATTGCGGATTTGATGGTGCCGGAGACAAAGCCGCCGGCCTCGGTCACGCCCAGATGGATGGGGGCATCGGTGGCCTCGGCCAGCTGCTGATAGGCCGCGGCGGTCATGAAGACGTCAGAGGCCTTCACCGAAATCTTGAACTCGTGGAAATCATGATCCTGCAGGATGCGGATATGGTCGAGACCGCTTTCCACCATCGCCTCTGGGCAGGGCTCGCCATATTTATCCAGGAGGTGCTTTTCGAGACTGCCTGCATTCACCCCAATGCGGATGGAACAGTTGTGGTCGCGGGCCGCCTTGATGACCTCGGCCACGCGCTTCTCATCCCCGATGTTGCCGGGGTTGATCCGCAGACAGGCAGCGCCTGCCTCAGCCGCCTCGATGCCGCGTTTGTAGTGGAAATGGATGTCCGCCACGATCGGCACCGGGCTTTCGCGCACGATTTCCTTCAGCGCCTTCGAGGATGCCTCATCCGGGACCGAGACCCGCACCAGATCCGCGCCCGCCTCTGCTGCCGCCTGAACCTGCGCCACGGTGGCCGCGACATCCGTGGTCAACGTGTTGGTCATCGTCTGCACCGCAATCGGCGCGTCCCCCCCAATCGGCACGTTGCCAACATGGATCTGGCGGCTTTTGCGGCGCTCGATATGGCGCCAGGGACGGATGTGATTGATCGACATTATCGGTGGCCCTGAGCTGCTGGGATCTTTGGGGTTAGATACGCGCTCCGGGACGGGGCTTCAATGGGGCGCAGCCGCACAGACGGGCAAATCAATCTGCAGTCATGGGCAGATTGGAACAGGACACTATAGCGCCAAGGGGCGTGACCACCGCTGGGACAGTTGGGACAATCCGGACAATGGTCCAGACAGGTGCGCGATCAGTCGGTGATTTCGGGCGCCACATCCGCAGAGAGCGACGACGCCTGCAGTTCAGCAACCAGCGTGGCCAGCGCACTGTTTTGATCTGCGCTCAGATCTGCCAGTTGGAATCGTTCCGTCAATGCATCAGAGGACAGCACCACATTCTTGGTCACCTGACCCCGATTGCCAACAGGACCATAATGGGCACCGTTGACGGCAAAATAGATCGCACCGCTTTCGCCTGTCCGCAGCAACGGGGGCTCTTCGGTCAGCGGAATTTCGAAATGCTGCCCGGGCTCCATGATGGTTTCATAGATCACGCTGCCATCAGCCGCCGTGACCTGCACCCAGGAAGGCCGCACCGCGACCATCTGCAGGGCTGGAGCCACCTCTTCCACGACCTGCGGCACAGCCGGGGCAGGCAGATCCGCGCTCAGACTGGCCTCTGCAAGCGCCAGGCTAGGCAGCTCCGGCAGGGCAAAATTTCCAAGCCCGCGGGGATCAAGGGTTGCAATCGGGCCATCACGGGGGATCAGCACCGGAACATCCAGCGCCTGGGGCCGGTACAGCCGCGCCAGGGCCTCTGTTGCCGGATCTTCGCCTTCGGCCGTGGGCCCCTCGGCACCTGTCAGCGGGTCGAGATCAGCCAGCACGATGGGGGTCTGGTCAACAGGTGCCATCTGGACCTGCTGGATTTCCTTCAACACCGCCCAGCCGCCATAGCCGATCCCGCCGATCAGCGCGACCAGAACCGCCAGAGAGCCGAGCGCGCGGGGTTCAACCGAGCTGAAGAAGCTGCTGGACGCTGGCACAAATGGCGTATTGGGAGAGGTGAATGCATCACTGCGCAGCCCGCCCATGCCCGTGGCGATCGGGGCGGCCGCAGATTTGCGAACCGACGCCTCGGCAGACATGCCGTGGGCCACCTGAAACCCGCTTTCCTGGCAGAAGGCGGCAAAGGTCGCATCGGGATCGAGGCTGAGGTAGCGGGCATAAGACCGCACATACCCGGCAATAAAGCCGGGCGTGTCAAAAACGGTCGGATCGGCGTTTTCGATGGCGGCAATGTAAGAGGCCTTGATCCGCAATTCGCGCTGCACATCCAGGAGCGATTTGCCCATGGTGGCCCGCTCACCGCGCATCATATCACCCAGTCGCAGTTCGTAGTCGTCAAAACCCTTCGGTTGCGACGACTGTTCGTGCGTTTTCTGCTTGCGCTGAGTGAGGCGCCCGATCATGCCTGCTGTCCCATGTTAGCCTGCCGTATTCGACATTCTGGGTCGTTTAGAAGCCGGTTGTCGCGACTCGCTTACGTCCCTTTGATTACAGCTACCGTAACATAAAAACGCAAAAGTGACACAGAACTGTGAATCACCCCGCCATTTCGGCACGATTCAGCGCACAATGGGACCAGAGTGCGTCCATTGCCTTGACCAACGCATCAATCTCCCTAGGGCCGTGCACCGGTGACGGCGTAAACCGCAGGCGTTCCGTGCCGCGCGGCACCGTCGGGAAGTTGATCGGCTGGACGTAAATTCCGTGCTCCGACAAGAGCATATCGCTGAGTTTCTTGGTGTGCACGGGGTTGCCGACAATCACAGGGACGATGTGGCTGCCATGGTCGATGATCGGCAGGCCAAGGCCCTTGAGGCGCATCTTCAGGATCCGCGCCTGCATCTGGTGCTGTTCCCGCAGTTCCGGCGCGGTCTTGAGATAGGCGACAGATGCCGCAGCCCCTGCCGCAACCGCCGGTGCAAGCGAAGTGGTAAAGATGAAGCCCGGCGCATAAGAGCGGATGGCGTCACACATTTTTGCCGATGCAGCGATGTAGCCGCCCATCACGCCATAGGCCTTGGCCAGGGTGCCGTTCACGATATCGATCCGATCAATCAGACCATCCCGCTCTGTCACGCCACCCCCACGGGCACCGTACATGCCCACAGCGTGCACCTCGTCGATGTAGGTCAGCGCGTTGAATTCCTCGGCCAGGTCGCAGATCTCTGCGATCGGACCAAAATCACCGTCCATCGAATAGACCGACTCAAATGCGATCAGCTTGGGTGCGGCAGGATCGTCCGCCTCAAGCAGCTCACGCAGATGCGCCACGTCATTGTGGCGGAAGATCCGCTTGGACCCGCCATTGCGGCGCACGCCCTCGATCATCGACGCGTGGTTCAACGCGTCCGAATAGATGATGAGACCGGGAAACAGTTTGGGCAGTGTCGAAAGGGTTGCGTCGTTGGCGATATAGGCCGAAGTGAACAGCAGCGCGGCCTCTTTCTGATGCAGATCCGCCAGCTCCGCTTCGAGCTGCTTGTGATACACCGTGGTGCCAGAGATGTTGCGCGTCCCGCCCGAGCCAGCGCCAGTGGCATCAATTGCCTCGTGCATGGCGTTCAGGACAACAGGATGCTGGCCCATCCCCAGATAATCGTTGCCACACCACACTGTAATGTTCTGTTGGCTGCCGTCGGGGCGGGTCCAGACCGCATGGGGGAACTGGCCGTTCTGGCGCTCGATATCGATGAACGTCCGGTAGCGGCCTTCCGCATGCAGCTGTTCAATCGCAAGGTCGAGTTTCGCGGTATAGTCCACCGGCATCTCCATGGCATAGTGTGGCACCAGCGGATCTGGCGCGTGCTGTGGTCAGGTTCTTTATATTCACAATAGTGAATGGTTAAACCATCCCCTCCGTTCGATCAACCGAATACGCGCGGCGGTCTGGCTCAGCCTTGATGTAGGTCAAATAAACCTTTGGGCCGGGGGCGGCAACAAGCGCGGCCCGCAAATCACCGCACCACGGGGCGCAATTCGACGCAGGCACGGCCAAACGGGCGCATTTTCACTACATTATGACCACTATCAGCGCGCTGCCACAGGCAGACGCCCATCTCCGACGCCCGATTTGGCACAACCGACACCCGCCAATCACGGCGCAAGCCAGCGGCACAGCCCCCAAATCTGCAAAACCGCATTTGCATGATGCCCGCTGGCCCCTCCCCGCGGGCACTGCTAGGCTCTCGCAGAATTCAACAAAAGCCTCAGGAGACACCCATGTCATTGAACGACGTACTGGACCGGATCGACAGCGATCTGGACGCTGCAACCAACCGCCTGATGGACCTGCTGCGCATCCAGTCGATCTCCACCGATCCGGCCTACCAGGAAGACTGCGACAAGGCCGCAGACTGGCTGGTTGCGGACCTGCGCTCTATCGGGATCGATGCGCACAAACGCCCAACCCCCGGCCACCCGATGGTTGTGGGCCACGTCGGTCCCAAAGACGACGCGCTGCCGCATGTGCTGTTTTACGGCCACTATGATGTGCAGCCCGTTGACCCGCTGAACCTGTGGAACACACCCCCCTTTGAACCAAAACTGGAAGAGACCGAGCGCGGCACGGTCATTCGCGGGCGCGGCGCCTCTGACGACAAGGGCCAGTTGATGACCTTTGTCGAGGCCTGCCGCGCCTGGCAGGCGGTGAATGGCTCCCTGCCCTGCCGCATCACCTTCTTCTTTGAAGGCGAGGAAGAAAGCGGCTCGCCCTCGCTGGTGCCCTTCATGGAAGAACACGCCGCCGAGCTGAAGGCGGATCTTGCCCTGATCTGCGACACATCCATGGTATCGCGCGGTGTGCCGTCCATTTCCTCACAGCTGCGCGGCATGTTGAAGGACGAGTTCACCCTGATCGGCCCCCGGATCGATCTGCACTCCGGCCACTACGGCGGCCCCGGCCTGAACCCCCTGCGCGAAGTCAGCCGCATCGTCGCGTCCTTCTATGACGAGGACACCGGCAAGGTCGCCGTCGAGGGATTCTATGAGGGCGTGCATGAGGTGCCAGAGGACCAGCTGCGCCAGTGGGAAGGCTGCGGCTTTGACGAAAGGGACTACCTCTCCAACGCAGGCTACACCCAGGCCCACGGGGAAAAGGACCGCACGGTTCTGGAACAGCAGTGGGCCCGCCCGACGCTGGAAGTGAACGGCCTCTGGGGTGGCTACAATGGCGCGGGTTCGAAAACCGTGATCCCGTCAGAGGCGCATTGCAAGATCACCTGCCGTCTGGTCGGTGACATGGACCCGGACGCGCTGCGCCTGAAGATCCGCAAACACGTCGAAGAGCGGCTGAAGCCCGACTGCAAGGTGGTCTGGGACAACGATCTTGAAGGGTCGCGCGCCTCGGTGATGAACATCGCCCGCCCCGAATTCGAGGCCGCCCGCGGCGCGCTGTCTGATGAATGGAACCGCGAGGCTGTCTTCTGCGGCATGGGCGGCTCCATCCCGATTGCGGGCTTCTTCAAATCGATTCTCGACATGGACGCGATGCTGATTGGCTTTGCCAATGAAGACGACGCCATCCATTCCCCGAACGAGAAATACGATCTGGAGAGCTTCCACAAAGGTATCCGCTCCTGGGCGCGGGTGCTGGACGCTCTGACCACGAAATAACAAAACCAGTGGTGTGCGCCCCGGCGCGCACCACGCCCCCCACCCTGCTGGCAACTGCGACCACAAGATACGCAAATCGCCATGACCACAGGTCGAAAAAGACAGAGGCCACAATCGCAAAAACCCTTCCGAAGAAGGGTGCGTTCATCCGTATTCTGGAAGAAAGTGGCGCGGTTGACGGGGCTCGAACCCGCGACCCCCGGCGTGACAGGCCGGTACTCTAACCAACTGAGCTACAACCGCGCATGGGCCTTTCGGCAAATCAGACGCAGGCGCCTGATATATGTTTCCCCTCCGGGGCGGACCCTGATCACCAGGGCAGTGAATGAAAGTGGCGCGGTTGACGGGGCTCGAACCCGCGACCCCCGGCGTGACAGGCCGGTACTCTAACCAACTGAGCTACAACCGCGCATCATTTCATTTGGACCCTTTGACCCGGATCCGGGGCTGACAGCAGTGGCGCGGTTGACGGGGCTCGAACCCGCGACCCCCGGCGTGACAGGCCGGTACTCTAACCAACTGAGCTACAACCGCTTGCTGTTCCATCCAACGTCGCCGCTGAATGTTGGGCTGTAATATTCCTAGCGCTCGGGTATCGTCAAGCGGTGTTTTGGCATTTTCTTCCGTTTCGGTGAAAAAAAATGCCAAAGCCCCCTCTCCACCTATCAAGTCATTGATTTTCCCGCATTCCTAAGCGGTTAGAGCAGGAAGTTATCCACAAAACCAACCAAGAGTTGGCCGCACGTGAGGGAGAGATGGGAAATCGATTCCGCAAACGCCGAGCGACTTGCCAGGCAACCAAATCACAAAGGACCACCGCCTGCGGCGTCTGGTAGAGCTGAACATTTCCAAGGGGAGAATGGTGGGTCGTGAGAGGCTCGAACTCCCGACATCTTCGGTGTAAACGAAGCGCTCTACCAACTGAGCTAACGACCCGGTGAGCGCTGATTTAGAGAAAGCGCGCGGAGGGTGCAAGAGCGAAATTGAAGTTTTTTGAAAAAAACTTCACTCCACCCTCAGAACGAATTCCTCACCGTTTTCCAGCACATAGACACAACCCTGCTCATTCGGCAGCGCGGCCATCTCTGCGCGGCCTAATCCACAGATGATCCCTCGCAGCACCTGACCCCACAAACCATGCGCCACCAGCACGGTGGGCTGCTCAAGCGACATCAGCACTGATCTGATGCGCGCCTCAAAGGCGTCGAATCCCTCTCCGCCAGGGGCCTCGCAAAAGAGATCCAGCGCATGGGGGTTGGCGGAACTGATATCCGGATGGCTCTGTGCGATCTCGTCCAGCGTCCGCCCCTCGAACACACCGGCCATCGCCTCTGCAAGACGTGGATCCGTCTCGTAGTCACGGCCACCAAGGGCAATGCGGGCGGTCTGTTGCGCCCGGCGCAGGGGCGATACCAGACAAGGGATCCCCCGATCTTTAAGAACCGGCGCCATCAGCATCGACTGCATCTCTGCCTGCATCCGCCCCTTGCGGGTCAGATCAGATTCCTTGCGCCCCTGCACACGCTTCTCCGCGTTCCAATAGGTTTCCCCGTGGCGCAGGAACCAGATCTTCGGAAATTCAGACATTGCAAAACCCTTCTCGAAAATACGCCAAAACAGCTAGCGCCGGCGCTTTGTGATGGAAAGCGGTTTTCGCTGAAAGGGCCAGGGTTGCGGGCTCAGCCCGGCGCGAAATGAAATAAATTTCAGATTTCACAAAAAATTTCGACCCGCGTTGACCGAAACGACGAACGGCTCCTAGGGTCGGCTTACGCAACAAATTGCGGGACGTGAAAAGACTTGCAGGGAGGCAGGTCGTCGCGGCCTTATCAGGGGTAAACTACCCCAGCACTTGGGAGGATAATATGAAGAAAACCGCCTTTGTCGCGGCTTTGGCCCCGGCCGCAGTCGCATTGTCGATGGCATCCGCCACTCCGGTTCAGGCAGAAAGCGGCCTGCGCTGCGAACCCGGTGAGACGTATATCATGAACGTCATGGTCTCTGGTCACCCCTATTGGGTGCCTGTCTATCAGGGCTTTAAACAGGCGGCCGAGGCCTTTGGCTGCGAGACGATTTTCTCGGGCACACCGGATTACGACATCACCAAGCAAATCGCGTCCTTCGAACAGGACATGGTGAAACAGCCTGCAGGCATCCTGGTGCATCCGATGCAGTCGGATCCGTTCATCGAACCGATCAACCGCGCCATCGAAAACGGCACCGAGATCGTCACCTTTGCGGCAGATTCCCCAAAATCCAACCGCACCGCCTATATCACCTCCGACAATCTCGCCGAGGCAAAATTTGCCGCCGATGAAATCGTCAAGCAGATCGGTGAAAGCGGCCAGTATGCCGTTCTGGAAAACCCCGGCCAGTCCAACCACGATCTGCGCGTCACTGCTCTCATCGACTATATGGAGGCAAACTATCCGGAGATGAAACTGGTGGGACGTCAGGCCACCAATCAGGACAGCACCGCCGCCTATCGCGCCACCGCATCGATCCTGCAGGCCAACCCCGATCTTGGCGCGATCTGGATCCCCGAAGCAGGCTCAGCCGAAGGTGCGGTTGCAGCCATCCTGGAAGCCAAGTCCGACGTCCTGGTCATGCACGCCGATATCACCCCGGCGACACTGGAACACATCAAGGCAGGCAATATCCACATGGCTTTGAACCCCAACCAGGGCATGCAGGGCTTCATGGGTTTCCTCGCCACCTTCATGGCGTCGCATTCCGATGTGTTTGACCCGTTCAACGACTACAAGGTCTCTGGCTACAATCCGGTTCAGATCCCCTTTGTCGACAATGGGTTTGCAGTCATCACCAAGGCAAACGCCGACAGTTTTGACCTGAACACCTACATGGAAGGTCGCGACCCCAGCTGACCTCAATGGCGGGCCGCACTGGCCCGCCTCCGCCCTCAAGCCCGGACCGGCCCATGCAAGACGACGTGATCCTGAACATCTCTGACCTCCACAAATCCTTTGGCGCGGTGCGCGCCCTGCGTGGGGTCAATTTCGAACTGCGCAGGGGAGAGATCCATGCCCTGGCCGGGGAAAACGGTGCGGGCAAATCTACCTTGATGAATATCATCGACGGCATCCTGCAGCCCGACAGCGGAACCATCTGCTGGAACGGCACCCCCGTCAGCATCGCCTCGCCCACCGAAGCCCAAAAACTGGGGATCGGGCTGGTGCATCAGGAAATTGCTCTGTGTCCGGATGTGAGTGTTGCCGAAAACATCTTTATGTCCGCCACCAACATCAGCCGCCGCCTGCTGATGGACTATCGCGCCCTGGAAGACCGCGCGCGCAGCATCCTCGGACAGCTCGCCGATATCGACCCGGCCATGCTGGTGCGTGATCTGCCGATTTCCCATCAACAGCTGGTCGAAATCGCCAAGGCCCTGACCCTCGATTGCAAGGTGCTCATCCTGGATGAACCCACCGCAGCCCTGACCGAACGCGAAGCCCAGATCCTGTTTTCGATCATGCGGCGTTTGGCCGATCAGGGGATTTCCATCATCTATATCTCGCACCGAATGGTCGAGATCTTTGACAATTGTGACCGGGTCACGGTGTTTCGCGATGGCCAGTATATCACCACCCAGACTGTCGCGGATATCGCGCCATCAGATGTGGTCAACGCGATGGTCGGGCGGGTGGTCGACACGCTTTATCCGGACAAGATGCGCCCGCAGGATGGCGCGTCGGACAGGACACCACCGATCCTTGACGTGCGCAACCTCAGCGAAGCGCAGCGCTTTCGCGACATTTCCTTTCAACTCAAACGTGGCGAGGTGCTGGGGCTGGCAGGTCTGATTGGCGCCGGACGCAGCGAGATCGTCAAAGGCATCTGCCAGCTGGAAGGCGATGTTTCAGGTGACATTTCGCTCAACGGCACCCCCCTGTCGATCAGGACCTATGGGGACAGCATCCGTGCAGGGATGGTCTATCTTTCCGAAGATCGCAAAGGCGACGGTGTCTTTCTCGACATGTCGATTGCCGAAAACATCTCGGCCCTCGACCTTGGGCTTGTCGGCAACCGGGTCGGCACCATTGATGCCGCGCGCGAAACGGATCTGGCTGAAACGCTCGCCGCCAAGCTGAACATCAAATACGGCCGCCTCAGCGATCCGGTTTCCTCGCTTTCCGGGGGCAACCAGCAAAAGGTGGCCATTGCCAAGATGCTGTCGGTCGATCCCAAACTGATCTTTCTGGATGAGCCGACGCGCGGCGTCGATGTGGGCGCCAAGGCCGAAATCCACCGCATCCTGCGTGACCTGGCGCGCTCTGGCGTGGGCATCGTGGTGATCTCATCGGAACTGCCCGAACTGATCGGGGTCTGTGACCGCGTACTGGTCGTTCGGGAGGGACAGATCAGTGGCGAAGTCAGCGGTGAAGACATGACCGAAGAAAACATCATGCATCTGGCCTCCGTTCTGGACGCCGCCGATGCCCAACTGCAAAGCGCCTGAGGGAGGCACCCGTGGAAAAGTCGATCAATCTGGCACCGCCTGCAACACAGGGCATGGGTGCGCTGAAGAAACTCCTCAGAATGCGCGAGACAGGGCTGATCCTGATTATTCTGGCGCTCTGTATCGGGATGTCCTTTGCCTCGCCCTACTTTCTGACCTGGGTCAACATCCGCGCGATGGTCATGGCCTTCGCGGTTGAAGGCATCGTGGTGGTCGGCATGACCATTCTGCTGATCTCAGGCGGCATTGATCTGTCAGTGGGCTCTGTTACAGCACTGGCAATGGTGATTGCGGGCTGGCTTTTCCTGCAGGGCATCGACCCTTGGGTTGCCTCGCTGATCTCGATTGCCGCCTGCACCGGCATTGGCGCTTTCATGGGGTTTTTCGTCACCCGCGTCGGCCTGCACCACTTTATCGTCTCCCTCGCAGTGATGGTGATTGCCCGTGGCGCCTGTCTCTTGTTCACCGGCGGTCGCCCCATTGGTCTCTTTACCCTGCCTGCTGAGTTCAAATTCATCGGTCAGGGGGCCATTGGCCCGATCCCGCTGGTCATTATCATCTTTCTGATCGTGGTCCTGGCCTTTGACTTCATGCTGCGCCGCACCACCGCATTTCGCAAAGTGTTCTACACCGGCAGCAACGAAAAGGCCGCCGCCTATTCCGGCATCCGCACGAAAAAGGTCATTTTCCTCACCACCACGCTCTGCTCTGCGCTTTGTGGTGTGGCGGGCATCATCTACATGGCCCGCTTTGGCTCGGCCCAGCCGACCTTTGGACTTGGGATGGAACTGAATGTCATCGCCGCCGCCGTGATCGGTGGGGCCAGCCTCAATGGCGGCTCCGGCACCATCTTCGGTGCCATCCTTGGCGCGGTGCTGTTGTCGGTCGTCTCCAGTTCCCTCGCCCTCCTCGATGTCTCGGTCTACTGGCAGGACATCATCCGAGGCTCGATCCTGTTGGCGGCGGTATCCATCGACCACTATCTGAACAAGCGGCGGAGGTGAGCAGATGGCCGATCCAAGCCCCGACTTTCAACTGACCCGACAGATCCACACTGTTCTTGTCCTGCACTTCATCGAAGGCATGAAACAGTCCGAAATCGCAACCAAACTGAACCTCTCCACCTCCAAGGTGAACCGCCTGATCGCCCAGGGCCGGAAACTGGGGATGGTCAAGATCGACATCGAAAGCCCGTTTGAGAGGCTGTCAGAGCTTGAGGCCCGTCTGGTTTCCGCCACCGCCCTCAGCTCGGCGATGGTGACCCCAACGGTGTCCGGCAATGCCGACACCAAGCTGCAGCAGGTGGGCAAAGCAGCCGCGAACATGCTGATGGAGACAATCCGTGACGGCGACGTCATTGCCATCACCGGCGGCAAGGCGGTCAGCGCGGTGGTCGAAAACCTCTCGCCAGAGCGGGCGCTCGACGTGACGGTGGTGCCGCTGACGGGCGGGGTTCAGGGGAAATTCTACACCGACGTAAATCACCTTGTGACACGGATGGCCGAACGTCTGGGCGGCAAGCCGATGTTGGTGCATGCCCCGCTCTTTGCCGAGAACACGGAACAGCGCAACATGCTGACCGACATGGCGTCCATCAAGGAAGTCTTTGATCTGGCCCGCAGGGCGGATGTGGCGCTGACGGGGATCGGGTCGGTAGAGCCGCGCGGCTCCAGCTACTACGACCTCAACCCGGTCCCCGAAGCCGATCGCAAGATGCTTGTCAGCATGGGGGTCACGGCAGAATTCATGGCCCATCTGATCGGACGCAACGGTCAGCTGGCAGACTATGGGCTGAACCGGCGTCTCGTCGCCCTCAGCCCCGAGGAAATCCGCAGCTGCCGCACCGTGATCGGCGTGGCAGCAGGCCCCCACAAGGCCCGCCCCATCCAGGCGGTTTTGAACGGGCATTTGGTCAACAAACTGGTTTTGGACGAGGAGACCGTGACAGCGGTCCTCGCACAGATGGAAGGAACAGAACATGCAGCATGACATGATGAAACGCGCCATTGGCCGCTCCGGCATCGAGGCCTCGGTGATCGGGCTTGGCACCTGGGCCATTGGTGGCTGGATGTGGGGCGGCACGGACGAAGACGCCTCGATCTCGGCCATTCAGGCCTCGGTGGATGCGGGGGTCACGCTCATCGATACGGCCCCGGCCTATGGTCAGGGCCTGGCCGAAGAAATCGTCGGCAAGGCCTTGCAGGGACGGCGGGATGAGGTCGTGCTGGCCACGAAATGCGGGCTCGTCTGGCACACCCAGAAAGGCAACCACTTCTTTGACTACGATGGCGCGCCGGTTCACCGCTATCTGGGCAAGGACGCGATCATCTACGAGGTCGAACAAAGCCTGCGCCGCCTGCGCACCGATTACATCGACCACTACGTCACCCATTGGCAGGATCCGACCACGCCGATCGACGAAACGATGGAGGCGTTGGAGCAGCTCAAAACACAGGGCAAGATCCGCTCCATCGGGGCCAGCAACACCACCACCGAAGACATCTCCGCCTATGTCGCGGCAGGCCAGCTGGACGCGGTGCAGGAAGAATACAGCATGGTCAAACGTGACATTGAAACCTCGCTTCTGCCCCTGTGCAGCGAGCATGGGGTTTCGGTGCTGAGCTATTCGTCGCTGGCGCTTGGCCTGCTGAGTGGCAAGGTCGGACCGGATCGCGTCTTTTCCGGCGACGATCAGCGCAAGGACAATCCGCGCTTTTCGCAGCCCAACCGGCAGAAGATCGCCGCCATGATGGAGGACATCGCCCCGGTCGCGGACCAACATGACGCCAGCCTTGCGCAGATCGTGATTGCCTGGACCGTGCAGCAGCCTGGCATCACCTTCTCGCTCTGCGGGGCGCGAAACCCGCAACAGGCCCGCGAAAACGCCGCCGCCGGGAGATTGCGGCTCAGCGCAGAGGAACTCGACCTGATCAGCCACGCGGCAGCGCGGCATCTGCGCGACCTCGACGCCTAACCCCAACCCGCCCCTATCCGCCATTGCAACGCCGGGACACGCAGTCCCGGCGAACGGAAGAGACATGCCCATGACCCGACAGGACGATTTCGACCGCATCCGCCAGAATGGCGATTTTGACGTCCTTGTCATTGGGGGCGGGATCAACGGCCTTGGCGTTTACCGGGATCTGTCGCTGCAGGGGCTGCGCGTGCTTTTGGTGGAAAAACACGATTTCTGCTCCGGCTGCAGTGCTGCCCCCTCCCGGATGATCCACGGCGGTCTGCGCTATCTTGAAAACGGGGAATTTGATCTGGTCCGGGAATCTCTGGCCGAGCGGGACGCCCTTTTGCGCAACGCACCACATCTGGTGCTGCCCCTGCCGACCACCATTCCGCTGACCACCCATCTGTCCGGCCTGTTCAACGCCGCAATCAGCTTTTTCGGCTGGGCGGGTCGTCCGGCCCAACGCGGCGCGCTCCCTGTGAAAGTGGGCCTGTCGCTCTATGATTTTGTCACCCGCAAGCGCCGCCAACTGCCCCCCCACCGCTTTCGCACCGCGCGCGCAACCCATCGCAAGTGGCCCGATCTGATGCAGGATCTGCGCTATTCCGCGACCTATTATGATGCGTGGATCTCCATGCCCGAACGCCTGGGGATTGAGCTGATCCGCGACACAAGGCACGCGGCCCCGCACTCCATCGCGCTGAACTACGCCGAGGCCCGCCCCATTGGGGACGGATTTGAAATCTGCGACCGGGAAAGCGGCCTGAGCCATGCGATCCGCCCCAAACTAATCATCAACGCGTCTGGGGCGTGGCTGGACGAGGTACGCCATAGTCTTGCCCCCCCGAAACCGGGAAACATCGGCGACCGCAGACCGCTGGTTTCCGGCACCAAGGGGTCACATCTCATCCTTGAGGCGCCAGAGCTGTTCCGGGCGCTGGATGGGCACATGATCTTTTTCGAAAATGCCGATGGCCGGGTTTGCATCGTGTTTCCCTATCTCGGAAAAGTGCTTGCAGGCTCCACCGATATTCGCGTCGACACTGTCGGGCGGACCCGCTGCGAAGACAGCGAACGCGACTATATTCTGGCCTCGCTGCGCCGCGTCTTCCCCGATCTGGCCCTTACGCCCGATCAGGTCGTCTTCAGCTATAGCGGCATCCGCCCCCTGCCCCGCAGCGATCAGGAATTCACCGGGCGGATCTCACGCGGCCATTTCACCCATCGGATCGACGGGGACATCCCCCAGATCTGCATGGTGGGTGGCAAATGGACCACCTTCCGCGCCTTCGCCGAACAAACCGCAGACGAAGCGCTGGAGGTGCTGGGAACAGCGCGCAAATGCTCCACACAGGATTTGCCGATTGGGGGGGGACGCGATTTTCCGCGCGATCACGCAACCCTTGCCGCCACATTGGCGCAGACCTTTGGACTGGGCCAAGAACGTGCCCACCACCTTGCCCAGACCTACGGCACCACTGCCCACGAACTGCTGCGCCAATGTTCGCTGCAATCAGCCCCCCTGCCCCAGGACGCGGATCAGGCTGTCAGCAGCGGCGAAATCGACTGGTTCGTGACCCATGAATACGCCCGCCACCTCTCTGATGTGGTTCTGCGTCGCACCAGCCTGGCCATCACCGGCCGGATTTCCCTGCTGATGATCCAGGACATCGCCATGCAGATGGCAAAGACACTCGGCTGGAGTGGCGACACCACCCAGACAGAAATCGAAACCCTCATCACCGAGCTGCACCAATACCACGGCGTCAGCGCCGAAATGCTCGCACAAAGATCAAGACCAAGGAGTACCCAATGCGCCTAAGCACCAAAGCCCGCATGAACCGTCTTTTCACCCACGGCGGTTGCCTCGACGTGGCGATCGATCACGGGGTCTGCAATGAACCTAGCTTCATGGTCGGACTGGAAGACATGCCGGCCGTCATGAACACGCTGATCGACGCACGCCCGGACGCCATCCAATGCGCCTATGGTCAGGCCGATCTGCTGCAAAGCCGTCCGGAAAAGGACAAACCAGCACTGGTCATGCGCATCGACATGGGCAACCCCTACAATGACCAGCGTCACCGTGTGATGTGGTCGATGCTGCAAAACGCAGACGAGCCGATCATCGGTGCCCTCGAAATGGATGCCGCCGCGGTTGTTGTGAACCTGTTCATGCTGCCGGACGAGCCGGAACTGTTTCGCCAATGCGTCGAAAACATCTCGCGCGTGCGCGCAGCCTGCCACAAATACGGCATGCCGCTGATGATCGAACCGCTGGTCATGCTGCCCAATGACGTGCGCGGCGGCTATCAGGTTGATGGCAACGCAGAGAAAATCGTCACCCTCACCCGTCTGGCAAGCGAGATGGGCGCCGACATCATCAAGGCCGACCCGACCGAAAACCCCGAAGACTTTCACCGCGTGGTCGAAGCAGCGCGGGTGCCAGTCCTTGTGCGCGGCGGCGGCAAGGAAGACCTCAAGACCGTGCTGATGAAATCGGCCGCTCTTATGGCGCAGGGCGCAAAAGGCATGGTCTATGGCCGCAATATCTATCAGCATGACAACCCAAAGGCCGTCGTGTCCGCTCTCATGGCGATGATCCATCAGGGCGCAAGTGGCGAAGAAGCATGGGATATCTACAACCGTGGCTGACACTAGCGAATATCTGTTGGGGCTGGATGCCGGCAACACCGTGATCAAGGCCGTCCTGTTTGATACGGACGGCCACCAGATCGCCATGGCGGCCCTTGATGGGGCCTCCCAAACACCTGCCCCCGGTCAGGTAGAGCGCGATCTGGATGAACTATGGGACAACGCCCGCCAGGCCATCCGCGCCTGCATCACCAAGGCCGGGATCCGGCCAGAGCAGATCCGCGCCATTGGCTGTGCGGGCCACGGCAATGGTCTGTATCTCATTGACCGAGCGGGAGAGCCGGTCATCGGCATCCAGTCCCTTGATACCCGCGCCAGCGCGCTTGCTGCGCAGCTGGACGTAGAGGCAGGCGATGCGCTGCACGAAATCTGCCTGCAGTCGCCCTGGCCCTCGCAGACTCCGGTCCTTCTGGCCTGGGTCAAGCAAAACCGCCCCGATCTCTATAGCCGCGCGGCGACCTTGCTGATGTGCAAGGATTTCGTGACCTTCCGGCTCACCGGGCAGCGGCGCAGCGACCTCTCCGACATGTCGGGCTGCGGGCTGCTGCGCCTGCCTCAGGCCCGTTATGACAGCGACCTGCTCGCGCTCTACGGCCTTGAAGACGCCGCCGCCCTGCTCCCCGATCTGGCGGACCCGGCCGATATCATCGGCACCGTCACCCAAGAGGCCGCCGCCAGCACTGGCCTGGCCCAAGGCACGCCCGTGATTGCAGGGTATTTCGACGTGGTATCCAGCGCGATGGGCTCTGGTGTGGTGGAACCGTCAGAGGCTTCGATCATCGCGGGCACCTGGAGCATCAATCAGGTCTTTTCCAAGGAACCGGTGCGCAACCGCGATGTCTTCGTGGTCGCAGCCTTTGGTGCAGGCCGGTATCTCAATATCGAATCCAGCGCGACGTCAGCGGCCAATCTGGAATGGTACGTCCGCGAATTCGTCGAACGCGGCGGCCATCACGATGATCCCTTCGGCTACTGCAATGCCCGCGTCCAAGAAATCACGCCGGCGGCGGATGACCCGCTCTTTCATCCCTTCCTTTATGGCTCGCGCGAGGGAGCATCCTTTCGGGCCGGATTTTACGGCGTGGCCGGCTGGCACGGAGAAGGTCACCTGTTACGCGCCCTGTTTGAAGGGGTGATGTTCGAACACCGCCGCCATATCGAAGTGCTGCGCGCAGCCGGCGTCACCTTCGACAACGCTGCCCTGTCGGGAGGCGGCGCGCGCAGCCCGGTCTGGCCACAGATTTTTGCCGATGGTCTGGGCGTGCCTGTCCGCGTTGCAGAAGCGCAGGAAACCGGGGCGCTTGGCGCAGCGATTGGCGCCGGGGTCGGTACCGGACTGTTTGGTGACTACGAAAGCGGCCTGCGCCAGATGGTCCGCACCCGGCAGACCTTTGTCCCCGACCCGGACATGGCCGCGCATTACGAAACCCGCTACCGCCGTTACCTCGCGCTTCGCGACGCCCTTCGCCCACTATGGGCCGAAACGCATCTCTGACCCACAAGAGAGCAACAGACAGGGCGACCCTCCGCCCCCGCTGCAGGACATCACAGCAATGACAACGACCCAACCGCACGATCGCGGCGACTACGACTATATCATCATCGGCGCAGGCACTGCGGGCTGCGTTCTTGCCAACCGGCTCAGCGCGGACCCCAAAAACCGCGTCCTGCTTTTGGAGGCAGGCGGATCGGACAATTACCATTGGGTCCATATCCCGGTCGGCTATCTCTATTGCATCGGCAATCCGCGAACCGACTGGATGATGAAAACCGCGCCGGAACCGGGGCTGAACGGGCGCAGCCTCGCCTACCCGCGTGGCAAGGTGCTGGGAGGCTGCACCTCGGTCAACGGCATGATCTACATGCGCGGCCAGTCCAGCGACTACGACCTGTGGCGCCAGCTGGGCAATCCCGGCTGGTCCTGGGAGGACGTGCTGCCCTATTTCCGCAAATCCGAAGACCACCACGCTGGCAAAACCGCCCTGCACGGTGGTGGCGGCGAATGGAAAGTCTCGCGGCAGAAATTGAAATGGGACATTCTTGATGCCGTCCAGGAAGGTGCAAAGGAGTTCGGCATTCAACCGCGCGCCGATTTCAACGACGGCAACAACGAAGGCTCCGGCTTTTTCGAAGTGAACCAGAATAACGGCGTGCGCTGGAACACCGCCAAGGCCTTTTTGCGCCCCGCCAGAAACCGCAGCAACCTGCGCGTCCTCACCCATGCAGAAACCCGCCAGATCCGACTGGATGGCAAACGGGCAGAGGCGGTGATCTTTCACCACAAGGGCCGCAACTGTGTCGCGCGCGCGCGCCGCGAGGTGCTGTTGGCAGCAGGTGCAATCAACTCGCCAAAGATCCTTGAACTCTCCGGCATCGGCAATGGTGATCTGCTGTCCTCACTCGGGATCGCGCCGCTGCATGATTTGCCGGGGGTTGGCGAGAACCTGCAGGACCATCTGCAGATCCGCACGGTTTTCAAGGTAAAGAACGCCAAGACACTGAACACATTGGCCAATTCCACACTCGGCAAGCTGAAGATCGGCGCGCAATATGCGTTCAATCAAAGCGGACCAATGTCGATGGCGCCCAGCCAATTCGGCATGTTCACCAAATCCGACCCCTCGCTCGAAATGCCCGATCTGGAATATCACGTCCAACCCCTGTCCACCGACAAACTGGGGGATCCACTGCATCCCTTCCCGGCGATCACCGTCTCGGTCTGCAACCTGCGCCCGCAAAGCACCGGCAGCTGCCATATCGCCACGCCAGACAGCAGCCGTCAGCCTGACATTCGCCTGAATTATCTCTCCAGCGAAAACGACAAACGCGTAGCCGTTGCCTCAATCCGCCAGGCCAGGGAGATCATGACCGCAAAGGCGCTTGCCAAACATGAGCCTGAGGAAATCCTGCCCGGCCCCAAAATCCAAAGCGACGCCGATATCCTGGAGCAAGCGGGAAATATCGCCACCACCATCTTTCACCCCGTCGGCACCTGCCGCATGGGCACCGACCCCGCCGCCGTGGTTGACCCGCAGCTGCGCGTCAATGGGATTTCCGGGCTAAGGGTCGTCGATGCCTCAATCATGCCAAGGATTGTCTCGGGCAACACCGCCTCGCCGGTCATCATGATCGCAGAAAAAGCCGCCGATATGATCCTGTCAGGCCAATAACATCAGCACAAAACCACGCAACTGCGACTGCTGTGACATCTGACAAATTGGGGAGGATGGTGGGTGATAAGAGATTTGAACTCCTGACATCTTCGATGTGAACGAAGCGCTCTACCACTGAGCTAATCACCCGTGAGGGCGGTATTACCGGGCAGGCTTCTGCGCTGCAAGAGGGAGGGCGCAAAAATTTTCGGTCGCGGGCAAATTTCTGCCCCGTCCCTGCCCGCGCGAGAAACTGCCGTGCCCCTAGCCCAGCGGCAATTGGTTGCGATCAATCATCGTGCGCAGCGTAAAGCTCGAGCGCGTGTTGCGAATACCGGGCACGCGCATCAGGCGGTGCTCCAGAAATTGGTCAAAATCCGTCAGGTCCCGCGCCACCACGCGCAGCAGAATATCCCGGCTGCCCGTCATCAGATAGCACTCCATCACCTGATCGAACCGCCGCACCGCCGCCTCGAACGCCTGCAGCGCTTCGGTGGATTGCCGCTCCAGCTCTACCGCGACAAATATCGTCACCGGAAGCCCAACCTCCGCCTGGTTGACCCGCGCCGAATAACCCGAAATCACCCCCCGATCTTCGAGGTTGGCCACTCTGCGCGCACAGGGGGTCGGCGACAGCCCAACGGCCTCTGCAAGGTCTGCAATCTTCATCCGGCCATTGTCCTGCAAGGCGGCAAGGATCTTGCGATCGATCTGATCCACGATTTTCCTCCAATACTGGCGGTTAAGATAGCGGAAATCTCCAAATCTGGCAATTCATACGCGTGAATTTGGCGAAAACCGGCAAACAGCTGGTGGTAATCTCTGTCGAAACGGAGGAGCACCCCACCCATGACACTCACACTCACCCCTGTCGCCACACCGACGCATGAAGAAATCTACCGCGTCGAAGACGCCTCTGTTGGGCTGACCGGCTTTATCGCCGTCCATTCGACCCTGCTGGGTCCGGCGGCGGGTGGGCTGCGCATGCGCCCCTATGACAGCGCCGAGGACGCGCTGGTCGACGTGCAGCGTCTGTCCGAGGGCATGACCTACAAAAATGCCGCTGCGGGCCTCGCCCTTGGTGGCGGCAAGGCGGTGATCATCGGTGATCCCGCCAAGGACAAGACCCCCGAGCTGCTGCGGGCATTTGCCCGTGCCATCGACAAGCTGGACGGCCGCTACATCACTGCCGAAGACATGGGCATGAGCCCGACCGACATGGCGATCCTGGCCGAGGAAACGAACCATGTTGCCGGTCTTTCGGATGGTGAATTTGCCTCTGGCGACCCCTCGCCGATCACCGCGCGGGGCATTTTCAACGCGATCCGTCAGACCTGGGCGCATAAAACCGGCAGCGACAGTCTCAAGGACGTAACCATTTCCGTGCAGGGGCTTGGTCACGTGGGCTGGTATCTCTGCGATTTCCTCAACAAGGCAGGCGCAAAACTGGTGGTCACGGATGTCAACACCACCCAGGTCGCGCGCGCAGTCGAGAGCTTTGGCGCCACGGCAGTCACCCCGGATCAGATCTATGCGGTTGAGGCAGACATCTTTGCCCCCTGCGCCATCGGTGGGATCCTGAACGCAACCACCATACCCCAGCTCAAGGTCGCTGTTGTTGCGGGTGGGGCGAACAACCAGCTGGCCACCGCTGAGGATGGTCAGGCGCTGCATGCCCGTGGCATCCTTTACGCCCCGGATTTCGTTGCAAACGGCGGCGGCATCATCAATGTGGCGACCGAGATTCTCAAGATCGGCAACCGCAACGCCTATGTTGCAGAGCGCCTTGATGCGCTGGTGGTGACACTTGACGCCATCCTGAAACAGGCAACCGCCGAAGACACCAGCCCGGATGCCGTGGCCATCGCAACCGTTCAGGCCAAGATGGCGCCAAAGGCCGCCTAGACCAGACCATTCGACGGGCCCCGCCCTGCGCGGCCCATCGGATCAACCCCGCCGCGCAAGAGCGGGCGCCAGACGGAAGAGCCCGAAACATCGGGAAAAAGTATAAAACCTTATCCGGGCGGCCCCAATGGGGTCGCCCTTTTTCATGCCAGCAGTGTCCAGGCGCCGGGCGCTGAACCAATCGCGCGCCCGCGCGTTGAGGTGAAAAGCCACCAAACCAGACCAAAGCGACGGAGGACAAGATGGCCCTGTTTCACCCCGACAATCGCAACCGCAGCGACCGCCACAAGAAGATCTACGCATATTGCGAAATCGCCTACACCTTTGTCGATGTCTCTGCCGCGCTGCTGTTTGTGGTGGGCTCTATCCTGTTTTTCAATGATGCGACCGTGACGATCGGAACCTGGCTGTTCCTGATCGGCTCAATCCTCTTCGGCATGCGCCCTACGATCAAATTGTACCGTGAAATCATGTATATCCGCCTTGGCGACTATGAGGATGTCGCAGGCAAATAGGGCCGCAGGACAGGACCGAAACCGCCTGTCACAGTTTTCCAGCTCGCACAGTTCGCCCGCTCGCACGGCTTGGCTGTCAGGTCGACGCCTGCACAGCCACATGCAAAAGGGCGACCCATAGGGCCGCCCTTTGCGTTTAGTCCATTGCGTTCAGTTCAATGCGTTCAGATCAAACTGGCAATCAATGTGCCGTTGCGCTCGCGCTGTCATCGGATGCGCCCAGTGCCGCCTTGGCGGCTGCTGCGGCCTCTTCTGCATCCTCGTCCCATTCAATGGGCTCCGGCTGCGAAACAAGCGCGTGCTTCAGCACTTCGGACACATGGCTGACAGGGATGATTTCCAGCCCTTCTTTCACGTTATCCGGAATATCCGGCAGGTCTTTTTCGTTTTCCTGCGGAATCAGCACAGTCTTGATGCCGCCACGCAGCGCCGCCAGCAGCTTCTCCTTGAGACCACCAATCGCGGTTGCATTGCCACGCAGGGTCACCTCGCCGGTCATGGCGATGTCCTTGCGCACCGGGATTTGCGTCAGCACCGACACAATACCCGTCACCATAGCAAGGCCCGCGCTCGGCCCGTCCTTGGGGGTGGCCCCATCCGGCACGTGCACGTGAATGTCCCACTTGTCAAAGCGCGGCGGCTTGATGCCCAACTGCGGAGAGATGGAGCGCACATAGCTAGATGCCGCCTCGATCGACTCCTTCATGACATCGCCCAGCTTGCCGGTGGTCTTCATCCGACCCTTGCCCGGCAGGCGCAGCGCCTCGATGCTCAGCAGCTCACCACCGACTGAGGTATAGGCAAGGCCGGTGACAACACCCACCTGATCCTCTTTCTCGGCCAGACCATAACGGTACTTTGCAACCCCAAGGAAATCATCAAGATTTTCTGGCGTGACCGTGACGCTTTCGGTCTCTTTCTTGACGATCTTGGTCAGCGACTTTCGCGCCACCTTGGCAATTTCACGCTCCAGGTTCCGCACGCCCGCCTCGCGGGTGTAGGTGCGGATCACCTCGGTCAGCGCCTCATCGGTCAGCTCGAACTCCTTGGCCTTCAGACCGTGGTTCTTGACCTGCTTGGAAATCAGGTGCTGCTTGGCGATCTCGCGCTTTTCGTCCTCGGTGTAGCCAGACAGCGGAATGATCTCCATCCGGTCCAACAGCGGCCCAGGCATGTTGTAGCTGTTCGAGGTGGTCAGGAACATCACGTTCGACAGGTCATATTCCACTTCCAGATAGTGGTCCATGAAGGTCGCGTTCTGTTCCGGATCCAGCACTTCCAGCATCGCCGAGGCAGGGTCGCCACGGAAATCCTGCCCCATCTTGTCGATCTCATCGAGCAGGATCAGCGGGTTGGTGGTTTTTGCCTTTTTCAGCGCCTGAATGATCTTGCCGGGCATGGACCCGATATACGTCCGGCGGTGGCCGCGGATCTCGCTTTCGTCACGCACCCCGCCCAGGGAAATGCGGATGAATTCACGCCCCGTTGCCTTGGCCACGGATTTACCAAGCGAGGTTTTACCAACACCCGGAGGGCCAACAAGGCACAGGATCGGGCCCTTCAGCTTGGCAGAGCGCTGCTGCACCGCGAGATATTCGACGATGCGTTCCTTGACCTTCTCCAGACCATAGTGGTCGGCATCCAGAATGTCCTGCGCCCGGCTCAGGTCCTTTTTGACGCGGGATTTGGTGCCCCACGGCAGCGCCAGGATCCAGTCGAGGTAGTTGCGCACAACTGTGGCCTCGGCGGACATGGGCGACATGTTCTTGAGCTTCTTCAGCTCGCCTTCGGCTTTTTCGCGCGCCTCTTTGGACAGCTTGGTTTCCGCGATCTTCGCTTCCAGCTCGGCCACCTCGTTAGAGCCGTCCTCGCTGTCGCCCAGCTCCTTCTGAATGGCCTTCATCTGCTCATTCAGGTAATACTCGCGCTGGGTTTTCTCCATCTGCGATTTGACGCGGGTCTTGATCTTCTTTTCGACCTGCAGAACCGACAATTCGCCCTGCATCAGGCCATAGACCTTTTCAAGACGCTCGGACACCGACAGCGTTTCCAGCAGCTCTTGCTTGCGGTCCACTTCGATGCCCAGATGGCCAGCCACAAGATCCGCCAGTTTGGCAGGTTCGGTGGTCTCACCCACGGCAGACAGCGCCTCTTCGGGGATGTTCTTGCGGACCTTCGCATAGCGCTCGAACTCGTCGCCAACGGTGCGCAGCAGCGCTTCGACAGTGGTGACGTCACCGGGAATTTCGCTCAGGTATTCTGCGCGCGCCTCAAAGAAGCTGTCGTTTTCCAGATATTCGGTGATCTTGACGCGGGCGTGGCCTTCAACCAGCACTTTGACAGTGCCATCAGGCAGCTTCAGCAGCTGCAGAACATTGGCCAGCACGCCGACATTGTAGATGCCATCGGACTGCGGATCGTCCTCGCCGGGATCGATCTGACTGGACAGCAGGATCTGCTTGTCATCGGCCATCACCTCTTCCAAGGCGCGCACCGATTTGTCCCGCCCGACGAACAGCGGCACGATCATGTGGGGAAAGACCACGATGTCGCGCAGCGGCAGGACGGGATAGGATGAATTGAGTGGCTCTTGCATACTCGGTCCTTTGGTTTGGCAAGACGCCCCCACCCCGGTTATCGGCAGCTACGGCGCGTCTCCTCTTTGGAATTGTTATCTGGTGCAGCGCTTGTCACATTTCAACCGCCGTGCCTCAAGGTTGGGATCACATTGCCCGCTGCGCCAGCGGACCACAAGGCACCAAATCGACAGAAGGTTCCCAAAAGGTGAAAGGCGGCCCTGTCAGAGCCGCCCTTTTGCGCGTTTCTTGCAAAAACCTGCCTTTTCGCCCCGCAAAGGCGCAAAAACCGGCCTATTTCGTCGCCGTTTGTGTCAAATGAGTCAGGCTGCCACCTTTACCTGCATGGGCCTCGCCATCATCCAGCAACGCAAAAATCGCCACACCAGCCGCCAGCAGAACCATCAGCGAGCAATGCGCAAGTCCGGTTGAAACAGTCTCATTCATCGGGTCTCTCCACTCCACTCATTCCAGTACGCCTCCCACTTCAGCGCGCGTTTGTGGCGCAAAAGTGTTCGGTGCTGGACCGGCCAGTGAACATTCCCTCAAGTTTGACTTAACGCTGGCAGCGATGGCCCCTAAAGCCGCTCAATATCGCCCTGCGCGCGGGTGTCGTGAAAATCCTTCTGCCAGGCTTCAAACGTGCCCGCCGCAATCGCCTCGCGCATTCCGCCCATGATCTCCTGGAAGTAATGCAGGTTGTGCCAGGTCAGCAGCATGCCGGAGATCATCTCGTTGGAGCGGAACACATGGTGCAGGTAGGCGCGGGAATAGTTGCTGCACGCCGGGCAGGCGCACTTCTCATCAAGCGGGCGCGGGTCGTCCTGGTGGCGGGCGTTCTTGATGTTCACCACGCCATAGCGGGTAAACGCCTGACCCGTGCGGCCAGAACGCGACGGCAGCACACAGTCCATCATGTCGATCCCGCGCGCCACCGCGCCGACGATATCATCGGGTTTGCCCACCCCCATCAGGTAGCGCGGCTTGTCCTCGGGCAGGAAACCGGGGGCGTAATCCAGACAGTCGAACATCGCCTCCTGCCCCTCGCCCACCGCAAGACCGCCAACGGCATAGCCCTCAAAACCGATCTTCTTCAGCGCCTCGGCGCTTTCTTCGCGCAGGTCCTGCTCCAGCCCGCCCTGCATGATCCCAAACAGCGCATGGCCCGGACGGTCCCCGAACGCCTCGCGCGACCGCTCGGCCCAACGCATGGACAGGCGCATTGATTCAGCAATGCGGTCGCGGTCCGCAGGCAGCGCGGGGCATTCGTCGAAACACATCACGATGTCAGACCCCAACAGTCGCTGGATCTCCATTGAGCGTTCCGGCGTCAGCTCGTGTTTGGAGCCATCCACATGGGATTTGAAGGTCACGCCCTTCTCGGTCAGCTTGCGCAATCCCGCCAGCGACATCACCTGAAAGCCGCCGCTATCCGTCAGGATCGGGCGTTCCCAGTTCATGAATTTGTGCAAGCCCCCCAAACGGTCGATGCGTTCCGCCGTCGGGCGCAGCATCAGGTGGTAGGTATTGCCGAGCAAAATGTCGGCGCCGGTCGCGCGCACGCTTTCGGGCATCATGGCCTTCACGGTTGCAGCAGTGCCAACCGGCATGAAAGCAGGCGTGCGGATCTCGCCACGCGGGGTATTGATGACACCTGTGCGTGCCTTACCGTCGGTTGCCTTCAGTTCGAAGTTGAAAAGCTCTGCCATCTCGTATTCCTGCCGTTACCATGACACCGGCAATCCGGTGATTCCCCCTAATGCCAAGGAGCCCCGCGCATGTCCACAGCAGACCAGGCGCCAACATTGAAACTCGGATGGGAAGAATGGGTCGGCCTGCCCGATCTCGGCCTGCCTGCGTTGCGGGTCAAGGTCGACACAGGTGCCCGCACCTCGTCGCTCCATGCCACCGAAATCGAAACCTTCGGGCCACAGAACGCCCCCAAGGTCCGCTTTCTCGTGCATCCCATTCCGGGTCAGTTCGATCTTGCGATCCCCTGCTCCGCCGTGATCAAGGACCGTCGCGATGTGACCTCCTCCAATGGCGAGAGCGAGCTGCGCTATGTGATCGAAACCAACCTGGCGATTGCCGGGCACCAGTGGCCGATCGAGCTGACGCTCACCGACCGCAGCGGCATGGCGCTTCATATGCTGCTTGGCCGTCAGGCGCTGACCGACAATATCAGCGTGGTGCCTGCCGAACGGCTTTGCCAGCCCGAGTTGGATTACTCGGTCTATTCCTCCGCCAGCATCCGCAAATCCGCCCCCAAACGGGCGCTGCGCATCGCTGTTCTTAGCCGCGAAGACAATTATTCCACCCGCCGCCTCGTCGAAGAGGGCGAGGCGCGGGGTCATACGGTTGAGGTCATCAATACCACCCGCTGCTATATGGCAATCAACGCGCTGGCGCCGGAAATCCACTATGACGGCAAACGCCTGCCCCGCTATGACGCCGTGATCCCGCGCATCGGCGCATCCATCACCCAATACGGCACCGCGCTTTTGCGGCAGTTCGAAACGCTGGGCACATTCTGCGTCAACGGCTCTGACGGCATCACCGCCAGCCGCGACAAGCTGCACGCCCATCAGGTGCTGGCGCGCCACCGGATCGGCATGCCCTCCACCGCCTTTGCCGCCTCACCCAAGGACACCGCAAACCTGATCAATATCGCAGGCGGTGCGCCCCTGATCGTCAAGCTGTTGGAAAGCACTCAGGGCAAAGGCGTGGTTCTGGCCGAAACCAAGAAAGCGGCGGAAAGTGTGATCACCGCCTTCCGTGGGCTCAAGGCAAACTTTCTCGTGCAGCAATTCGTCAAGGAAGCCGCAGGAGAGGACATCCGCTGCCTTGTCGTCGGCTCGCGGGTTGTCGCGGCGATGAAACGCTCCGGGGCTGAGGGGGATTTTCGCTCCAACCTCCATCTCGGCGGCAGCGCCACATCCGTGCGCATCAGCAAGGAAGAGCGCGCCACCGCCGTGCAGGCCGCCCGCGCCTTTGGGCTCAATGTGGCAGGTGTGGATCTGCTGCGTTCGGAAACCGGCCCAAAGGTGCTGGAGGTGAACTCCTCCCCCGGCCTTGAGGGGATCGAACGCACCTCCACAAAGAACATCGCCGGGCTGATCTATGACGAAATCGAGAACCGCGTCCGCCCCAGCCCACTGCGCCGCCGCATTGCGCCGGCCTCCTCGTGACAGATCACAAGATCTTGAAAATCAACCGCGCGACACCCAAATGCATACCATAGCATACATTCATTGAAGGACACCCGCATGAGCGAAGACCTTATCCTCAGCCTGATTGGCGAGAACATCATTTTCCTTCTCGGCGCCCTCCTGTTGGTCATTCTGGTGGTCAAAGGCGTGCGCATCGTGCCGCAATCCGAGAAATACGTGGTCGAGCGGTTTGGCCGCCTCCACGCCGTGCTTGGCCCCGGCATCAATTTCATCGTCCCGCTTCTGGATTCCGTGGCGCATAAGGTGTCGATCCTCGAACGCCAGTTGCCGAACGCGACACAGGACGCCATCACCAAGGACAACGTGCTGGTGCAGATCGACACCTCCGTCTTCTACCGCATCCTTGAGCCGGAAAAGACCGTTTACCGGATCCGCGACGTGGATGGCGCTATTGCCACAACGGTTGCAGGCATTGTCCGCGCTGAGATCGGCAAGATGGATCTGGACGAAGTGCAGTCCAACCGCTCGCAACTGATCGCACAGATCCAGAAAAGCGTGGAAAGCGCCGTGGATGACTGGGGCATTGAGGTCACCCGCGCCGAAATCCTGGACGTGAACCTCGATCAGGCCACGCGTGATGCGATGCTGCAGCAGCTCAATGCCGAACGCGCCCGCCGTGCCGAAGTCACCAAGGCCGAGGGCCAGAAACGTGCGGTCGAACTGGCGGCTGATGCCGAACTATATGCAGCCGAACAAACCGCCAAGGCCCGCCGCATTCAGGCCGACGCCGAAGCCTACGCGACCGAAGTGGTGGCCAAGGCGATTGCGGAGAACGGTCTGGAGGCAGCCCAGTATCAGGTCGCGCTGAAGCAGGTCGAGGCGTTGAACGCGCTCGGCGCTGGCGATGGCAAGCAGACCATTCTGGTGCCAGCCAACGCGCTGGAGGCCTTTGGCAACGCCTTCAACATGCTCAAAGGGCCCGGCAAATGACCGCGCTCTGGGAATTGTGGTGGGTCTGGATCGCGGCCGCCATCGGCCTCGCCATCATAGAGGTGCTGGCGCCGGGCTTCCTGTTCCTTGGCTTTGCCATCGGCGCAGCCATCACCGGCCTTCTGGTCGCCCTCAGCGCCGCAGGCAGCATGACACTGCCCGTGCTCCTGCTGGTCTTTTCCGGGCTTTCTCTGGTGGCTTGGCTTGTTCTGCGCCGCAGTTTCAAGGGGCCAAAGGACCAGGTCAAAACCTTCGACCACGACATCAACGACGGCTGATCGCCACCAAACAGGCTGCCCCCCAGCGGCCTGTTTTTTTTCGCGCGGCCCTATCCCGCGATCCGGCGCATCGCCGCTTCAATCGGCCCCCGTTTGAACAGCCGCGCCCACAACACCGCATAAACCGTGGCCACGGCACAAAACACCAGCGCCGCGATCAGCGCCTCTTGCACGCTGCGCCCGCCCAAAAGGCCCAGCGCCTCAAGCGCTCCCATCCCCAGAACGATATGCGCAATATATAGCGTCAGCGTCTGACGCCCCGCAGGCACCAGCAGCGACACCAGCCCAACCCGCGCCAGCGGACCCGCCAGCAGCAGGCAGGCGCCAACCACAGCTGCGGCAGCTCCACAGCCCGCGACAAAGTAAAAGACCGTCGCTGGCACCGGATCGGTGCCTGCCAGTACTGCCAGTTCAGGATCTATCGACGCCAAGACAGGCGCCAGCATCCCGCTGCCCGCCTCAGCCAGCGCAACAGCCAGACCACCGCCCAGCACCAGCCGCAGCTGAACCGCCCGCTCTGCCAGCGCCTGACGGCTCAGCAGCACCCCAAACACCAGAAACCCAAGCCAGGGCACGACCGGATGCCAGCCATTGAAAAACAGGTTCCGCAGAAACCCCGTCGCTGTCCAGAAATCCGCATAGTGATAGCTCTGCCAATCCCACCCCTGATCGAAATCAAGGCTCAGGATCATGACCAGCGCGAGGCCGTTCAGCCCAGCCATCACCGCGATCAGCCCCGCAGAACTCAGCCGCAGCAGGGCAACGCCAAAGACGAAATAAACCGCGTAGTAATGCAGGATATCCGCTTCGAATATCGTCATGTTCACAAGGCCAAGCGCCAGAAGAAACAGCGCCCTGCGCAGCGTCACAGCGCCCGTCTGCGCCAGCCCGGCCTGCCCTGCGAGCCCCAGACCGATGCCCGCCAGCACCACAAAGGTGGCCGCAGCCCGCCCCTCGATCGCAGAGGTCACAGCAGCCGCCAGCCCCGCGCCCCCTTCGGCGCCCATCGCAATCTTGAAATTGACGATGACCATCCCAACAAAGGCAACATATCGCGCCAGATCCAGTCCCAAGAGCCGGTCCGCGCCGCTTGATGGGCGCGTCATGCCGCTGCCCTCTTGGCGCGTCTTTTCACAAACCCGGCCACAGAACAGGAAATCGCCCCACCAGACGTCACCGCCCTGTCCCCCGCCTCGATATCCGCAAACAGGCTGACGGTGCTGGTCTTTGTATCAAGCGAATAGACTTCATGCCCCAGGGTCTGCCCCGTCGCAGACGTCACCTCCCCAGAGATGAGCGTCTGACCAAATGCCTCATAGGGCGCGCTATAGGGCTTGAACTGCGCACCATTGGGACCAGAAACCTGCGCGAACCCACCAGATGTGTCCTGGAAGTGAAACGCGGAAATCTCCTGCGTCCCGGGAAATCCGCGAAAGAAACTGCCGGACAGGCCCTTGATCCACATTTTGTCTGAAATCCACTTTTTCAAATTTGACGCAACACTATCCGCAACCTGAAGGGGAATGAACCCCCCAAACCCGGAACAGCCCCGCGTCCTGCCGTCATCCGCCACTGGACCCTCAGGGCCAGCTTCCCTATATAAACACTCAGGAAACGAACCGAGGCCCAAATGACCAACGCATCCGAGCCACTGGAAGGCACCCCCCTTATCGCCCCTTCTTCCGTGAACCATCCGCTGTTTGACGCGGTGGTAGAGGCGTGCCGCACGGTCTATGACCCTGAAATTCCGGTGAATATCTACGAACTCGGCCTGATCTACACGATCGACATCTCAGACGAGAACGACGTGCAGATCATCATGACCCTGACCGCGCCGGGCTGTCCGGTGGCGGGCGACATGCCTGGCTGGATCATTGACGCCGTGACCCCCGTTCCCGGCGTCAAAAGCTGCGATGTCGAACTCACCTGGGAGCCGCCCTGGGGAATGGAGATGATGTCAGACGAAGCCCGTCTCGAACTCGGCTTCATGTAGGCCGTGGCGCTCAGCGAAAAGCAAAAGATGCTATCGGGGGCGCTCTATGACGCGAGCGACCCCGAATTGGTGGCAGACCGCACCCATGCCCAGCAGGTGATGCGCGCCTATAACGCCACCATCGACGCCGAGGTCACAGTGCGCCACAGCCTGCTGGACCAGCTGATCGGCAGTTATGGCACCCCCTGCGAATTGCGCGCGCCATTCTATGTGGACTATGGCCGCAACATTCACCTGGGTCGCGGCGTGTTCATGAATTTCGGCTGCGTGCTGCTCGACGTGTGCGAAATCCGCATCGGTGACGGCACCGAAATCGGCCCCTATGTCCAGATCCTGACCGCAGACCACCCTCGCGACCCCGCTGCGCGCGCCTCGGGACGGGAATTTGGCCGCCCCATCACCATTGGTGCTCAGGTCTGGATCGGCGGCGGTGCCATTATCCTGCCCGGCGTGACAATTGGAGACGGCGCCACCATCGGCGCTGGCGCGATTGTCACCCGCGACGTTCCTGCAAGGGCAACCGTTGCAGGCAACCCGGCCCGCCCAATCACCACTGGTCCAACCAGGACCACAAGCTAGATACCACCAAGGCCGGAGCAACCGGCCCGTTTCATTTCCAAATTCCGTTTCAGACCGCTTCAGATGCGCGCCGTCATTTGCCCCGCGCCCCAAGATCAGGAGATTGCCCGCGTGCCCCGCCCCGTCTTTTGCAACAGAAGCCTTTCCCTCAGCCTGTCCCTCGCCCTTGCGACGCTCACACAGCTGCCCCAGACCGCGGCGGCAGACAGCACGTCAATCGCCCTCAGCTATGGCCAGCGCCCGGCCTATCTGGTGGATGCCCTCCCCGATGGCCCGCTGAAGACAAAACTGCAATCCTGCGCGCAGCAGACCCCCACGCCCACCGATTTCTCCATCGCCCACCGTGGCGCCCCGCTGATGTTTCCCGAACACACCGTCCAAAGCAACACAGCCGCCGCGCGCATGGGGGCGGGCATCCTGGAATGCGACGTCACCTTTACCAAGGATCTCGAACTGGTCTGTCGGCATGCTCAGAACGACCTGCACACCACCACCAACATCCTGACCACGGATCTGGCAGAGCGCTGCTACATGGGGTTTGAACCGGCCACCGACAGCGCCCCCGCCAGCGCCGAATGCCGCACAAGCGACCTCACCCTCGCCGAATTCCAGAGCCTCACCCCGAAATTCGACAGCCGCGACCCAAAGGCCACCACCCCCAGCGCCTATCAGCAGGGCCTCGCCCCCTGGCGCAGTACTCTTTACGGAAACGGCGCCACCCTGATCACCCATGCCGACAGTGTTGCGCTCTTTCGTGATCTGGGGGTGAAATTCACCCCCGAGCTCAAGGCGCCCGCCGTGCAGATGCCCTTCAACGGGATGACCCAGGAGGACTATGCCCAGAAACTGATCGACGCCTATGTCGAGGCAGGCATCCCGCCACAGGACGTCTGGGTGCAGAGCTTTGACCTCAGCGACATCAAATACTGGATCGAACACACACCGGACTTTGGCAAGCAGGCGGTCTATCTCGATGACCGCTTTGCCCGCCACGACGACGACGAAGGCAAACTGGACCCGATGGACCCGGCCAGCTTCCGCCCCAGCATGGCAGAGCTGAAAGAGATGGGCGTCAACTACATCGCCCCGCCGATCTGGATGCTGTTGACGCTGAAGGACGGCCAGATGGCGCCCTCTCCCTATGCGATCCAAGCCCGTGAGGCAGGACTGAACATCATCACCTGGACGCTTGAACGGTCCGGCCCCCTGCACAATGGCGGCGGCTGGTACTACCAGTCGGTGGCAGAGGCCATCACCTCGGATGCAGCCACCTATCAGGTGCTGGATGTGCTGGCACAGGATGTGGGCGTCGTGGGCGTGTTTTCCGACTGGCCCGCAACGGTCACCTATTATGCCAATTGCATGGGGCTGTGATCTGCTCCCCTCTTGAGCCGCGGCCCCACACCCCCTAAATTACGCAGTAACGCGCGACATTGGAGTATGAAATGTTCGGTATCCCCGGCAAACAAGCGGTCACAATCACCGACAAGGCGGCCGCTCAGATCGCCAAACTGATGGACAAGGGTGGTCATTCCGGCCTGCGCATCGGCGTCAAAAAGGGCGGCTGTGCGGGCATGGAATACACCATGGAATATGTGGACGAAGCCGACCCCAACGACGAGGTTGTCGAACAGGATGGCGCCCGCGTCCTGATCGCCCCCATGGCGCAGATGTTCCTCTTCGGGACCGAAATCGACTATGAGGTCTCGCTTCTGGAAGCCGGGTTCAAGTTCAACAACCCCAATGTGGCAGAGGCCTGTGGCTGCGGCGAATCCATCAGCTTCAAGGACATGCCCGCAGGCTGACCCATCTGCGCAGCGCGGCGCTTGCCCTTGGACAGACACTTGGCTGGCACCACACTGGACCAACGCCGCACCGGACTGGCACCGCACTGGACCAACGCCGCACTGGACTGACCCCACTAGACTGGCCCGCCGCTCAGCTGGATCCGCACAGTCTTACTTGCGTGCGACAGCACCAAACCAGATTGAAACGGGACGGTTTTCCCATCCGTCCCGTTTTTCGTGCGATGGCCTTGCCGCGCGCAAACCCTCCATCCACCACGCCCCACCCTGTGATGACCTTCGGACGGCTTCGACCTGGTTGCTTCGGCCTGTTTACTTGGGTCTGTTTACTTGGGTCTGGTTACTTGGGTCTGGGCACTGGTGGCGAATGACTGTTGTCTGGTGATTGCCTTCTGGCGAATTGTTCTGCCCCGGCAAGGATGCTACCAACAGCGCTAACAGGGCCAAGGCCCGCCCCCTCAACGCTGAATGATACAGCAGAAAACCCAAGGGAGATCACCACATGCGGCGCAAACTTGCAGCAGGCAATTGGAAAATGAACGGAACCGCAGCTGCGCTTGATGAGCTGGCCGCCCTGGCAGAGGCCACCCGCGAGGCCCGCGCCGAGGTGCTGATCTGCCCACCTGCCACACTTCTGTCACGTGCCGCCGATCGCCTGTCCGCCAGCCATGTCACCCTCGGCGGGCAGGACTGCCACGCCGCAACCACCGGTGCCCATACCGGTGACGTCAGCGCCGAAATGCTGCGCGATGCCGGCGCCAGCGCGGTGATCCTCGGCCACTCCGAACGCCGCGCCGATCATGGCGAAACCGACGCCGAGGTCCGCGCCAAGGCCGAAGCCGCCATTGCCGCCGGGCTCACTGCGGTGATCTGTGTGGGCGAAACCCTCGAAGATCGCGAAAACGGCAAGACCCTTGATGTGGTGCGCAGCCAGCTCGACGGCTCGCTCCCCGATGGCAGCACCGGTGACACCGTGGTGGTTGCCTATGAACCGGTCTGGGCCATCGGCACCGGCAAGGTGCCCACGGTTGCCCAGATCGCCGAGGTGCACAATGACCTGCGCAACAGCCTGATCCAGCGCTTTGGCGGCGAGACAGCCAATGCCATCCGCCTGCTCTATGGCGGGTCTGTCAAAGCCTCCAACGCCGATGACATCTTTGCAGTGGCCCATGTGGACGGCGCGCTTGTAGGCGGCGCCAGCCTCAAGGCCGCCGATTTCGCCCCCATCACGGCCGCGCTCGACGCCAGCTGAAGCGCAGCTGAGTATTTAAGGGAAAGATGACAAGACCAGGCGCACCGCAGCATCGTCATCTTTCCACAAATACTCTGGGGTGAATGCGCGCCCGCGCAGAGGGGCAAAGCCCCTTTTTCTTCGGCCAGTCCCCTGATCCAAAACAAAAAAGGCGCCCCGGTCTCCCAGGGCGCCTTACTCGTTATCCACTCATACGAACCTGCCGATGCCGGCCTACTTGGTAATGATCTCCGGCCCCATGACCGCATTCGGCAGAACAGTCGACAGCCAGGGGATATAGGTAATCATGATGAGGAAGACGAAGAGCACCGCGAGGAACGGCAGAGCCGCCTTCACCACGCCCATCATCGGCATCCCTGCCACGCCCGAGGTCACGAACAGGTTCAACCCCACCGGCGGTGTGATCATGCCGATTTCCATGTTGACCACCATGATGATGCCCAGATGGATCGGATCGATCCCCAGTTCGATGGCAATCGGAAACACCAGCGGCGCCACGATCACCAGAAGGCCCGAGGGCTCCATGAACTGGCCGCCAATCAGCAGGATGACGTTCACCACAACCAGGAACATCACCGGGCCGAAACCTGCCGACAACATCGCATTAGCGATATGCTGCGGCACCTGCTCATCTGTCAGCACATGCTTCAGGATCAGCGCATTGGCAATCACGAACAGCAGTGTGACGGTCAGCTTGCCCGCCTCAAACAACGTGTGTTTGGTATCGCTGTGGAAAAAGGCGGTGATCAACGCATGCGGCTTCTTCAGCAGCGGCGTCTTTGCCTCCCCTTCGCCATTGGACAGCGGGCCCATGTCTTTATAGACAAAGCACGCAATGAAGAAGGCATAAACCGCCGCAACAGCTGCGGCCTCGGTGGGGGTGAAGATCCCGCCATAGATGCCGCCCAGAATGATGACGATCAGGAACAGGCCCCAACCGGCCTCGCGCGCCGAGGTAAAGATCTCTCCCCAGCCGAGCCACTCGCCCTTGGGCAGGTTCTTGACCTTGGCCATCACATAGATGGTCACCATCAGCATCAAGCCCGCCATCAGGCCCGGAATGACACCCGCAAGGAACATCCGCCCGACAGAGACTTCGACCGCTGCCGCATAGACCACCATGACGATGGAGGGCGGGATCAGGATGCCCAGCGTGCCTGCGTTACAGATCACACCGGCCGCGAATTCCTTGGTATAGCCCACCTGACGCATGCCTGCGATCACGATGGAGCCAATCGCCACCACAGTTGCAGGGGAGGAGCCGGACAGGGCGGCAAACAGCATACAGGCAAACACACCCGCAATCGCCAGACCACCCGGCAGATGGCCAACACAGGCGATGGAAAACCGGATGATCCGCCGCGCCACGCCCCCCGTCGTCATGAAGGACGACGCAAGGATAAAGAACGGGATCGCGAGCAGCGTGAAATGCCCCTCAAAGGCCTCAAACAGCGTGCCTGCAACCGATGCCAGCGAGCTGTCGGAATAGATCAGCAGGAACAGCGTCGAGCTGAGGCCAAGCGCCACCGCAATCGGCACCCCGATCAGCAACAGGCCAATGACCATGGAAAACAGCAGTACAACGTCCATCAGTCGTGCTCCCCGCGCTGCGCCTGTACTTCGGCGATCTCATCTTCAACTTCGTGGCTCGCCACCAGACGGTCTGTCTCTCCCCGCAGGATCTGCAAGGCCGCCTGCGCAAAGCGCACCACCAGCAACAGCATCGACACTGGCAACACCAGATACGGCACCACCTTGGGCAGCTTCTCGTAGGCGTCGCCATAGTTGATCAGATCTTCGAGAAAGCGCAGAAAGCTCACCATCGGCACATCCTGCACCTCATAGAAACTCTGGCTGCGGGCCTTCATGTCGAACCCCGTCGGGAACCAACGCCCAGAGGTGGGCGGCAGATCTGCAAAGACCGCCCAATAGTCATAGGCGCCTTTCAACAGCAGCAGCGAAAACACCAGGCAGCAGGTCACAGAAATGAGTCCGATGACCCGGCGCGCCGGAGGGGCCAGCATGTTCAAAACCGCATCCACCCCCAGATGGGCATGGACCTTGACCGCATAAGACGCCCCCAACAGCACCAACCAGGCAAACAGGAACACCGTCAACTCAAGTGCCCACAGGATATTGGAATTAAAGACAAATCGCGCAATCACATTGGCAAAGGTGATCAGAGCCATCAGGCCCAGCAACAGCGCGATCAGGGTTTCTTCGAGCTTATGGATAAAGCCGCTCGGGCCAGGTTTTGCCCCCGCCATCTTTCTCTCCCCGACATGTTTGGAAACTGGATATCGGGGCCGATCCGCCGCCGATAGGTTGGGGCGGGCGCATCATGGCGCCGGCCCCTGATTTCATTTGGATGCGGGCTTACATGCCTGCGTTGATGGCCTGTGCCGCGTCGATCATGTCCTGACCCACGTCACCTGCGAACTTGTCCCAGACCGGCTTCATCGCCTCGACCCAGGCCGCGCGCTGCTCCGGTGTCAGCTCGCGCACAACACCACCGGCATCGATGATGGCCTGACGCGCCTCACCGTTCACCTTGGTGGATTCGGCGTTCCGCGTCGCGGTAACTTCGCCCAGGATGGTCAGGAACTGGTCGCGCACTTCCGGCTCCAGGCTGTCGAGCCAGTCAACAGAGGTCACCACCAGATAGTCCAGCGCACCGTGGTTGGTTTCGGTCACACCATCCTGCACCTCAAAGAACTTCTTGCCGTAGATGTTGGACCAGGTGTTTTCCTGCCCGTCCACAACACCCTGCTGCAGCGCGCCGTAAACTTCGGAGAAAGCCATTTTCTGCGGGCTGCCACCGATGGCTTCCATCTGGGCGACCAGCACGTCAGACGACTGCACGCGGAACTTCAGACCATTGGCGTCAGAAGGCTCGATCAGCGGCTTGTTGGCCGACATCTGCTTCATGCCATTGTGCCAATAAGCCAGACCCTGCAGGCCGCGGCGCTGCATGGAATCCAGCATCGCCTGACCGTTTTCAGACGCCTGGAAGGCATCAACCGCATCGATGTTCTTGAACATGAACGGCAGGTCGAACAGGCGGAACTGCTTGGTGAACTTTTCAAACTTCGACAGGCTCGGCGCGGCCAGCTGGACATCGCCCTGCAGCATCGCTTCCAGCACCTTGTTGTCGTTGTACAGCGTGGAGTTCGGATAGACCTCCAGGCACATGGTGCCGTTCATCTCTTCGTTGATGCGCTTTTCCAGCAGCGAGGCGGCAATCCCCTTGGGGTGCTTGTCGGTGTTGGTCACATGGCTGAACTTGACGACGATTTCGCCATCATCACAGGCCGCCATTGCGGTCCCGGCACTCATGGTCAGCGCCACAGCGGTGGCGGCAGCAGTTACGAATTTCATGTCTTTCCTCCCGGAATTTCTCCATAGCCTCCGCCAAGGCGAAGACCCCAGATGCAGCATCACGGGCCAGCGCCCCCTGCTCAAGGGTTCCGTGCCACCCTTGAAAAAATCTCAGTTCCCACGCAAAAACAGATGCTTACGCAGCGCCTTTCAATGGCAAACCCGCCCACGGTGACAAAGCTGTGCGATTTCCCGCACAAGGCTCCTGCCAACATGTGCGAAAATCCGCACACCCTGTTAGCGCTCGACATTTCTGCAAACGGAATCAGCGCCCGTCATCTTTCCACAAATACTCAAACCCCGCCGCGCGCAGCAAAATGACCGGCGGCCTGCCGGGTGTTGCCTAGGCTGCGCACGCATTGGACGCGATCTGTTCATTCGGGTCTGTCAGACTGGCCTTTGTCGCGACACCGGGGTGATCTGGCACATCACCCCAACAACGCAGCCTCTGGCACAGGCTGCAAACCGGAGACCGGCCCGTCGCTGCAGCTCTGCTGCAGACCGCGGGCGTTCACATGACCGATGTTGACACTGGTTGACGAACATGGGGCCGACCGACACGCGGCCCCATCCCCCTCCGCCCCTGCCCCTGATCGGGGCTCTGGCGGCGCCGCCACCTTCTGCCCCGCGCCTCTCACAGGACGCGGACCACACCAAAAGCCAGGACAGAGCCCTCAGCGGCGATAGTCCTCAGGCCGGATGCCATAGCGCGCCAGCTTGTCATAAAACGTCTTGCGCGGCAGCTTCAGGGCTTTGGCCGCGGCAGAGGCATTGCCGTTCTGCCGTCCCAGCGCCGCGATAAGCAGCGAGCGTTCGACCTGCGCCAATTGCTCGGCCAGCCCCAGCTCCGCCGACTGCGCCGCTTCCTCCGGCATCCCCAGCACAAACCGCATCGCCGCCGACATCAGCGAGCGCGCATTGCCGGGCCAGTCCTGCGCCATCAGCGCCGCCAGATGTTCCTGCGGGATATCCGGCGTGGCGATGCCTGCCTGCTCGGCGGCCTGGGCGACATAGTGGCTGAACAGCACCGGTATATCCTCGGGCCGCTCTGACAGCGCCGGAATGCGCACCCGCATCACATCGAGGCGGTAGAAAAGATCGGCCAGAAACCGCCCCTCTGCCGCCTCCTGCGCCAAATCCGCAACCGAGCCCACAAGAACCCGCGCCTCGATGCCCTGCTCCAACGCCTCCAACATGGCATATTGCGTTTCACTTGGCAGGGCGGCGATTTCATCAAGGTATAGCGATCCCCCCGCGGCTTCGCGGCACAGGTCTGCAAACCCATCCGCACTGAGCCCCGCCGCCGGACGTTTCACAAACGGCCCCTGCCCGCGTGGCGACATCAGGTGAATGACCTCCGCCACCTTGGAAATTCCGCCCCCCGGCGCACCTGTCACCAACACCTCGGCCCCCGTGGCCGCCACTGCACGGGCCCGCGCCCGCAGCTCTTCCACCTGCGGCGAGGTGCCAAAAATCATCCGAGCTGCCGGATCGCCGCTTTCCAGTTGCGACTTCAGAACGCGGTTTTCCCGCACCAGCGCCCGCGTCTTCAGCGCCCGACGCACCACCGCCATCAGATCCGCGCTGGCGCAGGGTTTTTCGAGAAAATCAAAGGCGCCTTCGGCCATCGCCTGCACCGCCATGGGAATGTCGCCCTCGCCGGTCAGCAGGATCACCGGCAGATCCGCGTCCACCTCGCGCACATAGCGCAGCAGATGAAACCCATCGCGCCCCGGCATCCGCATGTCCGACAGGATCACCCCGTCAAAATCAGGTGTGATCAGATCCTTGGCCGCCACAAAGGATCCCACGGTGATGGCGTCACATTCCGCCAGCTCCAGCGTCTGCCCCAACGCCGCGCGTACCGCCGCATCATCATCCACCACCAAAACCCGATTGGTCATGCCAGTTCATCCCGTTGTTTGGCCCGTCGTTCGGCCTGTTGTCCCGTGGTGGTCTGCGCCTGATCGCGCCAGCGATCCAGCTCTACCGTGAACTCTGCGCCAGTGCCTGTGTTGGTCCCGCGGATATGGCCGCCGAAGCTCTGCACCAGCCCGTAGGAAATCGACAACCCCAGCCCCATACCATCCGCGCCGCCCACCGCCTTGGTGGAATAGAACGGCTCGAAGATCTTCTCGGGCTCCTTCAGGCCGGGGCCAATATCGCGCACCGTAACCGCCAGCCGCCCGCCTGCATCCACTCCGCCGTCATCCTGACGTGTCTCAATCGCGATGTGGATTTCGCGCTGCTCCTGATCCAGCATCGCGTCCGCCGCATTGTTGATGAGGTTCACAAACACCTGCGACAGCCGCACCTCTCCCCCCCAGGCAAAGACCGGCTCCGCAGGTGGCTGCCAGATCAGGTCAACCCGGTCCTGCCGAAGACGCGGCTCTGTCAGCTCGATCGCGGATGCAATCACCTGCCCCAGATCGACCCGCCCCATCGGCTCGCTTTCATTGCGGGCAAAGGCGCGGAGGTTCTTGATGATCCGCGCCATCCGACCCGCCATCTGGGCAATGCGGCCAAGGTTCTCTCCTGCCCGCTCCGGCTTGCCGCGCGCCACAAAAGCCTCGCCGTTTTCGGCATATTGCTGGATCGCCATCAAAGGCTGATTCAGCTCGTGACTGATGCCCGCCGACATCTGCCCCAGCGCTGACAGTTTGCCCGCCTGCACCAGATCCTCCTGCGCGCGCTTCAGCGCGGCCTCGGCCTCCTGACGTTCCTGCACCTCGCGGGTCAGCCGCATGTTGGTGGCCGACAATGCCCGTGTGCGCGCCTCCACCCGGCTCTCCAGAACGGCATTTGCCTCCGCCAGCGTCCGGCGCCGCTCAATCGCGAGCACCAGCATCGCCCCAAGCGCCAGCACGATCGCGGCCACCGCCGCCGCCTGCAACCCCGCCAGGCGCTGCGCAGGGGCCACATCCACGAGGATCTCGCCCACCATACCAATCTGCGGCAGGTTCACCGACAGATGCAGGGCGCGTTCCGGCAGATAGGGCGACCAGCGCAGGTCCCAGATCTCATGCGGCCCTTCCAGCCAGGAGCGCAGCGCCACCTGCCGGCCATCCGGTGGCAACAGGCCCGGCCCCTCGGTGCTGCGCTGCCAGAACAACAGCTCGCGCCGGTTGGCGATGAACACCTCACCACCCCGGTTGGTGAAAAACACCGCAGGCAGCGACCCGCGCCAGGTCTGTTCCACATCCTCGACATCGGCGACCACCACCAGCGCCCCGCGCACCCGACGATCCACGTCGAAATCAGGCGCCGCGTAGATATAGGCGCGCCGCCCTCCCGGCTGCAGCACGCCATAACCGGTGCCCAGCGCGCCCTGCATCGCGCGCTGGAAATAGTCGCTCTGGGTCACATCGCGCCCCATCACCCCCTCGGCGGCCACAACAACCCGTCCCTGCCTGTCGACAAAGAACACATCCAGCGCCGCTGTCTTGTCGGCCACCTCGCGCAACAGCCCCTGCGCCGCTGCACGCGCCTCTGCCCGATCTAGCCGCTTGAGCGTCGGGTGATCGGCCATCAAAACCGCCAGCTCCTGATAGACCTGCAGCTGCGTGGTGACCCGGTCCGACGCCAATTCCAGATCCGCGGCACTGCGTTCGGCAAGCGAATCAAGCGCTTGGCGATATCCCAGCCGGTAAACACCCCCGGCCACAGCCGCCACCGCCCCCAAAAGAAGCGCCAGAATGATCCACCGATGTGCGTGAAATTGCGTCATTGGCCGCACAGTAGCAAAGCCCCCCTTGCATTGACCAGCCGCCTTGGCAAAAGCTGCGCGGATGAAGACATTGACTCAATCCCCCACCGATCCCGATTTCGTCCAATCGCCCTATGGCTTTTACGCCGCTGCACGGGCCGAGGGACATCTGCATTTCTGGCAGGACTACAAGATGGTTGCGGCCTTTTCACATGCTGCTGTCCACATGCTGTTGCGCGACCGCCGCTTTGGCCGCGAAATCCCGCCAGAGATGGCAAAGGAAAGCCCGGCCCATCTCGCCCCGTTCATGCAGGTCGAGGCCCATTCGCTCTTGGATGCGGAACCCCCTCGCCACACCCGCCTGCGCCGTCTGATCCTGCGCGCCTTCACCAGCCGCGAAATCAAGGCGCTGGCGCCGGGCCTGGACAGTCTCTGCCATGAGCTGATCGACAGCTTCCCCAAGGACGCGCCGTTTGATCTGCTGTCGACCTACTGCACCCAGGTGCCGGTGATCGCGATCTGCCGCCTTCTGGGCGTGCCGACCGATATGGCGCCACAACTGCTGGACTGGTCACACAAGATGGTGGCGATGTATCAGGCTTCGCGCACCGAAGAGACAGAACACGCCGCCGCCCGCGCCAGCCAGGAGTTCATCGACTTCCTCACAACCTATGTGGATGAACGCCGCAAGACTCCGGGCGAGGATCTCATCACCCGCCTCATCCAGGCCGAAGAAGACGGCGAGAGCCTGTCGACGGACGAGCTGATCGGCACCTGCATCCTGTTGCTGAACGCAGGCCACGAGGCCACGGTGCATTCGCTGGGCAATGGCGTGAAAACCATGCTGCAACAGGGCTGGGACGCCGCTTGGCTGTCACCCGAGGGGATCGAGGGGCTGGTCGAGGAAATCCTGCGCTATGACCCGCCGCTGCACATGTTCACCCGCTACGCCTATGAAGAGGTCGAGATGTTCGGCCATACCTTCAAACGCGGCGACGAGGTGGCCTTGTTGCTGGCTGCGGCCAACCGTGACCCGGAACTGCTGGAGGATCCGGAGCGTTTTGACCCCACGCGCCCGCCAAAGGTCAACCAGAGCTTCGGCGGTGGCCTGCATTTCTGCGTCGGCGCGCCGCTGGCGCGGATGGAAATGCAGATCGCCCTGCCCATCCTGTTTGAGCGCTGCCCGAACCTGAAACTGGCCGCGGCCCCGGAATACAACAACACCTATCACTTCCACGGGCTGACCCGCCTGATGGTCGAGGTGTGACACAAACCCGGCGGGCCGCTTGGCCCGCCACCTGCCCTGTCCAAGCGGATTTGGCTGCCCTGTTTGGCCAGCCCTGAGTACGCCATCACGCGGGCGTCTTGGGCCGCCCCAGGATAAGCACGACACAGGCCACGATCGCCACCAGAGACGCGCTGCGGATCACGGTCTGGAAATCATAGGCCTGGGCAATCGCCCCCACTGCCGGACCTGCCAGAATGCCGCTCATCATCAGGGCGTTCCAATAGATCGCCGTGGCCCGCGCGGGGGCGTCCTTGGCGAACGACTGCACATAGCTGATGCCGAGACTTGCGTAGAACCCATAATAAAGCCCCTCCAGCGCAGCCCCGGCCATCATCTGGGCAAAGGTCTCCACCAAGGCCAGCAGCTGGATCGTCACGATCGCCAGACAGGTCACCGCCAGCAGCGCCCGCCACATGCCAAACCGTGCAATCACCCAGGGTGTCGAAAAAATCGCAATGACCTCGACAAAGGTCTTCATGCTAAAGGCAACCCCCGGCGCATAGCCCGGCAGCCCGACCTCCTGAACGAAAAACACCGGCAATGCGGAAAATGTCGCCGCATGGGCCAACGACAGGGAAAAGACAAACACAGCCGCGAGCCAGATCTCTCGCGAAAGCTGCCCGGCCCCGACGGCAGAGCTGCGGGCCCCCGGCTGATCCACGGCCTGCCCCTGTGCCGGGGTCCGGTGCGCGCTCTGCTCCGGTGCCGCGGCCGTGATCTCCCGCGGCAAGGTCAGCCACCACAGCGCCACATAAGCCACCGCTGCCATCAGCGCCGCCACAAACACCGCGCGCGCACCAAAGCCATCCGCGATCAGAAAACTCAGCGCGGGCCCGATCATCCAGGCCGTCGAAGTGGTGGCCCGCATATGCGAATTGAACTGCACCCGCGACACGGCATGACGCTCTGCCATGTGACCGCCAAGGCTGAACATGGTGGAAATCGCGCTGGACGACATGCCAAAGCCCAGCACCCCAAGGCTCAGCAGCACCCAAAGCGCTGGTTTGAGCGCCAGTGCCCCCGCCGCCAGCACAAAGCCAGCAGCCGCCAGCCCCACCAGCGGAAACACCCGCGCGCCTGCATCGATGCGGCGCGCAAACAGCCGGTTTGCCGTCAAGGTCACGCTGATGACCAGCACCGAGTACACCGAAATGACCCAAGGCGCCTGGCCCAGCCCCTCGACTAGAAAATAGCTCATGAACGGCAGTGTCATTGCCGTGCAGATGGTGCCGCTGAACAACAGCAGCAAAAACAGGATCCGCGCGCGAACCGGGCTGCGGGCCTGTGCCGGGGCAATCGGATGGGTCATGATCAAAGGGGCTCAACTGAAATCAGCCAAGCTATCCCAGAGCCCGACGCCCCATGCAAGGGACTTGGTGCAAGGGATTGGGCGCAAGGGATTTGGCCGCACCCCCTGCGCACCCGCGCCCGTCATCTTTCCCAAAATACTCCGGGGGAGAGGCGCAGCGCGCCGAGGGGGCAGCGCCCCCTTCTGTTCCCCCTTCTGTTCACCACCGCGTCAATCGGTGGCCACCGCCTCCAATGGCAAAAGCGTGGTCGATTTGATTTCCTCCATCGACAACAGCGCGGTAACGTTGTGCACCTTCACCTCGGAAATCAGCGCCTGATAGAAAACATCATAGGCCCGGGCGTTCTTGACCCGCACCTTCAGGATATAGTCGATGTCCCCCGCCAGCCGGTGCGCCTCCTGCACTTCGGGGCGGTCGCGCAGCGCCTTGAGGAATTTGGCCTGCCACTCCGCTTCATGTTCCGATGTGCGGATCAGAACAAAGAAACAGGCCTCAAATCCCAGCGACTCTGCATCCAGCACCATGGTCTGCCGGCCAATGACGCCTGCCTCGCGCAATTTGCGGATACGATTCCACACCGGGGTCTTGGAACTGCCCACCCGACGGGCGATTTCATCCAGCGATTGGCCTGCATCGCGTTGCAGCTCTGCCAGGATTTTCCTGTCTGTGGCGTCAATCCGCACTGTCATTCCTGTTTTCTCCTTGTTTCGGGACCAACCAGACTGATTGCGTCACCGATTGGAACGATTTTCCTTATTTGCCGCAGCACGTAGCGCATAACAGGGAATATTTCCTATATCTAGGGACAAGTCAAACACACCCGACGCCCCCAAACCGGCGCATCCAGCAACAGAGACGAGGCCCAACATGACCGGTCCCATCACCACCCCATCCCACAAGCCCCTGCCCCAGCAGGCCGGGCGCTGTTGTGGGCTGGTTGCGGGCGAAGTGGCCTTTGCAGGCTCCGGCCCCGGCGACCCTGATCTGTTGACCCTCAAAGTGGCGCGCGCGCTGCAAGAGGCGGATGTGATCCTCTTTGATCGTCTGGTCAGCGCCGAGATCATGGCTCTTGCCGGGCCGCAGGCGCAGCTGGAAGACGTCGGCAAAGAGGGATTTGGGCCGCAGGTCAGCCAGGAAGAGATCTGCGCCCGCATGGTGGCCCATGCCCGCACCGGCAAAAAGGTCCTGCGCCTGAAATCCGGCGATCCCACCGTCTTTGGCCGTCTCGATGAAGAGCTGACCGCCTGTGAAGCTGCTGGCATCGGCTATCAGATCATGCCGGGCATCACCGCCGCCTCTGCGGCCGTGGCCTCCATTGGTCAAAGCCTGACGCAACGGGGCCGCAATGCCTCAGTTCGGTTTCTGACCGGCCACGACATGAAGGGCTTTGCCGATCACGACTGGGCCGCACTGGCCCGCCCCGGCGAGGTTGCCGCGATCTACATGGGCAAGAAATCCGCCCGCTTCGTGCAGGGCCGCCTGATCATGCACGGCGCCGATCGCGCAACCCCCGTGACCCTTGTCGAAAACGCCTCGCGGGCAGATCAGCGGGTGATTGAAACCACGCTGGACCGCCTGCCCACCGACCTTGCCGCGGCCAATCTGACCGGCCCGGCGCTGACTTTTCTTGGCCTTGCCCCGCGCGCCAGCGCCCAGGCCCTGAGTGACTTGAAAATGGAGCTCGCATAATGCCCCGCCCCTTTACGCCGAAAATCATCACCGCCAACGACCTGCTTGAAGGCGACGTGATCTATTACACCGCCGACAACAGCTGGACCCGCGAGATGTCGCAGGCCGAGCTGATCGAGGACGAGGCCGAAGCCCAGCTGCGCCTGATCGAAGCCGAAAAGGACGCGCTGCGCGTTGTGGGCATCTATCTGACCGACGCCAAGGCAGGCGCCAACGGCCCCGAGCCCACCCATTTCCGCGAAGATTTCCGCCGCACCGGCCCATCGAACTACCGCCACGGCAAACAGGAGGCCGCAGCCAATGTATAAGTACAACGACTTCGACACTGCCTTCCTGGAAGAGCGCAACCGCCAGTTCCGTGCCCAGGTCGAGCGCCGCATTGATGGCTCGCTGACCGAGGACGAGTTCAAGCCCCTTCGCCTGATGAACGGTCTGTATCTGCAGCTGCACGCCTATATGCTGCGGGTTGCGATCCCCTATGGCACGCTGTCGGCCAACCAGATGCGCCAGCTCGCGCTGCTGGCGGAAAAGTGGGACAAGGGCTATGGCCATTTCACCACCCGTCAGAACATCCAGTACAACTGGCCCAAGCTGAAGGACGTGCCGGACATGCTGGACGCGCTGGCAGAGGTGAACCTGCACGCAATCCAGACCTCCGGCAACACCATCCGCAACGTGACCGCCGACCATTTCGCCGGCGCCGCCGCGGACGAGATCGAAGACCCCCGCCCGATCGCGGAACTGATCCGTCAGTGGTCGACCGATCACCCGGAATTCCAGTTCATGGGCCGCAAGTTCAAGATCGCCGTCTCTGCCGGTGAAAAGGATCGCGCGGTTCTCAAGGCCCATGACCTCGCCGTGCGCATCGTGCGCAATGACGCGGGTGAGACCGGCTATCAGATCCTTGTGGGCGGTGGTCTTGGCCGTACGCCGATGATCGGCAAGGTGTTGAACGATTTTGTCAGCCAGGACGACCTGCTGCCCTATATCGAATCCGTGGTTTCAGTCTGGAACCAGCACGGTCGCCGCGACAACAAATACAAGGCGCGCATCAAGATCACCGTGCATGAGCTGGGCCTCGACAAGATCCGCGAGCTGACCGAAGAGCGCTTTGCGCTGGTGCGCCCAACCTTTGGCGGCGCCGATCTGGCCCTGTTCGAAGAGATCAAGGCCCATTTCGCAAACCCCGCCTTCCGCTCTGGCGGCACCGACGCCTATGAGGCCGCCTATCAGACCGACCCGGTCTTCCGCGCCTGGGCAGACACCAACCTGACCGCGCATAAGGCGGACAACCACAGCATCGTCACCATCTCGATCAAGGCCCACGGCCAGACGCCCGGCGATGCCACCGCCGAGCAGATGCGCGTGATGGCAGATCTGGCCGAAGAGTACGGCTATGGCGAACTGCGCATCAGCCACGAGCAGAATGTGATCCTGCCGCATGTCCATCAAAACGACCTGCCCGCGATCCATGCGCGGCTGAAGGAACACGGTCTGGCCACCGCCAATATCGGCCTGATCTCCGACATCATCGCCTGCCCCGGCATGGATTACTGCGCGCTGGCAACTGCCCGCTCGATCCCGGTCGCTCAGGAGATCGCTACCCGCTTTGACGATCTGAAGCTGGAGCATGACGTGGGCCACCTGCAGATCAAGATCTCGGGCTGCATCAACGCCTGTGGCCACCACCATGTCGGTCACATCGGTATTCTGGGTCTCGACCGTGCAGGTGTGGAAAACTACCAGATCACACTGGGCGGCGATGCCACCGAAACCGCTGCCATCGGCACCCGCACCGGTCCCGGCTTTGCCTATGACGAAATCGTCCCGGCGGTGGAACGCATCGTTCTGACCTATCTGGACATCCGCGAAACCGAAGAAGAGACCTTCCTGGAGACCTATCGCCGCGTTGGCATGGATCCCTTCAAGGCAGCGCTCTATCCGGCGTCCGAAAAAAAGGTGGCCTGACCCATGGTTGGATTTGACCAGGCCCCGACAGCGGGTCCGGGCTCCGTAACCGAGACCGACCGGGATCTGGTCGAAAAGGTTGCCGAGCTGAACGCCCGCTACAAACACCATTCGGCCACTGCCGTTATGGAAGCTGCGTTGAATGATGCGGGCAACATTGCGCTGGTGTCCTCCTTTGGGGCGGAATCGGTGGTGCTGCTGCACATGGCGGCGCTGGCGGACAAGATGACGCCGGTGCTGTTTGTGGACACCGAACTGCTGTTCACCGAAACGCTGGTCTACCAGCAAGAGGTGAGCGAACGTCTGGGGCTGCGCAATGTTCAGGTCATCAAGGCCGATGACATTGCCGAAAAAGACCCCTATGGCGCGCTGCGGTTCTCGGACACCGATGCCTGCTGTGCCCTGCGCAAGACGGTGCCCCTGCAAAAGGCACTGGCTGGCTTTGATGGCTGGATTACAGGGCGCAAGCGCTTCCAGTCCGGCACCCGCGCCGCGCTTGACTTCTTTGAGGTCGAAGACGGCACCGGTCGCATCAAGGTGAACCCGCTGGCCCATTGGGCGCCCGATGATGTGCGCGCCTACATGACTGAAAACCGCCTCCCCCGGCACCCGCTTGTGGCAAAGGGCTATCCGTCGATCGGCTGTGCCCCCTGCACCAGCCCGGTCGCCGAAGGCGAAGATCCCCGCGCCGGTCGCTGGCGCAACCAGAACAAGGAAGAATGCGGCATCCACGTGGTGGATGGCACATTCGTCCGCACAGGAGCTTGAGAGATGACTGTCATCATCACCGACGAGGGCTTTGGCCCTGAAACCTGGGACGCAGGCTTTGACGGCGCAAATGTGCTGGATCTGGCGTCTGACACCGACCCGCGCACCCTGGAAGGCAAGCTGGACGGGATCGAGATGATCCGCGTCGACTTCCCCTCCTTTGCGGATGGTCGCGGCTTTACCATCGCCCGGCATCTGCGCCTCATCGGCTACAAGGGCCGCCTGCGCGCCAAGGGTCATGTGATTTCCGACCAATACGCGATGGCGCGCCGCACCGGGTTTGATGAGGTGGAAATCTCAGACGAGCTGGCCGCCCGCCAGCCCGAAGACCAGTGGCAGTTCCGCGCCAACTGGCAGAGCCACAACTACCAGGCCCGCATGCGCGCGACCTCCAATCACGCCTGAGCCAGCCGGACCCCGAGCCCGGGAAAACCAGCGAAACCTGACCCTGACGCCGGTCCTGTTGCAAAAAGCGCGGGGCCGGTTTCACAAAACAGGGGTTTTCCTGACATGTATCAAAGACTAATCAGAGGTGCCGGCTACTCCTCCGGCAGTGCAACCGATGAATGAGATGACCTCCGTGACCGACACAGCAACCGACCAGAAGCCCGCCAAAGCCACCCCCGCGCTGCCCGACGCACAGACCGTGACCGAGGTGAAGCACTGGACCGACCGCCTGTTTTCGTTCCGCTGCACCCGCCCCGCGTCGCTGCGGTTCCGTTCGGGTGAGTTCGTGATGATCGGCCTGATGAACGATCCCGACCCCAAGACCGGCAAGCAAAAGCCGCTGTTGCGCGCCTATTCCATCGCGTCGCCCTCCTGGGACGAGGAAATGGAATTCTACTCGATCAAGGTGCAGGACGGTCCGCTGACCTCCAAGCTGCAGCACATCAAGGTGGGCGATGAAATCATCCTGCGCCCCAAACCCGTCGGCACGCTGGTGCATGATGCCCTGCTGCCCGGCAAGCGGATCTGGTTCTTTGCCACCGGCACCGGCTTTGCCCCCTTTGCGTCGCTCCTGCGCGAGCCGCAGACCTATGAAGATTACGACGAGGTCATCATCACCCACACCTGCCGCGAGGCCGGTGAGCTGACCTATGGCCGCGAACTGATCGAAAGCCTGAAAGAGGACGAGCTGCTGAACGAGCTGATCGGCGAAGGCTTCTGGAAGAAGATCAAATACTACCCGACCACCACCCGCGAAGAGAGCGCCAAGATGGGTCGCATCACCGACCTGATGCGCTCGGGCGAGGCCTTTGCCGATCTCGGCGTGCCGCCGCTGAACCCGGAAAGCGACCGCGCCATGATCTGCGGCAACCTGGCCTTCAATCTGGAACTCAAGGACCTGTTTGAAAACACCTATGGTCTGGAAGAAGGCGCAAATTCCAAGCCCGCGCATTTCGTGGTGGAAAAGGCTTTCCTCGACTGATCTCGGTCAGACAGCGGACAAGACAGCAAAACCCCCGCCGGATTGGCGGGGGTTTCTTCGTTTCTGGATGTTCGTTCCGGGGGCGCTGACGGGCGCTGTTACTTCAGACCCAGCGCTTCCTGAATGCGGGTCAGGGTCTGCTCCAGCAGGGCCGGGTTGTTGCGCACCTGATCCAGCGTGGTTGTCAGCAGCGCTTTTTGGCCTGCGTCCAGCGCAGAGGCGTCGATCATCTCGGCCACTTTGTCAAAATCAAAGCCTTCTGGGCTCAGCAGGGTTTTCTTGTCCGCATCGCTCAGCTCTGCCACCGGTGTATCAGCGGCCGCCGCGCTGGCGGCATCAGATGCGGTCTCGGCCCCCTCGCTCAGCGCATCAGCAGCGGTATCGGCAGCGCCGGTGACGGCCTCACCTGCGGCTTCGATCCCCTCGGCAACCGCCCCGGCGCCTGCGTCAACTGCGGCTCCGGCCTCTGCCGTGGCTGCATTGGCGGCATCCGATGCCCCTTCTGCCAGCTCTTCGCTCAGGGCGTTTGCGCTGTCCTGCGCCGCCTCTGCCTGATCGCTCAGCGTGGTTTCTGCGAGGTTTGCGCTGTTGCTGACACCCTCGGCAATGCCGCTGGCGGTGTTCTCGACGCTTTCGGCAACAGCCGCCGCCGCGTCATTGGCCGAAGAGACCGCCCCCGCAACAGCGTCATTGACCGCATCCGCCACATTGTCGGCCAGCGCTTCGGCCTGTTCCTGCACCTCGGCCCCGGCATCAGCGGCGGCATCGGCAGCGTTGTTCAGCGTCTGCTCCAGCTCTTGGGTGATGGTGGTGTCATCCGTGGCAAGCGGCTCCTGCGCGACGATCTCGGCGGGGGCCTCGTTGACCTGCTCTGGCGCTGCGGTGATGTCATCGGCCTGCTGGGAGGAGACATAGACATATCCACCCAAGGCAAGGGCGCCCACGCCAAGTGCTACGACGATCGGTTTCATGGTCATTCTCCTTCTGGTTTCCTGTCGGAATAATTGTGCCCTGCACTTGGCCCCTGACCTGCGCAACAACAAGGGGGAGAAATCCGCCCCCCGCCTCATCGGCCAAGCCCCGCTGATCGCGCCAGATTTTCCGCCGACCCGGCGCAGACAACATGACAGAAACGCGAAATCAGCGCACAAGTTCCCCTTGTGTCCCAAAGAAACCTTGAAATGCCCGGTGGGGCCGGTCATACCCGCATTTGACTTGAATCGCTGGCCCGGGGACGTTATTTTCCGGGCACTTTTCCGAAGTGACAGAAGGATAGACGTCATAGCCCGCAGACCTCATAATGCGCCGCCGCAACGCGATACCGGCCCGCGCACGAACGAAAAAATCCGTGCTCCTGAAATTCGCCTGATCGGCGCCGACGGGGAAAATGTCGGGGTGGTGCACCCTGCCAAGGCAATGCAACTGGCAGAAGAAGCCGGTCTTGACCTGGTAGAAATCTCGCCCAACGCAAACCCGCCCGTCTGCAAGATCATGGACTACGGCAAGTTCAAGTATGAACAGCAGAAGCGGGAAAGCGAAGCACGCAAGAAGCAGAAGATCATCGAGGTCAAAGAGGTCAAGTTCCGTCCGAACACGGATACCCATGACTATCAGGTCAAGATGAAGAACGTTTTCAAGTTCCTTGAAAACGGTGACAAGGTCAAAGTCACCCTGCGGTTCCGTGGTCGCGAAATGGCCCACCAGAACCTGGGCCGTGACCTGCTTTTGCGCGTTGCCGAAGACATCAAGGAACTGGGCAAGGTCGAAAACATGCCCAAGATGGAAGGCCGCCAGATGATCATGATGATCGCGCCGCTGCCCCAGAAATAATCCGCGCCACAGGCCGGACTGCCGACACCCTCGCACCTGATCCGTGCGGGGGTGTTTTGCGTTTGCGCCCCAGGCAAACCAGATCCCGCCGCGCCTGTCGGATGGGGCGGCCACTGCCCCGCTGCTGCCCGCTCAAAAAAGAGGCAATTTATCCAATAGATACATGGCACGCTCACGTTTTCTTTACGTCCAGGCCCTAGCTCCTTTGGGGCAGATCGGCTGCAGCCGACACCACGACCGACAGAAGATGGAGCCCCCATGAAGCCTCTTTCCGACATTCAGAACAGTGCCTTCATGGCCATTGCCCCCTGCCGGGCCGCGTCTCTTGCGCTGGTGCTGATGGCCCGCGATGGCGCGCAGCAATCGCCCGAAGACGGCGCAACCCTGTTGGAGCAATCCGTCAGCCGCATCACATCTGCCCATGACATGCTGACCCGTGGCCTCGACCGGCTGCTGGAAGAGGCCGAACATAAACTGCCTGCCGACCTTGAGGAACAGCGCAGAAACTCACTCCAGGCGTTGCAACCGTTTACCGATGTGATCGGTGAAGGCGGCAAATCCAGCCTTCTGGAGCGGATTTCAGCCAGGCCCTCACTGACGTCGCAATCGCTCTACCAGGTCGAGCCCATCGTCTCACGTTTCCTCATCGACATGACCAAGAACATGTTCGACGAGCAGAAATCCCGCGACAGCGCCCGGGACGAGGGAATGCGCGACGCGATTGAAAATGCCGAAACCGTGGGGCGGCATATCCAGCTGATTGCCTTCAACGCCTCAATCGAGGCGGCGCGCATTGGCGATCAGGGCAAGGGATTTGCGGTGATTGCGACCGAAATCCGCAACCTCTCTGGCCGCACGCAGACGCTTCTGGACACCATGTCGGACTATCTGCGCGCCTGATCCATGCAGGATCCATGAAAAACCAGCCCCAGCGATTGGCCGGGGCTGGTTTTTCTGTGTCTTACCCAGGTTCGGGTTCTGGGTTCGGGTCCTGGGTTCAGGCCGCAGCGGCCACCGCCCGTTTGGTGATGACACCAACCAGATGGGCGCGGTAGGCCTTGGTGCCGTGCAGATCGCCGATCATGCCCTCTGCATCCACGCTCAGACCGTCGATGGCGGCGGGGTCGAAATTCCCCGCAAGCGCCGCCTCGGCCTCGCTCCAGCGAAATACCCCCTCCTCAGAGGCGCCAGTGACAGCAACACGCACCCCATCAGCGAACCGCGCCACAAACACCCCCACAAGGGCAAAGCGCGAGGCGGGCTGGACGAACTTCTCGTAATGCGCCGCCTGTGGCACCGGCATCCGGACGTTGGTGATGATCTCACCCTCGTCCAGCGCGGTGGTGAACAGGCCCTGGAAATAGTCATCTGCCGCAATCTCGCGGGTGTTGGTCACGATCGTGGCCCCACTGGCCAGCGCCGCGGCCGGATAGCAGGCCGACGGGTCGTTATTGGCAAGCGAGCCACCGATGGTGCCGCGATTGCGCACTGCCGGATCGCCGATCTGTCCCGCCAGCGCAGACAGGGCCGGATAGCTGTCGGCGGTTGCGGCTTCGACCTCTGCGTGGGTGGTTGCGCCACCGATGGCAATGGCATCACCATCCGGGCAGACGCCGCGCATTTCTGCAATACCGCTGAGGCTGACCAGGGTGCTGGGCATCGCCAGACGCTGTTTCAGCGTCGGGATCAGCGTCTGCCCCCCACCCAGTGCCTGCGCGTCCTCTTCGCCCAGAGCCTTCACCGCATCGGCGATGGTCGAGGGCTTCTCGAACTCGAATTCATACATGTCGTATCCTTTCCGAAAACCGGCTGACCGGCTGTCATCTTTCCGAAAATACTCCGGGGGTATGGGGGCAGCGCCCCCATGACCGTTAGCCGTTCATCACCGCCCAGACCCGTGCCGGGCTCAGGGGCATGTCGATATGGGTGACATCCTTGCCCGCCGACTGCAGCGCATCCACCACGGCGTTGACCACCGCAGGCGGGGTGCCGATGGCGCCTGCCTCACCGCAGCCCTTCACGCCCAATGGGTTATGGGTGCAGGGCGTCTGGCAGGAGTGATCCACCTTGTAAAACGGCAGATCATCGGCACGCGGCATGGCGTAATCCATGAAAGAGGCCGACAGCAGCTGCCCGTCCTCGTCATAAACGCAGCCCTCAAGGAGCGCCTGACCAATGCCCTGACCGATACCACCATGAACCTGGCCGTCGACAATCATCGGGTTGACGATATTGCCAAAGTCATCGGCCGCCGCAAAGCTTTCGATGGTGACCTTGCCGGTGTCGGGATCCACCTCCACCTCGCAGGCATAGGCGCCTGACGGGTAGGTGAAATTCGCTGGATCATAAAAGGCGGTTTCCTCCAGCCCCGGCTCGATATCCTCCAGCGGGTAGTTGTGGGGCACATAGGCCGCAAGGGTCACATCCCCCCAGGCCAGCGATTTATCTGTGCCGGCAACGGTGAACTGGCCGTCTTTCAGCTCGATATCCGCATCCGATGCCTCCAGGATATGGGCGGCGATCTTCTTGGCCTTGGCGATGATCTTTTCGGTCGCGCGCACCACGGCAGAGCCGCCCACCGCCAGCGACCGCGAGCCATAGGTGCCCATGCCCATCGGCGTATTGGCGGTATCGCCATGTTCGATCTCGACCATATCCTCGGGGATGCCGATCATATCGGCGATCACCTGCGGGAAGGATGTCTCGTGACCCTGCCCGTGGCTGTGGCTGCCGGTCATGACGACGATGCCGCCGGTGGCGTTGACCCGCACCGTTGCGCTTTCATAAAGGCCTGCACGGGCGCCCAGCTGCCCCACGAGGTTCGACGGCGCGATGCCGCAGGCCTCGATGTAGCAGTTGACGCCAAGCCCGCGCAGCTTGCCCTTGGCCTCGCTGGCGGCACGGCGCGCGGCAAAGCCGCTGAGATCGGCGATCTCTTCCAGCTTGTCCATCGTCGCCACATAGTCACCGGTGTCATATTCCACCGCAACCGGCGTGGCATAGGGGAATTCGGTGATGAAGTTCTGGCGGCGCAGCGCAATCGGATCCACGCCCAGCTCGCGCGCGGCCTTGTCGATGACGCGTTCCAGCTGATAGGTCGCCTCTGGCCGGCCGGCACCGCGATAGGCGTCAACGGCAACGGTATTGGTGAACACCGCCTTCACGTTCACATAGATCAGCGGCGTCTTGTAGTTGCCCGCCATCAGCGTGCCATGCAGCCAGGTCGGAACCGAGGGCGCGAATGTCGACAGATAGGCCCCCATATTGGCGTAGGTCTCGGTGCGCAGCGCCGTAAAGTTGTTGTCCGCATCCAGCGCCAGTTCGATCTTGGTCACATGGTCACGGCCGTGGGCGTCGGACATGAAGGCCTCGGACCGCGATGAGGTCCATTTCACCGCCCGGTTCAGCGCCTTGGCGGCAAAGGTACAGAAGGCCTCTTCCGCGTAGTGGAAGATCTTGGAGCCAAAGCCCCCACCCACATCGGGCGCCACCACGCGCAGTTTATGTTCGGGGATGCCCAACACAAAGGCCCCCATCAGAAGGCGGATCACATGGGGGTTCTGCGAGGTGGTGTAAAGCGTGCTCTCCCCCGTGGCGCGATTGAAATCCCCCACCGCAACGCGCGGCTCCATCGGGTTGGCGACCAGACGGTTGTTGACCAGCTCCAGCGTGGTGACATGGGCGGCGTCCTGAATGGCCTTGTCTACCGCCTCGCGGTTTTCTTCGACAAATCCCCAGTCATAACAAAGGTTTGAGGTCAGATCGTCATGCACCTTGGTGGCGCCGTCCTTGACCGCCTCTTTCATGTTGATGACGGCGGGCAACTCTTCCATTTCAACGGCGATGGCCTCGGCTGCGTCACGTGCCTGTTCGGGCGTGTCGGCCACAACCGCAGCGATGGGGTCGCCCACATGGCGCACCTTGCCCTGGGCCAGCACCGGGTGGGCCGGTTCCTGCATAACCTCGCCAAAGCGGTCGGTCACCTGCCAGCCGCAGGGCAGACCGCCGACGCCTTCGAAATCGGCACCGGTGAAAATGCGCACGACGCCGGGCATGGCGGCGGCATCTGAGGTGTCGACCGAGACAAGTCGGCCATGAGCCACATCCGAGCGCAGGAAATGAACATAGGCCTGGCCGTTGAGGTTGATGTCATCTGTGTAATTGCCGGTTCCGGTCAGGAACCTCACGTCTTCGCGCCGTTTTGGGCTGGCGCCGATGCCGCTATCCTTGGGCATTGTCCAATTCTCCTCCCTGGACGGTCCGCCTCTGGGCAGACCTCTTGGTCATGCTTTGGTTCTGAAACGGGTCGCATGCAGCTGCGCCATCCCGATCTGCCAGCCGCCCCGATTGTCGTTATCTGGGTGGGGTGGTCTGCCGCGTGGGGATGGTTTGCACCGCAGCTGCGGCGTTACTCTGCCGCGACGGCAGATACATCCTGACCCGAAGCCGCCATGATCGCCTTGACGATATTGTGGTAGCCGGTGCAGCGGCACAGGTTGCCTTCGAGATACTCGCGGATCTCCTGTTCGCTGGGTTTGGGGTTGTCCTTCAACAGGGCGGCCGCAGACATCACCATGCCCGGTGTGCAAAACCCGCACTGCAGCCCGTGGTGATCCTGAAACGCCTGCTGAATGACGTTGAGCGTGCCATCCGGGGCGGCCTGCCCTTCGATAGTGGCGATCTCTGCGCCGTCAGCCTCGGCTGCCAGCATGGTGCAGGACTTCACCGCCTTGCCATCCACATGGACGACACAGGCGCCGCATTGGCTGGTGTCGCAGCCCACATGGGTGCCGGTCAGGCCCAACTCTTCTCGCAGGAAGCCGGACAGCAGCGTGCGCCCCTCGACCTCTCCGCTGGCAGTCCGACCGTTTACGGTCATTGTGACTTTCACCATCTACTCCTCCCTTGGCTCGCGTGAACTCGCTGGCAGAAGTTAAGCACGGCAAAGTTGCTGGCGCGAAGCATTATTCGCATCGTTTGGACTAAAGTCGCAAAAGCCCGCTGGTTGGCCTTTTTCTGCCTGTGCGGCCCGTGTCAGACCACAGCGGGGCGGTGGCTGAACGGGATGCAGGCGCGGCATGGTAGCGTGCGGATGCAGCAATTGCCGCAAAGGTATCTGTGCCTATTGCGCGTCGCTGCGGCGTGGGCGGGGGCGTGTGGGGATTTCCTTCAGCAGGCCCCCAACCCCCATCGCGGCGATGTCGGCGCTGCTGACGTCGATCCCGCAGACAAGCCGTTCCAGCACCCAATCCGCCCCATTGAGCGCAGGCGAGCGGGCACAGCCCGGCAGACCCAGAACCGGGCGGCCAGACAGCTCTCCCAGGAACAGCAGGTTGCCGGGGTCCACCGGCATGCCAAAGCGCAGCACCTTGCCACCGGCGGCGCGCACAGCGGCGGGTGCCACATCAAGCGGATCGGAGGTCGCAGACCCCGTAAGCACCATGATCAGATCAGAGCGCGGCGTCTGTGCGGCGGCGTCGCGCAGGGCTGCGGCCAGATCCGCCTCGCGGTGGGGCACCACCTTGCGCGGGGCCAGTGCCATGCCGAACCGGTCGAGCCGGCCGACCATTGCAGCGCGCCCCTTGTCCGGGGGCGTTTCTGCGCTGATGCGGGTTTCGATCAAGGTGGCGCGCGCGCAGGTCACAGGCGCCAGGCGGATCGCACCCGCCACATCCTGTGTCGCAGCCTGCAGGGCGGTTTCCGGCACCGCGTAGGAAATGATCTTGGCGGTGGCGACCATGCCATCTGCATCCGCGCGGTGATAGTCGGGCACGGTTGCAAGGGTGATCATCGGATCCACCGCATTCAACGCGTGAATGCGTTTGGCATCGACCCGCACAACACCCGGATGCAGCGCATGAAGATTGACCCGCCCAGCCCCGGCACCGGAGATGCGCAGGCCGAGCGAGGCAGGATCGGGCAGCAGGGCCTGTGCCAGCATTTCGGCGGCGCGGTCTTCATGGAGATCGCCGCGTTCCAGCCGCGCCACTGTCAGCTCTGTGTGGCCCGCTGCCGCCAGATCAGCAAGATCGGGGGCCGCCAGCCGCGTACCCTTGGCGATGCGATGCTCTGCCCCCTGCAGGGAATGGGCGAGATAGCAGCCCGCCGCCTGATTGAGAGGCACCTTTGCGAAAATCACGCCTGTCGTCCCCGCAGAACCGCCGTCATCTCTGCTATGATCGAAACCGCGATTTCGGCGGGGCCAGCGGCCCCGATGTCCAGACCGATTGGGCCGTGGATCCGTTCCAGCGTGGACGCGTCAAAGCCTGCGTCCTGCATCCGGGTGATCCGTTTGGCATGGGTCCGGCTGGATCCAAGGGCACCGATATAGAAACACTGCGAGCGCAAGGCCGTCTCTAGCGCGGGGTCATCTATTTTCGGGTCGTGGGTCAGCAGGACAACGGCACAGCGCGCATCCAGCCCGATCGCTGCGATTGCCTCGTCCGGCCAGTCGTCGATCAACACCTCATCCGGGAACCGCTCTGGCGAGGCAAAGGCGCCGCGCGGGTCGATGATGACGGGGTCATAGCCTGCGATACGCGCCATCGGCACCAGCGCCTGGGTGATATGCACCGCCCCCACTGCAATCAGCCGAAGGGGGGGATTGTGAACCGCGACAAATGTCTTGCCGTCTTCTTCCACACCGGAACGGTCCATGCGCTTGCGGTCGGTGTAACCCTCTGCATCAAGCCGCCCTGCGCCGGTGTCGAGATCCACCACATAGCTCACCGCGCGGCGCTCTGCACGGGCTGCGACGAGATCCGCCAAAGTGGTTTCGGACAAAGAGCCACCGACGGGTTCAACAAGGATGCGGATGGTGCCGCCGCAGGCCAGCCCGACGGCAAAGGCATCTTCGTCGCTGACCCCGAATTCGAGAATCTGGTGACGGCCATCGGCAATGGCGTCCTGTGCGGCAAGGATCACCGCGCCCTCGACACAGCCGCCCGAGACGGACCCCTCTATCCGGCCATCGCCAGCCACGACGAGCTGGGAGCCGGTGCGGCGCGGGGCTGATCCCCAGGTTTCCACCACTGTTGCCAGTGCAGCCCCCTGCCCGGCCCGATGCCAGGCAAGCGCCTGTTCCGGGATGGCATCAAACCGCTGGAGGCCGGAATTGGCTGAGGATCGGGCTGTGGTCATGAGCTCACCTATCAAGTGGCCGCGCCAAATCGGCGGCGCGGGCATGTCGTCGCCCGCCTAGTTCGAAGGCCCAACTGTAGCCGGTTCGCCCCGCTGTGTGACTGCGACTTTGGTGGCGGACAAGACGTCCGCCGCCGCCAATTCACCCGGGGGTCATTTCATTTTGGACAGTTTGTCCTGCAGCTCGGCCAGCTGGCGTTTGATGTCATCCAGATCGCCGCCTTCGCCGTTGTCGGCTTCGGGCTTGTCCGTCTCTGCGCCGCCGGTCCAGCCGCCAGAAAACCCACCGGTCATGGCCTTCAGAAAGGCCTCTTGCTGGGCCTTGATCGCCTCGAACCCGGGGATCTGTGCCATCGGGTTCATGGCGTTCATATTCTTGACCATCTTGTCCTGGCTTTCGCGCAGCATCTCGAATGACGACTGCAGAAACTGCGGCATGACACCGCCGCCGGGCACCATATAGCTGCGCACCAGATCGTTGAGCACGTTGACCGGCAGGATGTTTTCCCCGCGGCTTTCGTGTTCGGCAATGATCTGAAGGAGATACTGGCGGGTCAGGTCGTCGCCGGATTTCAGATCAACGATCTGCACTTCGCGGCCCTCGCGGATGAAGCCTGCGATGTCTTCCAGCGTGACGTAATCGCTGGTTTCGGTGTTGTAGAGCCGTCGGCTGGCATATCGTTTGATCAACAAGGGTTTGTCCTGATCCGACATGTCATTACTCCCCAGACATGATGCGTTGCAGCAAAGCCTATGCGAGCGCAGAACAAAAGGGAAGCACTACACCGTCCCGCGCAAGATTTGATCGCGCAAGTGATCGGCAAGTGATCGTAGAGGAGCGCGGACCCGGCGGCCCCTGCGATAAATGCTGCACCTGCAAAGGACCGCCCCATGCTGCGCAGCATCTGACCCGGCGGTGTGCCCCAATAAGGACAAAGAAAAGGGGCAGACCTTTCGGCCTGCCCCCGCCTTGTGCAAGGAGACATAAGAGGGAGGAGGAGTAACGCCTCCTTGCGGTCGTGGCTTACTTCGCAGCAGCTTTCTTGGCTGCGGCGGTTACGTCGTTTGTTGCCTTTTTCACGGCAGCAGACGCTTCTTCGGACATGTCTTTGCCAGCCGACATCAGCAGCTCAACGGTGTCCATCTGGACTTTTTTGGCGACTTCAGCGAACGCAGCCATGTTCTCGGCAGCCACTTCAGCGGAAGCGGATGCGAAATCGGTTGCGGCTTTGGCGTAGTCTGCAGGCTCGGTCTTGGCCTTGGACATGTCGCCCATCTTGGACAGGGTTTCTTTTGCCCAGCTGTTGGAAATCTCGGCGGATTTCTCAGCGGCTTCCAGGGCAACGCTGGACAGTTTTTCGTTCAGAGCTGCGGTGGATTTGAACGCCTCTTCCATCGCGGTGGTGTCCACCGGGAATGCGCCCATCATGTCTTTCATCATTGCGGTAAAATCTTGGGTCTTAGCCATCGTACTTGTTCCTCTGGTTACGCGGCCGGGACGGTCCGCCGCCTTCGCATGAGATGAATATGCTTTCTGCATCGCAGCATTTCAAGGTTTTCATTGCTGCAATGCAGAATATTTTTCAGATGCAAGGAATATCAGCGGCTTGCATGAGGTGGGGCAGGCCCGTCTAGCGACGCGCCTTGACCCGAACATAGTCACCCGGCGCCGGTGTCAGGGGCGGATGTTTCGAATCACCGGGCTCGCGGGCGGTGACCTGCTTGCCCGAGCGTTTCTTGAGCCAGGCCTCCCAGCGGGGCCACCACGAGCCTTCGTGAAAGGTTGCCCCCTCCATCCAGGCGTTGGCGTCGCCCTTGAGGTCGGTGTTGGTGTAATGGCCGTATTTGTTGCGGCTGGGCGGGTTCACGATGCCTGCGATATGGCCGGATTGGGCGACCACGAACGTCTTGGAACGCGACCCCATCTGCTGCACGCCGCGATAGCAGTCTTTCCAGTTGGCGATGTGATCGGTTTCGCAGGTGATCGCCATGACCGGCACGGTCACCTCGCGCAGGTGCAGACGGTGGCCCAGCAGTTCAAACCCGCCATCTGCGAACTCGCTGCGCTGACACAGCCCGCGCAGATATTCCATCGCCATGCGCCCCGGCAGATTGGCGCCATCGCCGTTCCAGTACAGCAGATCAAACGCAGGCGGGGTCTCTCCCAGCATATAGCTGCGAATGGCCGGGCCGTAGACCAGATCGTTGGAGCGCAGGAAGGAGAAGGTGCGCGCCATGATATAAGAGCGCAGCAGACCGTTGTTGTTCACCTCTTCCTCGATCCCGTCGATGAAATCATTCTGCAAGAACGGGGTAAATTCGCCCTGATCGGAAAAATCGGTGAGCGCGGTAAAGAGCGTCGCAGATTTGACCGAGGTATCCCCGCGCTGTTTCATCAGCGACAGCGTCAGGCTGAGCGTGGTGCCCGCAATGCAATAGCCCACCGCGTTGATCTGTTTGACCTTGCAGATCGACTTGGCGGTGTCGATTGCGGTCAGGAACCCCTTTTCAACATAGTCATCAAGGCCAAGATCGGCGTGCTCTTGCCCCGGGTTGAGCCAGGACACCACAAACAGCGTATAGCCCTGCTCTGTCACCCATTTGATCAGGCTGTTCTGCGCCTTGAGATCTAGGATGTAGAACTTGTTGATCCAGGGCGGGAACAGAACAACGGGGGTTTCATGCACGGTTTCGGTGGTGGGCCGATACTGGATCAGCTCCATCATCTCGTTGCGAAACACCACCTCGCCCGGGGTCGTCGCGATGTTGCGCCCGATCTCAAAGGCGGTTTCATCCGCAAGCCGCACAACCAGTTCGCCGTCATTGGCCTCTAGATCCGCAACAAGGTTCTCCAGCCCCTGGATCAGCGACTTGCCTTCGGTCTCCACCGCCTTTTCCAGCGCATCGGGGTTGGTTGCGAGGAAATTGGTCGGTGCCATCATCTGCACGATCTGATCCGCAAAATAGCGCACCCGGCGTTTGTCGATGTCTTCGAGGTTGTCGATCTCGGCCACCGCGCTCTGGATGGCTTCGGCGTTGGTCAGATATTGCTGTTTGATGAAATGGAAATACGGGTTGGTGTCCCACATCGGATTGGCAAAGCGGCGATCACCCGGTTTGGATTTGGGGGTCTCGGCGTCGCTGTCTTCACCTGTCATCTGCTCCATCTGCTTGGCCAGAAGAGCCTGGGCTTCGGCGAAATTCACCACCGCCTGCCCCCAGTAAGCCACCTGATTTTCGAGCAGCTTGGCCGGATTTTTGACCATTTCAGACCAATAGGCCGTTGCTGCGCGTGCAAAAAGCTCTTGATTCGGACCGTCCAGAGAGGGGGGGTGAGGTTTTTTCTGAGCCAGAACTTCCACCAGGCGTTTTGAAAGTTGCTCAACCTGCTCCATATTTTGTTTAATTCGTTCAAGGTGTTCTGGTGACACTATCGTCCCGGCACCGTCACTTGTTGTCATCTTAATAAATCCCCCGTAACCTTTCTGCTGTGCAGAATACCTTTGCACCATCTTACGACAAAGAGACGAAACGTCCGATGGGTTGTGACACAACCGCACGTTTAATGGGGATCAGGTCCGACGGACCGCTCAATGAAGAGGCAGACACATGCGTTACATGATGTCCTACGATCTGATGGAAACCATGCGCAACACCAACCAATGGTTGGGGGCAACCGCGCTGTCGATGGCGTCGGTCCCGGCCTTTGCCGCGCTGCCGAACCCGGCGCTGAGCTGGATGGCCGCATGGGGCGAAGTCACCGAACGCAGCTTTCAGCGGATGGTGGTCAAACCCGACTGGGGCATTCGCACCGTTACCTGCGCGGACGGTCGGGATCACGTGGTCGAAATCGATACTGTGGTGGAACGCGCCTTTGGCGACCTGATCCATTTCCGTGTCGCAGGCCGCGCCGAGCAGCCGCGCAAGGTTCTTTTGGTGGCGCCGATGTCCGGCCATTACGCGACGCTCTTGCGCTCAACCGTCAAAAGCCTGATCGAAAACTGCGAGGTCTATGTCACCGACTGGCACAATGCGCGCGACATCCCGGTGTCCGAAGGCAAGTTCGACATCGAAGACTACACGCTGTACCTTGTTGATTTCATGCGCGAAATGGGGCCTGAAACCCATGTGATCGCAGTCTGCCAGCCGGCCCCGCTGACGCTGGCGGCGACCGCCTATCTGGCAGAGCAGGATCCAGCGGCGCAGCCTTCTTCGCTGACACTGATTGGCGGGCCGGTTGACCCGGACGCGACCCCCACCGATGTGACCGATTTTGGCCGCCGCGTGACCATGGGCCAGCTGGAAGAGACGATGATCCAGCGCGTGGGCTTCAAATACAAGGGCGTGGGCCGCAAGGTCTATCCCGGCCTGCTGCAGCTGAGCTCTTTCATGTCGATGAACGGCGAGCGCCATTCCAAAGCGTTCATGGACCAGATCCTGCGGGTGAGCCGTGGGGAAGCCTCGGACCACGACGCGCACAACCGTTTTTACGATGAATATCTCGCGGTGATGGACATGACCGCAGAGTTCTACCTGTCCACCGTTGAACGCGTGTTCAAGGGCGGCGAGATTGCCCGCAATGAATTTGTCGTCGCGGGCCATAAGGTCGATATCGGCAAGATCACCGATGTGGCGGTCAAGACTGTCGAGGGCGCCAATGACGATATCTCTGCGCCCGGACAATGCATCGCTGCGCTGGATCTGTGCACCGGCCTGCCGGAGGAAAAGAAAGCCAGCCATGTGGAGCCCGGCGCAGGCCATTACGGCATCTTTGCGGGCCGCAGCTGGCGCGACAATATCCGCCCGCTGGTGATCGAGTTCATGAACGCCAATGCCCGCACCACCAAGAAACCCGCCGCAAAACGGGCCAAGGCCGCAAGCTGAGCGCGCCCATTGGCGCCGCATGTCGGCAGATCCCCCCGTGGGACCTGGGCTGGGATGCGGGCCGGGATATGGGTATGACGCCCAAGGCAAGAGATTGGAACAAAAATGGCAGATGGTCTGACGTTTTCCTGTAAATGCGGGGAGGTGCAGGGCCATCTCTCTGTTGCGGCGCGCAAGGCGGGCACGCGGGTGCAGTGTTTCTGTGCCGATTGCCGCGCGGCCGAAATTCACCTGACCCAACGCGATCCGGCCCCTCACCCGGTGGACCTGTTCCAGACCACACCCGACGGGCTGCACATCACTCAGGGCGCCGACAATCTGCGCCTGCTGCGGCTGAGCCCGCGAGGGCTGATGCGCTGGTATGCCGGATGCTGCGGCACCCCCATCGGCAACACGTTGGGCAAACCCGGCCTTCCATTTGTCGGGCTGAACAGCCATCTGTTCACCGATCCCGCAACCCTGGGCAAGGTGCGCGCCAAGGCGTTTATCTCGCGCCCCGGTCAACCCCCACGCAGCAAGGGCGCGGGTCGGATGGCATTTGGCATCGTGACGCGGATGATCACCTCGCGCCTGTCCGGGCGCTGGCGCGAGACACCGTTTTTCGACGTCGAAAGTGGCGCACCGGTGGCAGAGGCCGAGGTGCTGAGCAAGAAAGCACGGGACGCGCTGTTGCGTTAGGCGCTGGCGCGTGCCTCCTGCGTGACAGGATCACAGCGGATTGGTCAGCGTCAGCGGTGGCAGCGGCGCCTTGGTCGCCGGTGGGTCAGTTTTTTCCTCTGATACCTTCTGCGCCCCGGCTGCAGCGGCGCGCAGATCCGCATCCTCCAAAGGTGCGGCCAACCAATGGGCCAGCGCGGTTGTCACCTCCTGCGGCGCTTCCAGCGTTGGCAGATGGCCCGCGCCCTCGATCACCTGAAGGCGGGCGTTGGGCATCATGTTGGCGATAAATTCATGGCGCATGGGCGGGGTGATCGGATCCGCCCCCCCGCAAAGCGCCAGCGTCGGCCCGCGATAGCGCCGCAGGCTGGCCTGCTGATCGCTGCGCCGCTGCATGGCGCGGCTGCGGGTGATGAAAAACGCTTCTCCCAGCATCAGCCCCTGTTCGTAAAGAGACGTCAGTATCGACGGGTGCGCCCCTGCCCCCAAGGCATCAGCAGGCAAACAGGCGCGCAGGGCCTCTTCCAGCCGGCCGGTGCGGGCGGCGATGATCTGCGGCTCCCGCGCGGCCGCCTGATCAGGGGTATCCGGCAGCGGCGTGGTGGACATCAGGCAGAGCCTCGCCACACGCTCTGGCGCGCGCCGGATGATCTCCATCGCGACCACCCCACCAAGCCCATGTCCCAGCAGGGCAAATCGCGGCGGCAGCTGGTCCAGCAGATGGCGGGCGATCGTCTCGACCCGCTCTCCGCCCAGCGGCGGCGCAACCATGACCGGCAAAACCCCGGACAGGGCCCGCATCTGGGGGCCAAACAGCACCGCGTCCCCGAATATACCGGGGATCATCACCAGTGGCTCGCTCAGCCCGGCTGCGGCAGGGCCTTCTCCGGTCTGCGCCTCAGCTGTCATAGCCATTCCAGCGAAAGGCGCCATCTTCGGCGAGTGGTGAAAACGGATTGTGGGCGATTTCCCAGATATGGCCGTCGGGCGCGCGGAAATAGCCGATGGTGCCGCCCCAGAATACCTCTCCGGCCGGGCGCAGGATGGTCGCGCCTGCTGCTTCGGCCTTGTCCAGCAGGGCTGCGACCTCTTCTACCGTGCGGGTATTGTAGCTGAGCGTCATTGCGCCATGGCCCAGTTCCGACACCGGCAGGCCGATATCTTCGGCCAGTGCCTCCAGCGGATAAAGACCGAGTGTCTGCGAAATCAGATCAAAGGCCACCACCCCATCGGGACTGTCGGCGCGGCGCCAGCCGAGTTGTTCGTAAAACCCTGCGGCCTCGGCCACGTTGGGGACACCCAGGGTGATGAGACTGACACGCTGCTCCATCCGCTCTGCTCCATTCCTTTTCAGGCCATGCTTTTTCAGGCCACACTCTGCGACGCACCGATGTGCCCATGCCACGCCCCCACCAGGGCCCGGCCGGATCCAACGGTTCGATCCCGCGCAGACGGGGCCAAAACCACTCAAATCAAACCCATGCGCGGGCAGGTCAATGCGCCCTGCCCCACAGTTTCAGTCTTACGCGATTTGATACCTCGCAGATAGCCCCGTGCTCAGCCGTCAAGCACATCCTCGACCGCCTGTTCGATCAAAGCCAGGCAGGTCGGATCAGAGAACCGGTGGTCGGCGTCCTTGACCAATGTCAGGCGCATGTCGTCGCAGGTGGCGTGATCCATCAGGCGCAGCGCGGTTTCGGTGCTGACAGCCGTATCCGCCGTACCCTGCAGGCAGCGCACCGGGAACGGCAACGCCAGCTCAGAGCGCAGCACGAGGTTTTCGCGCCCGTTTTCCACCATGCGTTTGGTCACGATGTAGGGCTCCATATAATCGCTGGGCAGCTCCACCCGGCCCAGGCGCTCCAGATCGGCCTTTTGCTCATCCGAGAAATTGGCCCAATAGCCATCCTCGGTAAAATCCGGAGCGGCTGCGATCGTGACCAGCCCGGCGATCCGCTCAGGCAGGGCGCGCGCCAGCAAAAGCGCCTGCCACCCCCCCATGGAAGAGCCCACCGGGACAATCTGCCCCGTGGTCAGCGCCCCCACCGCAGCCAGCGTGTCCTCATGCCAGTCGCCAATGCAGCCCTCCTCGAACTGGCCAGAGCTTTCGCCGTGGCCGGAATAGTCAAACCGCAAAAACGCCTGACCGCGCGCCTTGGCCCAGGCCTCGAGGTGGATGGCCTTGGTGCCTTCCATGTCGGATTTGAGCCCGCCCAGAAAGACCACGGTCGGGCCTGTGCCTTCGGTCTTGTGATAGGCGATGCGGCGGCCTTCTGCGGTGTCGAGAAATGCGGTCTCAGCCATCTGGGGTCTCCGTCGTTGGGCTTGGCTCCGGCCTGCATCCCTTGCGCATGGGCCGGTATGTTGCCCCAGATCTGCCACGGCCAGCGATTTTGCGCAATCACCACAGTTGGGCAACATGGCGGAGGTCATGGCAGGGGCCGGCGCGCGCTCACCGCTTGGCCTTGCGCCGCTGTGGGCGGGCCAGTACGGTCGCGCGCGAACAGTTATCAGGATCCGTATTTTGCCCCGTTTCATGCGCCTTTTTCTGCTTGGGCTTCTTGGCCTTACTCTCATCCTAGCAACTGTCTGGGGGGCGATGGCGCTGTGGTATCGGCTGCCGTTTGACGGCGCGTTGCGCACGGGGGTTGCGGCCGCCTTTGCAGGCCTTGGCCTTGCCACGCTCTGGGCGGTGATCCGGGGGCGCGCGCTGCGCGGGATGGCCACGTTCTGCCTGGCGCTGGCGGCGGTGACCTGGTGGTGGGGCACGCTGACCCCACCGGCAGAGGCGAACTGGTCGCCCGATGTGGCCCGTCAGGTCACCGGCGAAATCAAGGGCGACCAGCTGACGCTGACAGATGTGCGCAATTTCGACTGGCGCACGCCACAGGACTTCACCCCCCGCTGGGAAACCCGCAGCTATGATCTGAGCCAATTGCAGACGGTTGATCTGTTCATGTCCTATTGGGCCGGGCCCGAGATGGCCCACATGATTGTCAGCTTCGGCTTTGCCGATGGGGCCCAGATCGCCTGGTCGGTCGAGGTGCGCAGGCAGGTGGGCGGCGGGTTCTCTCCCATTGCGGATCTGTTCAAGACCAATACGCTGGTGCTGGTTGCCGCCGATGAACGGGATCTGGTCGGCACCCGCACCAACGCCCGTGGCGAGGACGTGCAGCTCTTTCGCATCAACACCGATCCCGACACCGCCCGCGCGCTGTTGCTGCAATATGTCGAGGCCGCCAACCAGCTGGCCGCGCAGCCGCAATGGTATAATTCGCTCACCTCAAACTGCACCACCGTTGTGATGACGATGATCCGCACCATCGTCGAGGACGTCCCGCTGGACTGGCGCGTTCTGGCCAATGGCTACCTGCCCGAATACGCCCATGATCAGGGGGTTCTGGCGGCAGGCTACAGCACCGAAGAGCTGCGCGAGCGCGGCAGCATCACCGCCAAGGCGCAGGCCCAGGGCATTACGCAAGACTACTCTGTCCTGATCCGCGAAGGCGTCCCCGCACCCGCCCCCTGATCCAAGGATCTCATCTTCTGGCAAAAATATCCCGGGGAGCGCGAGGGGCTGGCCCCTCGCCTGCTTGACAGGCCCGCACACCCCTGCCAAACGGGCGGAACACATATTACCCGCAACCGGGCGTTCAGTGGGCGCCAAACCGACGAGGAGCAGCCGATATGGCCCAGATCTCTCTCACCTTCCCCGATGGCAATGCACGATCCTATGACGCAGGTATCACCCCTGCCGAAGTCGCGGCCTCCATCTCCACCTCGCTGGGCAAAAAGGCGATCTCAGCAACGGTGAACGATCAGCACTGGGATCTCCAGTGGCCGATCAACGACGACGCCGCCATTGCCATCCACACCATGAAGGACGAAGAGCAGGCCAATGAGCTGATCCGCCACGATCTTGCTCATATCATGGCCCGTGCAGTCCAGGAAATCTGGCCCGACACCAAGGTCACCATCGGCCCGGTCATCGACAACGGCTGGTATTACGACTTTGACCGCGCAGAGCCCTTCACCCCCGAAGATCTCGGCGCGATCGAGAAAAAGATGAAGGATATCATCAACAAGCGTGATGAAGTCCGCACCGAGGTGTGGGAGCGCGACCGCGCGATCCAGCATTACACCGACAACAACGAACCCTATAAGGTCGAACTGATCGAGAGCATCCCCGGCGATGAGCCGCTGCGCATGTACTGGCACGGCGACTGGCAGGATCTGTGCCGCGGTCCGCACCTGCAGCACACAGGCCAGGTGCCGGGGGATGCCTTCAAACTGATGTCCATCGCAGGCGCCTACTGGCGTGGTGACAGCGACCGCGCCATGCTGCAGCGGATCTACGGCGTGGCCTTCACCGGCAAGGAAAAGCTGAAGGCGCATCTGACCATGCTGGAAGAGGCCGCCAAGCGCGACCACCGCAAGCTGGGCAAGGAAATGGGTCTGTTCCACATGCAGGAAGAAGCCCCCGGTCAGGTGTTCTGGCACCCCAATGGCTGGCGTATCTACACACAGCTGCAGGACTACATGCGCCGCATGCAGGACCGTGACGGCTATGTCGAGGTGAACACCCCGCAGGTGGTGGATCGCAAGCTGTGGGAAAAATCCGGCCACTGGGACAAATACCAGGAAAACATGTTCATCGTCGAGGTGGACGAGGATCACGCCCGCGAAAAGGCGGTGAACGCGCTGAAGCCGATGAACTGTCCCTGCCACGTGCAGGTGTTCAATCAGGGTCTGAAATCCTACCGCGATCTGCCGCTGCGCATGGCCGAATTCGGGTCCTGCGCCCGCTATGAGCCCTCGGGCGCGCTGCATGGCATCATGCGGGTCCGCGGCTTTACGCAGGACGATGGTCACATCTTCTGCGCCGAGGATCAGATCACCTCGGAAACCGCCAAATTCATCGCCTTCCTGTCCAAAGTCTACGCCGATCTCGGCTTCCACAACTGGACCATCAAGCTCTCCACCCGTCCGGAAAAACGGATCGGTTCGGACGAGACATGGGACCACATGGAACAGGCGCTTGGTGAGGCCTGCAAGGCGGCGGGTTATGATTTCGAGATCCTCGAAGGCGAAGGCGCCTTTTACGGTCCGAAGCTGGAGTTCACCCTCACCGATGCAATCGGGCGGAACTGGCAGTGCGGCACCCTGCAGGTGGATGCAAACCTGCCGGAACGTCTGGAGGCGACCTTTATCGGTCAGGACGGCGCCAAGCACCGCCCCGTCATGTTGCACCGTGCCTGCCTTGGCAGTTTTGAGCGCTTCATCGGCATCCTGATCGAAGAACACGCAGGCAAACTGCCGTTCTGGCTGGCGCCGCGTCAGGTGGTTGTGGCCTCCATCACTTCCGAGGCGGATGACTATGTCCTTGAGGTGGTCGAGCAGCTGAAAGCCGCAGGCGTGCGGGCCGAGGCCGACATGCGCAACGAAAAGATCAACTACAAGGTCCGCGAGCATTCCGTGGGCAAGGTGCCGGTGATTCTGGCCGTCGGTGCGCGCGAAGTGGAAGAGCGCACCGTCTCTGTCCGTCGACTGGGTGAAAAGCAGACCAAGGTCGAAAGCCTTGAGACTGTAACAAAGACCCTCGCGACCGAAGCGACCCCGCCGGATCTTCTGTAACATTTCGGCGCGATACAGCTTCTATTAACTGTCAAACCGGCCTCCACTTGCGGGGCCGGTTTCTTTTTGGGCATGTTTTCAGGGGAATTACCGCCAGCCGCCTGTAATATTCGGTCACAGCTGCTGACGCCCGCGTGAGACACAGCCTCGTGAATTCAAAGCCTTGCCCGGCTGGGCTAGTGTCAGTCTTACAAACACGCCATCGCAACTACACTTGATAGAAGGAAGACACCGATGTCCAACACTGCAAAAACCCTCGCCGTCGCTGGTGCCGTCGCTGCCGCACTGACCTCTGCTGTCGTGACCCCGGCTGCCGCCCAGTCCAAAGAGAAATGCTATGGCGTCTCCCTGGCCGGTCAGAACGATTGCGCTGCCGGCCCCGGCACCACCTGCGCAGGCACCTCGACCGTTGATTATCAGGGCAACGCCTGGACCCTGGTTGACGCAGGCACCTGCGAAGGCATGGAACTGCCCGCAATGGCAGATGGCACAGCCCGCGAAGGCTCTCTGGAGCCGCTGGAGCGCGACCTGCCCGCATAAGGTTCGCCTGACAGACATCAGCCCGCCGCACAGAACCCACGTCTGATGCGGCAGGCTCTTCCGGCAGGACAGGTCACTGCCCTGCCGGCTTCCCTTTCCCCTTCGAAGCGCGGCTTCGAAGCGTGTCTGGTCAGACCGCACTCTCTGCCTCGGCCCATCATGGGCCATTGCGGCCTCGGGTGCAGATGCCTGACCCATCGCAAGCGACCGCGCCCGGATCATGCCTTTGCCTTTCGCGCAGCCAATTGATTTCTAACGTCATTCGGGATCACTGATATGCTGGACGCCGCTCAAACCCTCCCTGCCGCCGCTGGTGTCGGATACAAACCGCAGCATTTTGCGGACATCCTGAAGGATGCAGGCGACGTGCGCTGGCTGGAAATCCATGCGGAAAACTACATGGGCGATGGCGGCCGCCCCCTGGCGCAGCTGCGCCATCTGGCCGAGGAATTCGCGATCTCTGTTCATGGTGTCGGCCTCTCCATCGGCGGTGAAGGCGCGCTGGACCGCGATCACCTCGCCCGGCTGAAACATCTGGTCGGATGGCTCAATCCTGCGAGTTTCTCTGAACATCTGGCCTGGTCCACCCATGACAGCCATTTCTACAACGACCTGCTGCCCTTGCCCTATACCGACGCAACGCTTGCGCGGGTCTGTGACCATATCAATCAGGTGCAGGACACCATCGGGCGGCGGATGCTCTTGGAAAATCCCTCCAGCTATCTGGCCTTTGCCGAAAGCACATGGTCAGAGCCCGAGTTTCTGGCCGAAATCACCCGGCGCACGGGCTGTGGCCTGCTTCTCGATGTGAACAACGTCTTTGTCTCCGCCACCAATCTAGACTTCTCTCCGCAGGGCTATATCGATGCCTTCGCGCTTGATCAGGTCGGCGAGATCCACCTTGGCGGCCATGACGAGGATGAAGACGACCACGGCAAGCCGCTGTTGATCGACAGCCACGGCGCTGAGGTGGTGGATCCGGTCTGGGCGCTGCTGGACTATACGCTGGCCAAATCGGGCCCCAAGCCGGTTCTGGTGGAATGGGACACCGATGTGCCGGAATGGCCGGTGCTCGCCGCCGAGGCTGCGCGCGCCGCCGCCGCGCTGGAGCGCATCCCGGCATGAGTGTTTCGCAAACAGACTTCACCCGCGCCATGATGGATGCAAACCAGCCGGTGCCAGAGGGGCTGCTTGATGCTTCCGGTGGGCCTGCTGGGCGTCGCTTCAGCGTTTATCGCAACAATGTGGCGGTCTCTCTCACCGAAGCGATGCACAGCGCCTTTCCCCTCATTGGCAAGCTGCTGGGCAAGCAGAACCTCGACGGGCTGGCGGGTCTGTACCTGCGGGCGCACCCACCGTCGTCGCCGCTGATGATGCACTACGGGGTGGAGTTCCCGGAGTTCCTCGCCGGGATGGAGCAGCTGAAACACCTCGGCTATCTGCCGGATGCGGCGCGACTCGACCTTGCCCTGCGCCGGGCCTATCACGCAGGCGACGCCACACCGGTTGACCCGGCGCAATTGGGCGCGCTGGCACCCGAGGCGCTGATGGGCGCACGGCTGTCCTTTGCGCCCGCGATGCAGGTTCTGCGGTCGCCCTGGCCGCTGTTTGATATCTGGCGGTTCAACACCGAAGAGGATGCCCCCAAACCCCGGCACGAGGCACAGGATATCCTCATCACCCGGCCAGAGTTTGACCCTGTGGTGCAGCATCTGCCTGCCGGTGGTGCCGACTGGATCGACGCCATGAGCCGCGGCGCCACGCTGGAGGGTGCGCTGAGCACCATTCAGGCCCAGCACCCTGATTTTGACCTTTCCCACGTACTCGCCCTGTTGCTGCAAGGCGGTGCAATCACTCACCTGGACAGCAAAGGATGACCCCCCATGCATGCGCTCGTCTCGCTTCACGATAAGATCTTTGACCTGGTAGACCGGGCCGGAACCTGGCTTTTGCCGCTTGGTGCCCGCTTTGTCTTTGCCGCGACCCTTCTGGTGTACTACTGGAACTCGGGCCTGACCAAACTGGGCGATGGGGTTCTGGGTATCTTCAGCCCCTCGATCGGCGCCTACAGCCAGATCTTCCCTAAGCAACTGGAAGCCGCGGGCTATGATGTGTCGCAGTTCGGCATCTTCCAATGGGCCGTGGTGATGGCCGGCACCTACGCCGAATTCATCTTGCCGCTGCTGATCGTGATCGGCCTGTTCACCCGTCTCGCCTCCCTTGGCATGATCGGCTTTGTCGTGGTTCAGTCGCTCACCGACGTCTACGGCCACGGCGCCACTGACCTCAAAACCCTTGGCGCCTGGTTTGACCGGTTCTCCGATGGGGTGATCCTTGATCAGCGTCTGTTCTGGGTCTTTGTTCTGTCGATCCTTGTCATCAAAGGCGCCGGCGCCCTGTCTGTCGACGCCCTGCTGCGCAGCCGTCGCGCCCAGCCCGTGATGGCCTGATCGCCCCACACGACACTTCGAAAACAAAAAACGCGGGCCCATCGGTCCGCGTTTTTTCGTGGATCTCGCCCCCAAAGACCGGGATCAGAAATGCGCCTTTTCCTCGTCCGGCTTGCCCGCTGCCACTGCCAGAACACCTGCGAGGCAGGCCATCGAAATCGGGAAGATGGTGAAAAACCCAAGCCCGTAGCCCGCATAAACGCCGCCGGCACCAACCAGCATCAGCACCCCGCCCCACAGCGCCCGGGCCCGCGCCATTGCACCACCAGCAAGGATCAAAAGCGGTGAAATCACCGACAACAGGCGCAGTTCCCCGACATTGTCGACCTGCCGCGCAAACCCGTCGATCTCTCCGAAATGCTCGACCGCCGTGGTATAGCCATAGCCGAAGAACCCCACCACCATGGCAAACAGCCCGGCAATGATCCCCAAAACAAGCGCGGCATTGCGCATGGCGCTTCTCCTTTTGTTGTGACCCAGATCAGATGGGGACGTCAGGCCCCAACGCCAAGAGCCGCCTGGGTTTTCTTGTCCCAGCCAAGATAAAGCGCATCACCGGATCGGATCAGCGGCCGCTTCATCAGCGTGGGATGGGCGCGGATCAGATCAAGCGGGTCGCCTGCCCGCTCGGCCTCGCCCAATTCGCGCCATGTGGTTGAGCGGGTGTTGAGCAGCTTGTCGCCAAATTCAGCCTGCGCCGCCTGCAAGAGATCATCCGGCACCCCCTCTGCGCGCACGTCTACAAATGTGGCATCTGGCAGCAGTTTGAGCGCCTTGCGGCAGGTGTCACAGGTCTTCAGTCCGTAGAGCTGCACGGTGTTTTCCTCTCTTTTTCGCGGCATTCTGCACAATTTACGGTAGAAACGCGCTGTTTCGCTTGATTTTTACATGACCCGTGCAAAACTTGAAACCGGGGTAGGACAAATTCCCTGCCCTGTTCTGCAAGCACACTGCGGCAGGACCGACCAGTTCAACCTGCAGCGCAAAATTCCGTTGTGTTGAGGGTGAAGAGTAAATGAGAAGGAGACACGGGAACATGGCAAATGGCACCGTGAAATGGTTCAACACCACCAAAGGCTACGGCTTTATTGAGCCCGAAGGCGGCGGAAAAGACGTTTTTGTGCATATTTCCCAGGTAGAACGTTCTGGCCTGACCGGCCTTGCGGACAACCAGAAAGTTGAATTTGAAATGATCGAAGGTCGCGACGGTCGTCAAATGGCTTCCGAAATTCGCCCGCAATAACGCAGCACATGAACACCAGTTGCGGCGGGGGCCAGCCCGGCGCAGCTCTCTGCTGATGGTTGACTTGGCCTCATGTTTCACTTGGCCTGATGGTTGACGCGCACGGTCAGCATGGAAAAGCCCGACAGCTGCCTGCCGGGGTCTGTTTGTTTTGACATTTGGCCGCGCGCGCCGGGGCGTGTCTGGCCGTATCGGGGCGTGTCAGCGGCGCAGGTATTCCACCGCAACGCAGTTCGGCGCCTCGCTGCGCAGTGCGGTCTGACTTGCGATGGCCCACTCACTTGCCGAAAACGCCGGAAAATGCGTGTCGGGAGAGTCGACCACGGTGTCGACCTCGGTGATGACCATACGGTCGGCAATCGGCAGCATCTCTCGGTAGATCCCCGCCCCACCAATGCCATAGATCCGCAGATAGCCCTGCGCTCGCGCCTCTGCCAGCGCGGTCTCGATGCTGGGGCAGACAATCTCTGCTGCGTTCGGATCGGATGACACCACAAGATTGAGCCGGTTTTTCAAGGGCTTGAACGGCAGGCTCTCCCAGGTGTTGCGCCCCATGATGACGGCCCCACCCAGGGTTTCGCGCTGAAAGCACTTCAGGTCTTCGGGCGCGTGCCAGGGGATGGTGTTGTCCTTGCCAATCGCGCCGTTCTGGTCGCGTGCAACGATAAGGGTAATCATGAGATACCTTTCATGGGGCGGGTCATGGGGCCGGTTGGCGTGACGGAAAAGACTGCATCAGGCAGCGGGGGACAAGGCGGCCGGATCAGACGGCAACCGGGGCCTTGATCACCGGATCAGGGTCGTAGTTCACCACCTCAAAGTCTTCATATGTGAAGTCAAAGATCGACGGGACATCCCGTTTGATGTGCAGCTCCGGCAGCGGTTTGGGGGTGCGTGACAGTTGCAGCTTCACCTGATCCATGTGGTTGGAATAGATATGCGCATCCCCGATCGTGTGAACAAAATCCCCGGCCTCATACCCCGTGACATGCGCCAGCATTTTCAGCAGCAGCGCATAAGAGGCGATATTGAACGGCACGCCCAGGAACATGTCCGCAGACCGCTGATATAGCTGCAGGTGCATCTTACGACCCTGCACCCGCACCTGCCACAGCGTATGACAGGGTGGCAGCGCCATGTCGGGCACATCGGCGGGGTTCCAGGCAGAGACGATCAGACGGCGGCTGTCGGGCGAGGTTTTGATCATCCGCACCAGATCGGCAATCTGATCGACACTGCCCGCACGATAAAGCGGCTCGTCACCGGTTGTGCCCTCGGCCAGTTCAAGCCGCGGAAAATGCCGCCACTGATGGCCGTAAACCGGCCCCAGATCCCCGTTTTCATCGGCCCACTCATCCCAGATTGAGACGCCGTTTTCCTTGAGATACCGGATATTTGTGTCGCCAGACAGGAACCACAACAGTTCGTGTATGATAGAGCGCAGATGCAGTTTCTTGGTGGTCACCAGCGGAAAGCCATCGGCCAGAGGATAGCGGGTCTGCATCCCGAAATAGGAAATCGTGCCGGTCCCGGTGCGGTCTGTGCTCGCCTCACCATGGGTCAGAATCTGTTCAAGAGCCTCGTGATACTGGCGCATTCTGTCCTGTCCCCCCTGGCCTCTGCCTGCTTTCTTTTGTCGTTGCCACAGGTCAATGGCAAAGTCAAAAGGTCCAATACCGCACTTGGCGGCGTTGGGCTGTGGTAACACATCCGCCACGGTTGCAGCCAACACATCCCCCACCCGGCCAATTCAATTGACTTTCGCAGGCCCGGGCCGGACACTGGCGCAAACAAAAATGATTTTTGAGGGCAGTTGAAATGAAACGGGTTATGCTGGGACTCGCGGCGACGGCTATGCTGTCAGCCTGCGGTGGTGGAACAAACCCCTTTAACACAGGTGACGGGACCGACGGCGGCACCGGCAGCGGGATCACGATCCCCGAAAATCTGGCCTCTGATCTCGACAGCGTGGCCTATGACCCCGATGCGGGGACATTGGTGATTTCAGGGTTGAGCCTGGATGACACACCGTTTTCGGCAACCTATCGGCGCCGGCCCGCGCTCGACCGTGAGGGGTATCTGGCCTACACCGCGCAGGATTCATCGCTGGACCGGCACGTTACGGCTTATGTGCGCGAAATCGAGGATGGCGCCTTTGCGGTTGCGGTCGCGACAGGCGGGCAGTTTTCCTATTACTTCGCAGGCACCCATTATGGTCGCCGCGGCAACTATAGCGCCCCGACCGAGGACGTCGCCTCCGGCGGTATCGTGAGCTATGCGGGGACCTATGTCGGGCTTTTGAACATCGAAGGCGACGGCGGTGATCTGCTGCCAGTCGCGACCGGTACCCCCGCAGCCGTGCGCCCGACCCAGGTCGCAGAGGTGACAGGCGATGCCTTCATCAACGCCGGTTTCCGCGACAATGTCGTGAACGGGACCATCTACAACCGACAGATCCAGCCGCTGACCGATGGCGCAGCTGCCATTGACGCAACCACGCTGAACCTCGCCCCCACAACGATTGAAGCCAACGGGACCTTTGCTGGCGACACCTCGATCACTGTGAACGGCACCCGTACCGTGGTTGGCGAATACGGCGGTATCTTTGCGGGCACCGATGCGACCTCTGTTGCCGGATCAGTCAGGGTCAGCGAACACCTCGACGGTTTCACCGGCGAGGAAGAGTTTGGCATCTTTGTTCTTGGCCAGTGCGGCACTGCCTCCAGTTCGGACGTCTGCAACCAGCCGGTCCCTTGATCCGATGCGCAGGCGGCTGGCCGCTGCGCTGTTGCTGGTGGGGATGCTCCCAGCCCTGCCCTCGGCACAGCCCAAACCCGAATATCACCTGAGCCTGGATCAGGGCCGCCTGCTGGCGGCCCAGGCGCTTGGCAGTGGCAAGCCGGAACTCACGCTGGATCTGACCAAGGCGCTGCTGCGGGCAGATCGGCAGGATTCGCTGGCCTGGTATCTGCGTGCCGCAGCCCAGGCACGGCTGAACGCAGCCGGTGCCGGGCGCAGATCTGCAGCACGGGCCTATCGGTTTGCGCCCGACAGCGCAGGGAAGTTTCGCGCAGCCCAGCTGGCCGCGCGCCTGTCCGTCACCGAAGAACGCCATACGTTGGCACAGATCTGGCTGCGCCGGACGGCCATCCACGCCCCGGATGAAACCAGCGAAGAGCGGATCGCACAGGACTATAAGGTGCTGCGCCACCTGAACCCCTGGGCCTTTCAGCTGCGCGGCGAGCTGCGCCCGTCAAACAATGTGAACAACGGCGCAGACAGCACCCTTGAGGTGATCGACGGGGTGCCGACCCTTGGCCGGTTTGGCCCGCGTGCGGTGGCTCTGGACGGTGTGGTCGGCGTGGTCGATGCCAGCCTGTCCCGCCGCCTGCATCAAACGGCAACAAGCCGCACCACGCTGAGCGCACGGGCCTATGTGCAACGGGTGGCACTGTCCTCTGGCGCCAAGGCGGAGGCCGCGCTTCTGGCCCAGCAATCGGGCACCACGGTGCCACGCAACAGCGAATTTGGCTCCACCTATGGGGAACTGGCCCTGAGCCACGGTTTTGCCGTTGGCCCGGCCGACAAAAAAGGGACCGCAGCGGTCGGCGTGGCGCTTGGCAGCGCGTGGTATGGCGGCGACAAAAGCTATGACCTGATGCGGCTGAATGGTCGGCGCAGCTGGCAATTGTCGGCCCAGAACGCCCTGATCGTCGATGTAAGCGGCGAGCAGCGGTTTGATCCGCGCAGCCCGGCACAGGACGGGCAGGTCTATGGGCTTGGGCTGCGGCTCAACCGGCGCTTGGGCAACGGTGACCAGCTGGATGTCAGCCTCGCGCTGCGCGACACCCGTGCAGGCCATGTCAATGCCACCAGCCAGACCGCAACCCTGCGGCTGGGCTACAAATTCGCAGACGCCATCGGCCCGGCGCGGATCTCAACCGGGCTGATCCTGGGGCGCACCGACTACGACCAGTATATCGCAGGCTTTCCCGCCCGCTATCTGCCGGACGGACGCGAAGACACCTCGATCTATGCGGATCTGAACATCTTTTTCGAAGACTACGATTATGCAGGCTTTGCCCCCACATTGCGCCTGCGTGCGGGCAAGAGGGACAGCAATCACAGTCGCTTTCAGTCGCGCGAAGTGTCTGTCTCGCTTGGAATTCAGTCCAAATTCTAATCAACCGGTGATTTCGCTCTGGCCGCGCGGGCACATTGCATTAATGTTAGCGCCTTGAATCCCTGTCGGTGGATCCGCATCTGACAGGGAACGACAGACCGACAAGAGGAGCATTCAGATGCCGCTGAAATATCTGCACACCATGGTGCGCGTGAAGGACCTTGAGAAATCCATGGCGTTTTACGAGCTGCTGGGTCTCAAGGAAATCAAACGCCATGACAGCGAGGGCGGTCGCTTCTCTCTGATTTTCATGGCCGCCGAAGGCCAGGAAGACACTCCGATTGAACTGACCTACAACTGGGACGGCGATGATGCGCTGCCCAGCGACAGCCGTCATTTCGGCCACCTCGCCTATGCGGTGGATGATATCTATGCGACCTGCCAGCATCTGATGGACAATGGTGTCACCATCAACCGCCCGCCGCGTGACGGCCACATGGCGTTTGTGCGCTCGCCTGACAACATTTCGATCGAGCTGCTCCAGCATGGTGACGCGCTGCCTCCGGCAGAGCCGTGGGCGAGCATGGAAAACACCGGTTACTGGTAAGCCCATCGCAGTGCGCCGAAACTGCGCTGCAGGAATTGCATTCGACGGTCCTGCCCCATTCGGGCGGGGCCGTTTTTTTTCGCGGTCTTGGCGGGGCTTGAACGTGTCTTGGACGGCTCTTGCCGGGGCAGCCATACAAGGACGCCCGCGAGGCTAGCTGAAACCGCCGCCTTGATGCGGACCATCGCCGCGGCGTCCCTCCCCTCTCACCTCAGGCGAAGGTCATCAGGCAAAGGTCACAAGGCAAAGGTCACAAGGCAAAGGCGGCAACACCAACATCACCAACAGGGCACACCCCCGTGGTGGTCATCATCTATTCGGGAAAATCCGGGCCGAAAGGTCCATTCTGGTCCTTGCATCCGATCCATTCACGGCATTCTGCACAGGAAGATCGGGGTTGGCCTGGGTGTCTGACCTGTCCGTTTTGACAGCTCAATCTGCGCTGTGGTGCTCTGGCGCGCGGCGTTCTGCCCCGTGTTCTGCCAAGTCCGACCTGTTCGCGGTCGTCACCATCAGCCTAAGTCTTGCGCGCCCCGCCATCGACGGGCCTCGCGATCGCCAGCAAAAGCCGCGTCAGTAGATATAGCGGATCTGATCCGACCAATACCGTTCCACACGCTTGAGCGAGGCTGTGATATCTTCGATACCTTCGCTGCTGATCACACCTTTGCCTTCCAGACCTTCGGCATGACGCGAAAACAAGGCCGCGACGATATCACGGATTTCGCGACCACGTTCGGTCAGGCGCACGCGCACAGAACGACGGTCAATTTCGCAGCGCTGGTGGTGCATATAGCCCATTTCGACCAGCTTCTTCAGGTTGTAGCTGACGTTGCTGCCCTGATAATAGCCGCGTGATTTCAGTTCGCCTGCCGTGACCTCATTGTTGCCGATGTTGAACAGCAGCAGGGCCTGGACCGCATTGATCTCCAGCACGCCGACGCGCTCAAACTCGTCCTTGATCACATCCAAAAGCAAACGGTGAAGGCGCTCAACCAGGGCGAGCGCCTCAAGATAGCCAGTCATGAACCCCTTCTGGTCCTGCTGGCCGATTGGCAATTCCATACTCATCCGCATCTCCGACTCGAGGGTTACTTCGGAACACAATGCGGAAAATTCCCGAAAAATCCGTTAAGCTCGGATTTTATTCTTATTGGTGGGTTTGCGCGATATCCGCAATGAGCACAGAATAGCCCTGTGGCGCGGCGACCTGCCCCGTCACCCACTGGTACAGATCCTGATCGTTCTCGTGTAAAAGCGCATCGTACAGATCAAGGTCGGCATCGCTCATCGCGGCCAGCTTTTGGGCGGCATAGGCCGACAGAAGGATGTCCATTTCCTTGATGCCACGCCGCATGGAACGCATGGTCAGCCGCTTGATCCGGGTCTCGCGGCTTTCATCGGCAGGTGGCGGGCTGGCCTTCAGGTCGATCATTGCGGCACACCTTCGATAACCAGACGCAGACGTTTTTCCAGCCGTGCGGCGCGTTCGACATTGCCACGCATCTCTTCACGCAGCTGGCGCAGCTCTGTCAGGATCGCAGCCAGATCCTGCGGCACCTGCTCGCCTGCGGGGGCATCCATGCCCTCGCCTTCACCCGTCAAGAGCCAGCCCATCGACACGTTCAACAGCCCCGCCATCATGGTCAGCTTGTTGGCGCGCGGCTCAGACAGGTCCTGCTCCCAGCCAGTCAGAGTGGTCTTCTTGACGCCAAGGCGGCGCGCCAGTTGAGCCTGTGTCATGCCTGCGGCCTCGCGTGCGGCTGCAACGCGGTCGCCAAAGGTTGCGGCCTCTGGCCCGTACCAATTCATGTCATCATTGCTCATAACTTGACCCCTTTCGGTCTGCCTGTTGATCTCACTTGATCGAGAGATAGGCGCACCCTATGACAGTTCCATATGATATTCAAACAGAGGTCATTTTATGCCATTTCTGTCCGACAGCCTGTCCCGCGTGAAGCCGTCTCCGTCGATTGCAATCACGACACTCGCGGGTGAGTTGCGCGCAGCTGGACGCGATGTCATCGGCCTCAGCGCGGGAGAGCCGGATTTCGACACCCCCGACAACATCAAGGCAGCGGCGATCAAGGCGATCGAAGAGGGCAAGACGAAATACACCGCCCCCGACGGCATCATCGAGCTCAAGCGTGCGATCTGTGACAAGTTTCAGCGCGACAACGGGCTGAGCTACACACCCGAGCAGGTCTCGGTCGGGACCGGTGGCAAACAGATCCTCTACAATGCGCTGATGGCAACGCTGAACCCCGGTGACGAGGTCATCATCCCCGCGCCCTATTGGGTGTCCTACCCCGATATGGTCCGCCTTGCAGGCGGCACGCCTGTGATCGTCGAAGGTCAGCTGGAGACCGGCTTCAAGATCACCGCCGAGCAGCTGGAACAGGCGATCACCCCGCGCACAAAATGGCTGATCTTCAATTCGCCCTCCAATCCGACCGGCGCAGGCTACCGCGCGGACGAGCTGAAAGCGCTGACCGATGTGCTGATGCGGCACCCGCAGGTCTGGGTGATGACGGACGACATGTACGAGCATCTGGTCTTTGGCGATTTCACCTTCTGCACCCCCGCAGAAATCGAGCCCGGCCTTTATGAGCGTACCCTGACCTGCAATGGCGTCTCCAAGGCCTACGCCATGACCGGCTGGCGCATCGGCTATGCCGCCGGCCCGAAAGAGCTGATTGCCGCCATGCGCAAGGTTCAGTCGCAATCAACGTCGAACCCCTGCTCCATCAGCCAATGGGCGACGGTCGAGGCACTGGAAGGGCCGCAGGACTATATCGAGACCAGCAAGGAGGCCTTTGTGCGCCGTCGCGATCTGGTGGTCGAGATGTTGAACCAGATCGACGGTGTGACCTGCCCGGTGCCGGATGGCGCGTTTTACGTCTACCCTTCGATCAAGGGGTTGATCGGCCGCACCAGCCCGGCCGGGACCGTCATCAGCGATGACGAGGCCTTTGCCAAGGCACTTCTGGCAGAGGCGGATGTGGCCGTGGTTCATGGCGCGGCGTTCGGCCTGTCGCCGAACTTCCGGGTGAGCTATGCCGCCTCCGACGACACCCTGCGCGAGGCCTGCCGCCGGATCCAGTCCTTCTGCGCCAGCCTGAGCTGAGCCGGGATCATGACAGCCTCTCTGCCCGAATATTACTTTCGCGTCCGTGACAACGGGGCGTTTGTCTTTCGGGTGGAGAGCGAAAACCGACAGCGGCGGCTGGAGATGGATCAGATCGCGGTTGTCAAACTGCGCAATGGCGAGATCAAGCCCCACGGCGATCGCAGCCTGAGCGACGCAGACCTGAGCGCAATCCGGGCGTGGATGGCTGACCGGCAGGCGCTGCTGGCCACGCGCGAGATTGATGACATCCGCCGCACCATCGACCATCTCAACCATACGGCGCAATGGGCCCAAAGCCGCGCCGATGATGACCAGCTTGATGCGATCTCGGATGAATTATTGCTGGCGATGCATGACCTGCGCAGCGTGCTGATCCGCAAAAAGGCGGACCGCCTGCAACGCGCAGCAAAGTCAGAGGCCAAGCAGGACAGCAAACAGGATAGCAAGCCGGAAAAGGGCTGATCGCCTCCGCCTCCGCCACACGTGTTTGCAAGCGCGCCGATTTCTGCGCGCCCCGAACCACTGCTTTTTCGCTCGTCCTGCGGCAGTGGCGTCAGATCAACGCACCCTGCCCCTAGCCCAAAGTCCCCTAGCCCACAGTCTTGATGGAACGCATCCAGAAGCGTGCCATCAGCAGGATCCCGGCGGCGGAAAGACCGATCACCAGACCGAACCAGACCCCAATGCCGCCCCAGCCAAAGACAAAGCCAAACAGATAAGACACCGGAATGCCGACCGCCCAATAGCTCAGCACCGCAATCACCATCGGCCAGGCGGTGTCCTGCACCCCCCGCAACAGCCCCAAGGCCACAACCTGCATCCCGTCCATCAGCTGAAACAGGGCCGCTGCCGCCAGCAACCCAACACCCAGTGCAAGGATCTGCGGCTTTTCCGGGTCATCGCCATCCAGGAACAGCGCAATCAGCGGCTCGGGAATGGTCAGCATCAGCACGATACCGATCGCCGACATCGCAAGCGACATCGCCATCACCACCCGCGCGCCCCGCGCCAAATGGTCCCGATCGCGTCGCCCATAGGCATTGCCCGCCCGCACCGTCGCCGCATTGGACAGACCCAGATGCACCATAAAGGTGATCCCGGCGAGCGAGATCGCAATCCCATGCGCCGCCAGCGCAACCGTCCCGATCCAGCCCATCATCATGGCAGAGGCGGCAAACAGGCTGCTCTCTGCCACGGTGGTCAACCCGATGGGCGTGCCCATCCGCAGCACCCGGCGCATCATCTCCCAATCCGGGCGCAGGGCGTTTTTCAGCAACTCATGCTCTGGCAGGATCCGCAGCGCATAGCCGATCACCAACCCGAATGAGATGAAATTGGTGACCAGTGAGGCAATCGCCGCCCCCGTCACACCCAGCTCTGGCGCGCCCCAATTGCCAAAGATCAGAGCATAATTGACCACGCCATTGATCAATGCCGCAAAGACAGAGAACCACAAAACCGCCTGAGTGCGTTCCAATGCGGCCAGATAGGATTTCACCACCATGTACAACAGCGCGGGGAAAATGGCCCAGCCGGCGATGCGCAGGTATTCCGCCGCGCCATGCGCGACCTCCTGGTTTTGGCCCAGAAACAACAGGATCGGCTCAGACCACCACAACAGCGGCACCGCCAAGGCGCCGTAGATCAACGACAACCAAAGCCCCATGCGGGTGGTGCGTCGGATCTGGCGCTCTTCTCCTGATCCGGCAGCGGCGGCAACCATCGGCATCACCGCAAAGGCAAAGCCCGAACCCAACAGGAAGATCGAGAAAAAATAGGTCGACCCCAGCGTGACCGCCGCCAGCTCAGCGACGCCATACCAGCCCAGCATCACCGTATCGGTGAGACCGATGGAAAACTGCGCCACATGGCCGCCGATCATCGGCAGACCAAGCAGCAAGAGCGCCCGGGAATGGCCGAGAACGGTATTGGGCGACGGGGGCTTGCTGCCGCCTGTGGGCGGCAGGCCGCTTTCTGGGGTCATGGTATCAGTCATGACACCAGCCTTAGGCACGGCAGGGAATTACGGCAAGCCTGATTCTACCATCCGTTGCAACCGGTCCGGTCTTGCCCGCAGCCAGCAAAAGGGGCCGGACGATACCGGCCCCAGACGGCTGTGGCGCGGGGCTAGCCTGCGCGATTGTCGGGATGCAGCGCCTTGCCCAGAATGTGGTCTGACCGCTGGATCACATGGTGCGCCTGCCCCACAATCAGCGGGTCGGGTGCGGCGGCCACCTGCAAATCCTTGCCGGGATAGTCGAGCGAGGCAAGAAAATGGCGCATGCAGTTCAGCCGGGCCCGTTTCTTGCAGTTCGATTTGATCACCGTCCAAGGCGCATCAGCCGTATCGGTGTAAAAGAACATCGCTTCCTTGGCTTCGGTGTAATCATCCCATTTGTTCAGGGACGCTTTGTCGATGGGCGACAGCTTCCACTGTTTCAAGGGATCGGTCTCGCGCGATTTGAACCGGCGGCCTTGCTCGCTCTGGGTGACAGAGAACCAGTATTTGTAAAGCCGTATCCCCGAGCGCACCAACATCCGCTCCAGCTCGGGCGTCTGGCGCATGAACTCCAGATATTCATTGGGTTCACAAAAGCCCATCACCCGCTCAACACCGGCGCGATTATACCAGGAGCGGTCATAAAGCACCATTTCACCGCTGGTGGGCAGGTGGTTGATATAGCGCTGGAAATACCATTGGCCGCGCTCTTCGTCGGTGGGTTTGTTCAACGCCACGACACGGGCCAACCGGGGATTCAGATGCTCGGTAAAGCGCTTGATGGTGCCCCCCTTGCCCGCCGCATCGCGCCCTTCGAACAACAGGACAAATTTCTGGCCCGTTTCCTGGGCCCACAGCTGCACTTTCAGCAGCTCCGCCTGAAGCAGGGCCTTTTCCTTTTCATAGGCCGGGCGCGACATCTTGCGCGAATAGGGGTATTTCCCGGTCTCAAAGGCGCGACGGATGTCCTCGTGGCTCGGCGTTGGTTTGGTCGCGATGACTGCGGGCACCTTTGCTTCGGCTTTGGGGGTCTTTGCAGCTGCATCCTGTCGGGTCATGTCTTTGGGCATTCGGGGCTCCCTCTCCAATGGCTATACACTGAGTTGTTTTGTTAGCCCCGGACTCTACCCCTCGTGCCGACTGTCCGCGCTGACCTGTGTCAAAGACAGCCGCCCCGCGCCCTGTTAATCAGAAAAACCGCGGGTTTCTGCATCGCTCAGCATCGCCCTGCGTCACCCCGTTGCGCCCGTGCCCTGTGGCAAGGCGCTCAGCCCGCGTCCGCCTCTCGTGCGACAGCGGCAATCGCGGCCTCAACATCGGCCACGCGGCTGCGATGATTGGTGATCGCCGCGCGCAGCATCACGACATCCCCAACCCGTGTGGTGGAAAACACCGCCTCTCCGCTCTCCTGCAGGCGCTGCGCGATACGCGCATTCAGGTCGGATTGCGCCTGCACGGGCAGATCCGCCCGCGCCGTAAAGACACAGACATTGGACACCACCGGCGCCGCCAGCGCCATGCGGTGCTCTGCCTCGACCTGCTGCCCCATCACCTGCGCCAGCTGACAGTTGAGCGTGATCGCCTCGCCAAACGCCGCCGCGCCATAGGTCTTGAGCGCGGTCCACACCTTCAGCGCCCGATTGCCCCGGCTAAGGTCGATGCCATAGTCGCAAAACCACGGCTCCCCACCGGCAAGCCCTCTCTCTGCCCCTTCCAGATAGCTAGGCCGGGCCGCAAATGCGGCGCGATGCTCTGCCTCGTCGCGCAACAGAGCCATGCCGCAGTCATAGCCGACATACATCCACTTGTGGAAATCCAGCGCGATGCTGTCGGCGCGACCGATCCCATCACTCAGCGATCGGTAAGGCTCATCCGCGATCCGCGTCCAGGCCCCAAAGGCCCCATCCACATGCAGCCACAGCCCCAGATCTGCCGCCGCATCGGCCAGGGCGTTCAAATCATCAAACAGGCCCAGATCAACCGATCCAGCCGTCCCCACCACCAGAAATGGCAACGCCCCTGCGGCCTTGTCCGCGGCCACCATTTCTGCCAGCGCGGCGCAGTCGATCTGTCCGTCCACCAATGGCACCTTGCGCAGATTGTCCGAGCCGATCCCCAACAGCTCCACCGCCTTCAGCGTCGCGTTATGGACCCCCTCGCCCGCATAGGCCGTCAGGCGCACCCCGCCCTGGCCTGTCTTGCGCAGGCCGCTTAGCACCCTGAGCCGCGCCGCCTGAAAGGCGATGACAGTCGCCTGAGAGGTGCCGGTCACAAGGATCCCGCTCGCCCCCTCCGGCAGGCCCATTCTGGCGCGTGTCCAGTCCACCACGGCCCGCTCCATGTAGTTCGCCCCGTGGTCGCGCCCGCCCATGTTCGCATTGACCGCAGCCGCCGCAACCGAGGCAATCATATCGCTCGGCAGACCCGATCCCTGCACCCAGCCCCAGAACCGCGGATGGGTGTTGCCGCCATGGTAAGGCATCACATCGCTCAGGATCTGATCCACCGCCGCCCCGGCCCCATGCGCCATGCCGTCAATGGCATAGCGTGCATCCATGTCCTCCGGCACCGGCTGCCAGGGATGGTCAGAGGCCGTCTGCATCTGATCCAGCGCAGCCTCCAGCATGCGCCGCGCCTCGGCACGAAAGACCTCCCAGTCCTGCGTCTTGATTCCCTGCCCTGTCATCCTGCGCGCTCCTCCTGTCGTTGCCACAGACCTACAGCGCCAATCGCCCGCAAGCACGGAAATAGTGTGGACCCAACCCAGCACCGCCGATCAGCCCCGACCGCCCCTTACGACCACCTCAGCTGGTTAACTTGACCGCTTCAACTAAACAGAGAAGCAAAACCAAGAGCCACTCCCAAGGCTCCAAGCCCCAGAGACAACAGTGCTATTCGCGCAGGCAAATATATGGCAGGATCCCGCGCGCGGATGTACCACCAATAGCGACCGATCCAACCGAGCTGTTCTATGGACAACTCATAGGTTTTGCCCGTTTCTTCTATGCCAAGTGCCTTGCGGTCATCGAGGTCCAACCGAACTACATTCTTTTCTTCATCTCGTTGCCCAATGACCACCACATCAGTCGACTTTTGACCATGATGCACTCGGATCACGTCAAATCGATTTGCGGTTCCTCTGTGATTTTTATGGATCAGAATACGCTGACGCCCCAGATGCCGTTCAGTGGCGGGCTTCACAGTTAGTTTTACCAATTCACTTTCTCCCCAGATATATCCTGGACACCCGGCGCCTTCTTTGACGTTGATCTTGCATTGCACTTTTTCAAATTCGCTTTTTTCAAATCCTGCGCTGCACCTTAAGGGCAGGTTCAAAGAAAACCATCCTTTCTGTCGTGACACCTCTGGCCTGACGCCCCCGACCCGCCCCACCCGCGGCCCGGAACGCCCCTGATGTTCCGCAAACCCCCTTTCGCCCACGGCTGCCCGCATTCGGCCCCGTGACCAAAGCCCCGGCCCACCTTATCCACAGCCCCTTGCGTCCCTCTTCCACCCGGCCCCAACACCTGCCATAATGGGCGCCAACCAACACCAAGGAAGAGCAGCTCCCGCACATGGCCGACGATCTCCTCAGCACGCCTGCAGCCGATACCTATGACGCCTCCTCTATCGAGGTTCTTGAAGGCCTCGAACCCGTTCGCCAACGCCCCGGCATGTATATCGGCGGCACGGACGAGCGCGCGCTGCATCACATGGTTGCCGAAATCCTCGACAACTCCATGGACGAGGCGGTCGCAGGCCACGCCAATCGCATCGAAGTGGAACTGCACGCCGATTACGCCGTCACCATCCGCGACAACGGCCGTGGCATTCCGATCGACCCGCACCCCAAGTTCCCGGACAAATCCGCGCTTGAGGTGATCCTGTGCACGCTGCACGCCGGCGGCAAATTCTCTGGCAAGGCCTATCAGACATCGGGCGGTCTGCATGGTGTGGGCTCTTCGGTGGTGAACGCATTGTCGGATTCGATGGTGGTGCAGGTTGCCAAGAACAAGGAACTGTTCGAACAGCGGTTTTCCCGCGGCATCCCCCTTGGCGGGGTGGAAAAGGTCGGCGCAGCCCCCAACCGGCGCGGCACCTCCGTGACCTTCCACGCGGACGAGCAGATCTTTGGCTCTCACCGTTTCAAACCCAAGCGCCTGTTCACCCTGGTGCGCTCCAAGGCCTATCTGTTCTCTGGCGTCGAAATCCGCTGGAAAAGCCACATCGACGATGGCGAAACCCCGACAGAGGCGACCTTTCACTTCCCCGGTGGTCTGCGCGACTATCTGACCGAAGTGCTGGGCAAATCCTCTGTCTACGCAGATGTGCCCTTTGCGGGCAAAGTCGAATTCCGCGAGAAATTTGGCGAACCGGGTTATGTGGAATGGGCGATCAACTGGACGCCCTCGCGCGATGGCTTCACCCAGTCCTACTGTAACACCGTCCCCACGCCCGAAGGCGGCACCCATGTCACCGGGTTCTGGGCCGCGATCCTCAAGGGGATCAAGGCCTATGGCGAGCTGGTCAACAACAAGAAAGCCGCCCAGATCACCCGCGACGACCTGATGACCGGCGGCTGCGCACTGGTGAGCTGCTTCATCGCCGATCCCGCGTTTGTCGGCCAGACCAAGGACCGCCTGTCCACCGAGGCCGCCGCCAAGATGGTGGAAAACTCGGTCCGCGACCATTTCGACAACTGGCTGGCCGCTGACACCAAATCCGCCGGCGCCATCCTCGATTTCCTGATCCTGCGCGCCGAGGAACGCCTGCGCCGCAAGCAGGAGAAAGAGACCCAGCGCAAGACCGCCACCAAGAAGCTGCGCCTGCCCGGCAAGCTGACCGATTGCACCTCCAAGGACCGCTCCGGCACCGAGCTGTTCATCGTGGAGGGCGACTCTGCGGGGGGCTCTGGCAAGGGCGCGCGCAACCGGGTCAATCAGGCGCTCCTGCCTCTCAAGGGCAAGATCCTGAACGTGCTGGGCGCGGCGTCGGGCAAGCTGGGATCAAACGCCGAGATCCGCGACCTCTGCGAGGCGCTTGGCGTCGGCCTTGGCACCAAGTTCAACCTTGATGATCTGCGCTATGACAAGATCATCATCATGACCGATGCGGACGTCGACGGCGCCCATATCGCGTCGCTCCTGATGACCTTCTTTTTCACCCAGATGCGCCCGCTCATTGACGGCGGCCACCTCTACCTCGCCTGCCCGCCACTGTTCCGCCTGACCCAAGGCGCACGCCGCGTCTACTGCCTTGACGAGGCAGAGCGCGACATGTGGCTGGAAAAGGGTCTGGGCGGCAAGGGCAAGATCGACGTGAGCCGCTTCAAGGGTCTTGGCGAAATGGACGCCAAGGACCTGAAGGAAACCACGATGGACCCCAAGACCCGGAAATTGATCCGGGTGACAATCGACGAGGACGAACCGGGCGAGACCGGCGACTTGGTCGAACGCCTGATGGGCAAGAAACCCGAACTCCGCTTCCAGTATATTCAGGAAAACGCGAAGTTCGTGGAGGAGCTGGATGTTTGAGAGAATTTAGGTGGATCTCCTTACGGAGCCTTAAGGCTCACGAATTCAACACAACGTTTCGAAAGCTCGGCCCAGAAGAAAACTCATGGCTGAACAAGTATGAGGTCTTGAGCAAGCATCAGAACAGGGCAATTGAGGATTTCATAAAAGCGTCAGCAAGGGTTCTGCTAGCCTACTTCGTTGTTTCGTCTCTCAAGCACGGCGATGATATTTCGATCAGTATTTTTGACGTTTCGATTTCCGCCCCTGCCGCATATTTTCTGTCTGCTACTAGCTTTGTTTTCTTGATGACGACGTTGGCGTTCAACCACTTGTCAACTGCTATGTATCTCAAAATTCAACAAGTGAATCGCGTTCTTCTTAGTGGATTTTCGGGAAACATTTTTGGAATGATTCGTGGCTACGATAATAATTCTCTTGGAATTCCAGGTGTTTCAAACCCCTTTTTCAAAGAGGTATTTCCACTAACTCAAGTGATGGGTTTCCTTTTCCTTCTTCTGGTACTTTCCTTCCTCGTACCAGTTGGTGCAGTTGGAATTTACTTTGCTGGCTTGCAATACGACCTGTTGCTTTCGAACGGTTTGCCATTTGTAGAGAAGGTTGCCGCTGCACTAGGGTTCGCGACAATCACTTTTTCCCTCCTGTATGTGGCTTTCTTTCATTCGCCAATGCCATATCGGAAAAATAAGTTCTCTATTCGCTGGTTTGTACTCCAGCAACTTAGTCTTTACTGGCCTCACCCACAGCGTCACGCTTGGTCGGCCGACAGTAAAAATCGTAGGCACAACAATGACGAAAAATCTTCTAAGTGAAGATACTTAGGGATCACAGACAACTCCCACCCAACAAGGCCCGTGCCTGACCTTGGGGAGGCGTGAAGCGCCTTCCCGGGGGGAAGGTCAGGCGCGGGCCGTGCGGCTGACGCCTCACGCCCCAAGGGGCATCCAGCCAGCGCCGCTCTTTGATTTGCACGGTTAGATGCGAGGCACCCCTGCACGAACCAGCGTGAACTCCTGCATCTAAGGTCAGGCGCGGGCCGTGCGGCTGACGCCTCACGTCCCAAGGGGCATCCTGCCAGCGCCGCTCTTTGATTTGCACGGTTGGATGCGAGCCGCCCCTTCACGAACCAGCGTGAACCCCCGTATGTAAGCCCAAGGCGCGGGCCGTGCGGCTAACGCCTCACGTCCCAAGGGGCTGCTGCTACAAAAAGTTTTTTTCAACCAATAGGACGCCACAATGTCATCTGAGGATTTCGACGCTTTCTGCGACAAGGCAAAAACAAATTTCGACCTCTTGAACAAACAAGTTATTTTCTCAATGAGCGCCCGGCCAGCGGGCCTAAAGATTCCTGCCATCTATGTCTTCTATGAAAACGAAACGCCAGTTTATGTCGGGCGAACAAACAATCTGGCGCAACGGCTGAGAGCACATGTCACTGCCTCCCATAACTCTGCGTCCTTTGCATTGAAACGCACACGGAAACGCCATCAGGAGATCAGCAAGGCAACATATAAGACAATGCTGAGCAGAGCTCAGATCACAGCACATGAGATTTATGGCGCCACGTTCCGTGAAGAGATTGATAGGATCAAAGGCATGGATTTCCGCTTTCTGGAAATCAAGAGCCATATCGAGCAATATTTGACAGAGCTTTATGTCACAATGGCGCTTAATCTGGACACCGATGGTTTTGACAATTCTTAGGATGTCCCCGTTGCGCTGCGGTGCAAAACTGCGAACGCAGTGCTCACGGTGGGTTAAATCCGCTCTGTCATAGTGGTCTGCGTCGCGACTTTGGTGCAGCCTGGCACGCTGCACCCCCAACAGGAGACCGGACGCCCCGCACACCATTGGGGCGGTTTCGCACAAGACGTTTCGCGAAGATGGGCCCTGCCCGTCCCACTCTCCGCCTTTGGCCCTGATGGAGACATTGGGCCCTTGGCGGCGCCGCCCTCTCTTTTGCCCGTTGCGTGTCCCGACACGTGGGCCATGGCTACCCCCATCGCACCGCAGATGCGCAACCAGAAACCGGCCAACAGGTCAAACAGAAGGGCCCCACAACACGGCCCGACAACAGGCCCAGACGACCCAGAGCCCCCACCCGCAAGCCCCACCGCCTGCGGCGCTGAGATCCTGCGCAAAATCCACCTGACACCTCTGTGAGGACTGTTGCCGCGCCCCGGCACAGTTTCTAGGGTTGAAGCAATCAACACAGGCAGGAGATGACCCCCATGATGACCATCGCCGACAATCAGCTGATGCTCATCCTCATGTGCTTTGCCGTGGGCAGCGTCGCCACCGCCTTTCTGTTTCGCCACCCCGCAGGACACAAGGTCTGGCGTCTGGCGGATCTTGGCTGGGTGGTGCTTGGCGGGATCGGCGCGCTGGTTGCGGTGCTTGCGGGCATCTACAAGGCCGATACCGGCCGGCTCGAACGCCAGATCGACATCGCCTATGCCGCAACCGAAGCCTTTGACCGCGACGCCGCCCGCTTTCGCCTGCGGTTCTGCGATCCCGCGTATGATGCGGATATCGCGGTGCTCTGCGACAAGGTCGAATTTCTCTCGGCCTCCACCGCGGGCAATGCCGAACTGCCGCTGTTCATTGCCGTCACCGATCAGGTCGCGCCACTGCAGGGGCTGCGCATCTTCTTTGGCGGCAGTGGCGTGCGTGACGACATGGAAACCATGGCCGCCCAGGCAGATGCCTTTGATCCCGAAGCCTTTATCGTCTTTGCCGCGCTGGATGAACCAACCGAGGCCGCCGTCGCCAACCTGCGCCGCAAGGTGCCTGCCATCGCCGGAGATTTCCTGATCCTTGCGCGCGCCTATGAGGCGCTGATCGATCAGGTCGGCCAGCTCAAGGCAGAATGGGAATACCTGCAGGAAAACGCTCATATTCTGGTGCTGCAGATCCTTGCGCTTTGTCTGGTCGCCTTTGCCGCGCCCTTCCGGCTGGGCAAATCGGTGGTAGAGCTGCGCTAACAGGCTCCGCGCCCCGCGCCACCACTGCTGCGCCGGTTGCTCTGTCTGCGTCCACACCGCTCTGGCCTTATGAAATCATTGCAAACTGGCCGTTCTCATCAGGGCAGTGATGGCCCTAGTCTCGCAGGCAGACAATCCCCCGTTGCAGGTGCCACAACAGGCCCCGCAGCCGCCAGATCCGAGACCGACCAGCCATGCGCGATGACATCCACCCCACCCCATCCGGCACGCCCGACAGTGGCGCGGCCCAGACCCTGCCCAGCGTCTGCCCGCTGGACTGCCCCGACACCTGCAGCCTTTCCGTGACCGTGCAGGACGGCCAGATCCGCGCTGTGCACGGCTCCCATGCCAACCCGTTCACCGCCGGTGTGATCTGCAACAAGGTCGCGCGCAGCTATGCCGGTTTCGTGCACGGGCCCAATCGGCTCACCCGGCCCCTGCGCCGCACCGGACCGCGTGGTGGCGACGGGTTTGAACCCATCAGCTGGGAGGAGGCGCTGGATCTGATCCACGCAGGCTTCAGCCGCGCGATCGCGGCCCACGGCGGCCAGTCGGTCCTGCCGCTGAACTATGCAGGCCCGCACGGAGAGCTGGCAGCAGGATCCATCGACCGTCGGTTCTTCTACAAGATGGGCGCAACCCGCATGAACCGCGGCCCGCTTTGCGGAGGGGTGCGCGGCGGCGCCTATGAGAGCCTGTTTGGCACCGCCCCCGGCATGCCACCCGCGCAGGTTCTGCATTCGGATCTGGTTCTGGTCTGGGGCAACAATGTCACCGTGTCCAACCTGCATCTGGCGCCCCTGTTGAAACAGGCCCGCAAGGCCGGCGCAAAACTGGTGGTGATTGACCCCAAACGCACCAAGATTGCCGAGCAATGCGACCTGCACCTTCAGCTGGTGCCGGGCACCGATGTGGTTCTTGCGATGGCGCTGGCGGCCGAACTCGACCGTCGCGGCGCGCTGGATCAGGACTTCATTGCGCGCTGGACCACGGGCGCCGACCGGTACATGGCGGCGGCACATGGCTACACCCCGGATCAGGTGCGCGACATCTGCGGCCTGCCGGTGGGGCAGTTCAACCAGCTCGCCGACTGGATCTGCGCGGCAGGGAGCATGTCCACTTCGCTCGGCAACGGGATTGAGCGGGGCCGCTCCGGTGGCTCTGGCCTGCGTGCGGCGATGGCCTTGCAGGCGCTCACCGGCCAGCACGGGCGCATCGGCGCGGGCGTCATGGCGAAACCCGGCTTTGCAGCCCCCAAAACACCGGCCCGCCTGCAAGGCGACCACCTGATCGACCCGGACACGCGGGTCATCAACATCCTCGATGTGGCCCGCAAGATGCTGGACCCGCAGATGCGCATCCCGATCCGGGCCGTGATGATCTACAACCACAACCCGGTCGCCACCCACCCCGATCAGGCCCGCCTCATCGAGGCGCTGAGCCAGGAAGACATCTTTGTCGCAGGCAGCGATGTGGTGATGACGGATTCCATGCGGATGTGTGACGTGATCCTGCCCGCCTCCAGCCATTTTGAGTGTAATGACGTCTATGGCGCCTATGGTCAGAACTACATCCAGCGCGCCGCCCCCGTGATCGCGCAGGTAGGCGAAAGCCTGCCAAACACCGAGATCTTCCGCAGGCTTGCCGCCCGCTTTGGCTATGACACGCCAGAATTCCGCGACAGTGACGCAGAGCTGATGGATCAGGCCCTGGACGCCCAGAGCCCCTATCTGCAGGGCTTTCGCCCGCAGGATATGCCGCTGGATCGGGCGCTGGAAATCACCACCACTGACGGTCGGGAACCGGTGATGTGCGACAGCGTGCTGCCTGCAACCCCCTCTGGCAGGATCGAACTCTTCAGCGACAGATACGAGGCAGAAGGCGGCTTTGGTGTGCCCCGCTATGACCCGGCCACGCGCGAGCTGCCTTTCGTGCTCATCACGCCCTCTTCCAGCAAGCGCACCAATGCCACCTTTGGCGACCAGCCACTTTCCGATGGCGAGGAAATCGTCGAGATCCACCCCGAAGACGCGCGCAGGCTGGACCTGCAGGAGGGCGACAAGGTGGATCTGTTGAACGATCAGGCGACCGTGGGTCTTGTGGCGCATATCACCGATGCAACCCGCCCCGGCGTGCTTTACAACCCCAAGGGCACCTGGCGCAAAAGCAGCCACACTGGGCTCACCGTCAATGCGTTGATCCCGATTGATTTGCGCACCGATATCGAAGACGGCGCCTGCTACAATGAAACCTGTGTAGAGCTGCGCAAACGCGCGCCCTGATCCGATGCCGCCTGACCGGATCACATCTGACAGAATCCCACCTGACAGGATCCCGCCAAGCCCGATGCCGCAATTGGAGAGCTCCTGCGAATTGTGACTCCCCGCCTTGGGAGAGTTGCCCTAGGCTGGTGGCATGATCGCGCGTTTCCGTCTCTGGCTCACCTGTCTTGCGCGCTCCCGCTTTGGGCGGGGGCGGCTGATACGACGCAGACTTTGGGTCGGGCTTGTCGTCGGCCTTGGGGTGATCATCGCAGCCTGCGGTCGTCCCGTGTCTGACGGAGAGGCAGAATTTCTGAGCCTCATCCACGGCGATGAACTGGATCTGAACCGGCTGCGCATCCACGAGGGCGCGCCGCTGTCCCAAGTCACCTTTCGCCGCAAACCCCGCCCGCGTGTCACCTGCCGCGAACGCATTCTGCCCCCCGCCAAGGACGAAATCGTCACCTCCTCCCCCGCGGCGCTGGCGCTGTTCAACCGGATCTTCTACGTGCAGGATTGGTATGTCGACGACTATATGCCCGCCTACCCCGAACGGCTTTATCTGGTAGAGGCGATGCTCCTTGCGCATGAGGCCACCCATGTCTGGCAATGGCAGCAAAGGGCGAAAACCGGCTATCACCCGCTTCGCGCCGCCGCCGAACACCGCGCGAGTGAAGACCCCTATCTGTTCGACCTCAGCACCGATCAGAGCGCCCGCCGGTTTCTAGATTTCGGCTATGAACAGCAAGGCGCCATTGTCGAGGAATATGTCTGCTGCCGTGCGCTTGATCCCACCGGCAAGCGCACCCAGCGTCTGCATGAGATGCTTAAGGGGGCGATGCCCGTCACCGACCTGCCACAAAGCCGCGAAAGCGATGTCTACCTGCCGTGGAAGGGCGTCGACGTGCGCGCCATCTGCGCCTGAACGCAGCCCATCAGAAAACGGGCCGGGGCGCCTAGTGACCTCCTCCCCCCGTTTTCACAAACCGCTGTGCAGCTGCCCCGCCTCAAGTCGCACCACGCGGTCCATGCGCGCTGCCAGGTCCAGGTTATGGGTCGCAATCACCGCCGCCATACCGGTTGCTGCAACCAGATCCATCAGCGCCGCAAACACCTGATCCGACGTCCCCGGATCCAGGTTGCCGGTCGGCTCATCCGCAAGCAAAAGCCGTGGACCATTGGCCAGCGCCCGGCAGAACGCCACCCGCTGCTGTTCGCCGCCGGACATGGCGGCGGGGCGATGACCGGCACGCGCCGCAAGCCCCACCCGCTCCAGCAGCTCGCGCGCCCGCGCGTCGGCTGCGCTTTGGCTCACTCCATTGGCAAGCTGCGGCAGCACGATGTTTTCCTGTGCCGTGAACTCTGCCAGCAGGTGGTGGAACTGATAGATGAACCCCACATCCTGCCGCCGCATGGCGGTGCGTTTGCCATCGGATTTTCCGCTCAGTGCCTGGCCTGCGATCTCGACGGTGCCCGCATCGGGCGTATCCAACAGGCCAGCGATATGCAGCAGGGTGGATTTGCCCGCACCCGAGGGCGCAACCAGCGCGACCACCTCGCCTGCTGCGACGCTGAGATCGACACCAGACAGCACATCCACCTGATTGGGCAGACCCCGATTGTAGGACTTCTCAACCCCGGCAAGATGCAGCACGGGGGTCGCGGAGGACAGGTTATTCATAGCGCAGTGCCTCCACCGGGTTCATGCGGGCCGCCCGGCGGGCGGGAAAGATCGTCACGATAAAGGACAGCGACAGTGACAGCCCGACCGCCGACAGCACATCAGCCAGCCGCAGCTCTGCCGGCAAGGCATAGATCCCCCGGATCGACGGATCCCAAACGCCGCCCCCCATCGCGTAGTTTACAAAGGAAAAGATCGGATCGATGTAGATCGCAAACAGACAGCCCAGAACAACACCCAGCGTGGTGCCAATCACCCCGGTAAAGGCCCCGCAGATAAAGAACACCCGCATCACCGATCCCTCGCTCAGGCCGATGGTGCGCAAGATGCCAATGTCGCGCCCCTTGTTTTTGACCAGCATGATCAGACCCGAGACGATGTTCATCGTGGCAATCAGAACAAGGATCGACAGGATGATGAACATCACATTGTCCTCAACCTCCAGCGCGCGCAGAAACCCGCCAGAGGCATCGCGCCATGTCCAGACACCGATGGCATTGCTGATCTCGCCCGTCGCGCTCAGCAGCGGCAGAACCAGCCGCTCGACGTTTTCGGGGTCTTCGACGATCACCTCCACCTCATCGGCAAAACCCTCGCGGTTGAAATAGCTCTGCGCCTCGGCAAACGGCATGTAAAGGCGTGTACGATCAATGTCATAGCGCCCGGCCGTAAAGATATAAACCACCTCGTAGGCATTGACCCGCGGGCTGGTGCCAAAGGCGGTTTTCACCCCGTTCGGGGAAATCAGCTTGATCCGGTCGCCGATCTGAACGCCCAGCTCGCGCGCAACGCCAGAGCCGATGGCGACCCCCTCTTCAAACCGGTCCAGATCACCAATCGCCTGCTCGCTTTCGGCAACACCCGGAATGGTGCGGATGTTCTCGGCGGAAATCCCAAAGACCTCCACACCTGAATTGCGCTGCTGCAGGCTCGCCATCACTTGCCCCTTGATCAGCGGTGCGGTGCGGATGACACCGGGCACCTCTGCCGCACGGGCGGCCAGCGCATCATAATCGGTCAGCTTGCGGTCGATGCGGCCCTGATCGGTGACCGTGCCGTGGGAATAAAGCGTCACATGCGCATTGGCCCCCAGAATGGTGCCGACAAATTCAGAACGAAACCCGGTGCGCACCGCAAGCGTCGCAATCAGCGCAAACACCGCCAGCGCGATCCCGATCAGGCTGATCCAGGTCATCGTGCTGACACCCCCCTCAGCCCTGCGCGCACGCAGATATCGCCAGGCAATCAGCCATTCGAAACGGGAAAAAGGTAGTGGAGTGGCCATGTTGGTCCCTGCCCGGAAATTTTGCGCCAAAGTGGGGGTTCAGGCGGGTGGGGTCAAGGTGCGGTTGCATATACGCCCGGATATCCGCCTGCTGCGACGGTTCAGGCCGCCGCCGGACGCGCAAATCTCATTGCAAATCTCATTAAGGAAAAGACTTTCCAAGAGTTTTCCTGAACCTCTTGGCGGCAGCACCGGGTGCTCTGTCTGTTACTGCTGACCGGTGCCTGGCGGGCCGTGGATGTGGACCTCCCGAAAACCGGAGTGGCCGCGTCTTGCCTGCCACATATGCCCGAGAGCGCCGCTACGCCGGTCGCGATTTCCGCTGAGTAGAGACCTAGTCACCACGCACCGCCACCGCCATCGCGGAATAGGAGTTTTCCAGCTCCTCCGCCGTTGGCCGAGGATCCGGCGCCTGTCCCGGCGCGGCCAGCCCGGCAGGCTTGACGATGGTGTTGATAAAGCTGAAGACGCCGCAGATCTCAACCACCTCATAAAGCGCGGCTTCGCTCCAGCCCGCGTCCATGGCGGCATCGAAAGCCTGAGAGATGCCATCTTCCTTGCCGACGTGCAGGGCGCAAGCATAGTCCAGCAGGGGCCTGATCCTGTCCTGTGCCGCCGCTGGGCTGCAGCAGAACACCTCCGAGAACAGACTGTGAAAGTGGACGCAGTAGGCCACACCGTTCAGACCGGAGACATAGGCAGCAATTGCCTCCCGTTCGCCCCGTGGCAAGGCGCCGCTGCCGCACATGATACTGTCCAGCAGGAGCATGAGCTGTTCGGAATTGCGCGGAAAGGATGACAGCACATGCGTCAGCCCACTGTCCGCTTCGATACCGTTGAAATTGGCCATTTGCCCTCCTTCCGCTTGGAAACATGACAAGGCTAGCAGTAAGGCCGTGCGCAGTCAGCGGTCCGCTGCCCTGCCTAGTATAAGGAAACCCCGCCGGCTTTTGCCAGCGGGGCTTTTTCTCTCTGACTTCCGGACCGGCTCAGAACCCCTGCGGGGTGCGGTGGTTAGCGTAGATCTCGATGATCTTGGCAACGGCGGCTTCCGGGGCCAGCTCTTCGCTCTCGCCGGTGCGGCGCGAGGTGAGTTCGACCACACCGTTCTTGAGCCCACGCGGGCCAACGGTGATGCGCCAGGGCAGACCGATCAGATCCATCGTCGCAAACTTGCCGCCTGCGCGTTCGTTGCGGTCATCATAAAGCGGGTCAAGACCGGCAGCGACCAGCGCCTTGTAAAGATCCTCGCAGGCCCCATCTGCCGCTTCGTCACCCTGTTTCAGGTTCACGATACCACAGTGGAACGGGGTCACGCCTTCGGGCCAGATGATGCCCTTGTCGTCGTGGCTGGCTTCGATGATGGCCCCCAACAGACGCGACACGCCAATCCCGTGCGAGCCCATGTGAACCGGCACTTCGCCATCGGGGGTCTGCACCTTGGCCCCCATCGCTTCGGAATATTTGGTGCCGAAATAGAAGATCTGGCCCACCTCGATCCCACGGGCCACGCGGCGGCGGTCTTCCGGGATCTCGTTGAACAGCGCTTCGTCATGGGTTTCGTCGGTGCGGGCGTATTTGGAGGTGAACTCCTCCAGAACGCCCTGGCACTGCTCTACGCTGTCGTAATCGATTTCACGATCGCCAAAGGTCAGATCGGTCACCGCGCTGTCATAGAACACTTCGCTCTCGCCGGTTTCGGCCAGCACCAGGAATTCATGGGTGTAGTCGCCGCCGATCGGGCCACCATCGGCGCGCATCGGGATCGCCTGCAGGCCCATACGCTCATAGGTGCGCAGATAGCTCACCAGATGGCGGTTGTAGGCATGCAGCGCGTCTTCTTTCGACAGGTCAAAGTTGTAGCCGTCTTTCATATAGAATTCGCGGCCCCGCATCACGCCAAAGCGCGGGCGGATCTCGTCGCGGAATTTCCACTGGACCTGATACATGGTCAGCGGCAGATCCTTGTAAGAGGACACGTGGTTGCGGAAGATGTCGGTGATCATCTCCTCGTTGGTGGGGCCAAACAGCATGTCGCGGTCGTGGCGGTCCTTGATGCGCAGCATCTCCTGGCCGTAGTCGTCATAGCGACCCGACTCGCGCCACAGATCGGCAGGCTGCATGGTCGACATCAGCATCGGGATGTGACCCGCGCGCATCTGTTCCTCGTGAACGATGCCTTCGATCTTTTTCAGAACCTTAAAGCCCAGCGGCAGCCAGGAATAGATACCGGCGGCGGACTGTTTGATCATGCCGGCACGCAGCATGTAGCGGTGGCTGACGATCTGTGCCTCGGAGGGGTTCTCCTTCAGCACGGGAAGAAAATAGCGGGACAGGCGCATGGCGGTCTCATTTGTGTATCTGGTTTCCCAAGCGGTCTACGGCATCAGCGCGGCTGGGGCAATCACGCTTTGTGTTTTGCACGCCCCCTGCCCCCGGATCGGGTGGGGCCTGCCGCGGCCCGAATGAAACCTCAGCCGCATCCACAGGGCGAGCGTCGTGATCGCGTCCCTAGATAGCCCCTTGGACGGAACCCTGTCGCGGTCATTGGGGTTGCATCACCGGGGCGCATCGGCGAAGACTTCCATCCAACAGACGCCGCAGGATCAGGCTGAGAGCAGGGACGCAAAACATGGCACTTCCGGCACAGAAGCAATTGAAATACTGGGGCATTGCCGCCGTCGTCTTTGCGGTGGTGATGTGGGCCCTTGGTGATGTCCTGCTGCCCTTTGTGCTGGGTGCGGCCATTGCCTATCTGATCGACCCGATTGCCGACCGGCTGGAGGACGCAGGGCTCAGCCGGACGGCAGCAACCGCAACAATCACCGTGGCCGCGGTTTTGCTGTTTGTGGTCATGCTGCTGGTTGTCGTGCCGACGCTGATCTATCAGATGATGGACCTTGCCCGCGTCCTGCCCGAGGCGTTCAACAATCTGCGCGAATTTGCCCAGCAACACGCCCCCTCTCTCTTTGACGAGGGCAGCCGCGCGCAGCAGACCATCGTCTCCATCGCCCAGACCCTGCAAAGCAAGGCCATCGCCGTCCTTGAGGGCGTGGTGGGCTCTGCTGTCTCGCTGGTCAACGTGATGGTGCTGTTCGTGATCGTGCCGGTGGTTGCGGTCTATCTGCTGCTGGACTGGGACCGTATGGTGGCCCGCATCGACGAACTGCTGCCGCGCGATCACGCGCCGACCATTCGCCACCTTGCCGGACGGATCGACAAGGTGCTGGCGTCTTTCATTCGCGGGATGGGCACGGTCTGCCTGATCCTTGGCACCTACTACGCGGTCGCACTGATGGTGGTTGGTCTGAACTTTGGCCTTGCGGTCGGGTTCATCGCCGGGCTCGTCACCTTCATCCCCTATCTCGGGGCGCTGATTGGCGGGGCGCTGGCGATCGGGCTTGCGCTGTTCCAGTTCTGGGGCGACTGGTGGTCCATTGGCATGGTTGCAGGCGTTTTTGTGATCGGCCAGGTGGTGGAAGGCAACTTCCTGACCCCCAAACTGGTTGGCAACTCGGTCGGGCTGCATCCGGTCTGGCTGTTGCTTGCACTGTCGGTCTTTGGCGCACTGTTTGGCTTTGTCGGCATGCTGATCGCGGTACCGGTCGCAGCCGCGCTGGGAGTGATTGCACGTTTCCTGGTAGAGCAGTATCTGGACAGCCGACTCTATCAGGGCAAAGCCCACAATGACGCGGACTGAACTGACCAATGGCCCAGCAGCTGAGCTTTGACCTTCCGGCGAAACCGGCGCTGGGGCGGGATGATTTCTTTGTCGCCCCCTCCAATGCGATGGCAGTGGCGATGCTGGACCCCTCGTTTGCCTGGCCCGGCGGCAAGCTCGTGCTCAGCGGGCCGAAACGGTCGGGCAAGACACATCTTGTCCACGTCTGGGCCAGCAATTCCGGCGCGCAGATCCTGCCTGCCTGGCAGTTGACCAAGGCCGCTGTTCCGCAGCTTGCGGAAGGGCCGATCGCAATCGAGGACGTGCCGGATATTGCCGACAACACCGAGGCCCAGGATGCGCTGTTTCATCTGCACAATCTGGTGTTGGCCAATGGCCATGCCCTGATGCTGACCGGACGCGCAGCACCCCGGCTATGGGGGATGTCGCTCCCCGATCTGCAAAGCCGGATCGAAGGCGCGCCCCATGCGCAGCTGCAACCCCCAGATGATGCGCTGTTGTCGGTGGTGCTGGCAAAGCTGTTCAACGACCGCCAGATCACCCCAAAGCCCGATGTGATCCCCTATCTGGTCGCCCATATGGACCGGTCCTTTGCCGCGGCCTCGCAGATCGTGGAGGAACTGGACCAGCTGTCGCTGACAGAGGGGCGGATGGTGTCGCGCGCGCTTGCGGTGCAGCTGATGTCTGACCGCCCGCAAGATGCCGCAAGGGGCGCAGCCCCGCCCCCCATCGCCCAGCCCATCGCTGATGCCCCCGCTGATGTCCCAGCACCGGGGACAGCCACGGGCCAAGATGCAACCAAAACAGACGATGATCGGCGTGGCGATTGACCGCTTCGCGCTGATCCCCCATCCTCATGACACGAAACGGAGCTGACATGGACGTGACACCTGAACCAGCCACCGCCGAATGGGGGCCGTTTGGCCGCCCGATTTTTGATGACCCCGGCGCGCGCGCGCTGTCTCGGGTGGGCGTTGTGGACGTCGGCTCCAACTCTGTCCGGATGGTGATCTTTGACGGCGCGGCCCGCAGCCCCGCCTATTTCTACAACGAAAAGATCATGTGCGCTCTGGGTGCGGGCCTGTCTGAAACCGGTCGGCTCAACCCCGAGGGGCGGGTCCGGGCGCTGTCTGCGTTGCGCCGGTTCCAGCATCTGGCCAAGGGCATGGGCATGCCGCCCCTGTCGGTGGTGGCCACGGCGGCGGTCCGCGACGCCAGCGATGGGCAGGAATTCTGCGAAGAGGTGCTGCGCGAAACCGGGCTGAAGATCCATGTGATCGACGGTCAGGAAGAGGCGCGGCTGTCGGCCCAGGGTGTTTTGCTGGGCTGGCCCGGCGCCTATGGGCTGATCTGCGATATCGGTGGCTCATCCATGGAGCTGGCCGAAATCCATGACGGTCAGGTCGGCAAGCGCGTGACATCCTCTCTTGGCCCGCTGAAACTGCGCGACATTCCCGGTGGCAGACGGGGGCGCAAGGCGCATATCACCGAGGTCATTCAGGATCTGCACGAACAGATGGGCCAGCAGCGCGATCGTCTGTTCCTTGTCGGCGGCAGCTGGCGTGCCATCGCCCGCGTCGACATGGAGCGGCGCGGCTATCCGATGCGGGTTCTGCACGAATACCGCATGAGCGCGCAATCCGTCCGCGACACCCTGCGGTTCATCGAAACCTCTGATCTGGAAGAGCTGCGCGCCGCCTGCGGGATCTCCAGCGCGCGGATGTCACTGGTGCCCTTTGCAGCCGACGTGCTGTCGCGGCTGATCAAGACGTTCAAGCCCAAGGATATCGCGGTTTCCAGCTACGGGATCCGTGAGGGGCTGCTGTATGAGCAGATGCCCGACCGGCTGCGCAACCGTGATCCCCTGATCGAGGCCTGCCGTTTTGCCGAGATGAAGGACGCGCGCATTCCGGGCTTTGGCCGCACGCTTTATGATTTTGTCAGCCCCCTGTTCCGCGCCTCTCCGCATACCAAAATGCGTCTGGTCAAGGCCGCCTGCCTGCTGCATGACGTCAGCTGGCGCGCCCATCCCGATTACCGCGCCGAGGTCTGTTTCGACAACGCCACCCGCGCCAATCTGGGCGGTCTGAAACATTCGGAACGTGTGTTTCTCGGGCTGGCGCTACTGCACCGCTACCGCAACAAGCGGCAGGGCACGGCGTTTGAACATCTCTATGAGCTGCTGGATGAACGTGGCCGCAAGGAAGCAGAGATCCTTGGCAAGGCAATGCGTTTCGGAGCCATGCTGATGGTCTCCAAATCGGGCGATATCGGCAAGCTCACCTGGCAGCCGCGCAAGAAACACCTGCATCTGGAACTGCCCAAGGAAGCCGAGCCGCTGTTTGGTGAGGTCGCAGAATCCCGGCTCAGCTCCCTCGCCCGCTCGCTTGAGGCTGAGGTGACGGTCAAACTGCGCAAACCGTAGAAACAGCCCCCCTTGCACCAAACCAAAAGGCAGCCCCGGGTGGCTGCCTTTTTTGTCCTCTCAGATGTCCGTGGTACCCTCTGGCGGGGGGGCGTTCGGGGCGGTTTCCGGTTCGCCATCGGGGGCGGTGCCCGGTTTGCGGCGGATGATGATGTCGCCGTTGGGCAGGATTTCGGGCCGTTCATAGACGCTCCAGTCCTCAACCTGAGCCGCGATATCAGCAAGAGCCGGGCCCATTTCAGACAGGAACCCCTGCAGGCTGGGGCCGAATTCATCCGCCAGGGCACGCAGGTCATCAATGGCGGGGGCCATTTCCTGACGCAGCCCCTCCCAGAACAGCTCAGCCCCGCGCTGCATCAGGGTGCTGCCCTCTTCTTCTGTTGCTGGCGGCTGGGTGTCCTGCGCGGTGGCAGGCAGCGCCAGCGCAAGAGCCAGCGGCAGGGCCAACGCAACACGGGCACGCGTGCCTGGGGTCCGGGGGGCGGCAGCGGAAGAGATCAGAAGATGCATTTTTGGTGTCCCTCTGTGGGATGTGGCGGCCAGGAGAGTGGCCCGTTGAAATGGCGCGGTGGCGGCGGTGGCGGCATACCTGATATAAGACCCCGGCCCGCCGAGTTTAAGGCAGATCGATATCCAGGCTCACGGGGAAATGGTCAGAGGCCTGCAGCAAAGCCTCGCGCAGCGGCGCATCCTCGTAGCAGGCGGCATCCTCGAACGGGTGCCAGATCCGCCAGCGCGGCTGATGGCGCATCAACCCCGGCGACAGCATGATGTAGTCGAGAAGAGCGCTGAAATAGCGGCGGGTTTCCTTGTTGTAAAAGCGTGCAGTGCTGGGCAGCACCCGCAGACGCGGCGCCAGCAGGCTTTGGGCGTGGGGGTCGTGCAGATCGCTGTTCATCACGATTTCGACCGACGAGCGGTTGAACAGTTTTTCATACTGATCAAGCCCCGGACCGTCGTTCAGATCGCCCAGAACAATGACGTCCTGCCCCTCTGCCAGTCGCTGATCGATGCGGCGGCGCAACCAGATCGCCTGCGCCAGCTGTTTGCGCCGATTGGCAATCGACAGCGTGGTGACCGCAGCCGGGGTGCGCGCGCCATGCGGTGCCTTTGATTTCAGATGCGCCCCGATCAGCGCAAGGCTGGTGCCACCCTTTGTCTTGACGGTCAGTTCCAGCGGCGGTTTGGAAAAGGCGACTTCGTCCTTTTGGGCGTCGATATCAAGATCGATGTGGAACACCCCGTCAAAGCGCGGCGCGGCGTCATTTTGGCCGGGGGTGTGAACCGCGTCCATGACGTCGGGATCATAAAGAAAGGTGATTTCCTGCTGCGTATCATTGGAAAAGCCACTGATCGCTTCGCGGGCGCGCAGCCCTGCTTCTGTCGCGAAATGTTCAAGCGCGCGCACGCTCTGCTGGCGAGAGTTGGTGTCCGGCGCCTCGATCACCATGATGCCGTCGGCGTCGAGCGCAGTGAACACCTTTGCCAGGGCGCGGGCCTGGGTTGCACGGTCAATCCCGTGGCGGCCCGACAATTTGCCATCCAGCACCAACCGGTCGGCGCGATCAAACAGCGCCGAGAACCATTCGACGTTATACGTGACGAGCCGCATGGCCGGAACACCCGCTGATTTCGTCCCAGGCCCTGTTGATGTCAATCATCCGCTTTTCGGCAAGGCGCACCGCCTCTTCCGGCACCCCGCGCGCCATCATGGAATCGGGGTGGGTTTCGCGCACCAGCTTGCGCCAGTGTTTGCGGATCTCATCGCGCGGCATGTCGGGCGATACGCCGAGCACCGTATAGGGATCGCGCGGCGCGTCAGGGACAAATCGCGCGCGCAGGGCCTGAAACTGCTGCGGGGTCTGGCCAAAGATGCGGCTGACCTCCTCCAGAAACTCGTTCTCGCCGGGATGATAAAACCCATCCGCCATGGCGATATGAAACAACCCTTCCATCAGATCGCACAGCGTCTGCGGGTCGTTGGCAAACATCTTCTGGATGCGGGCGGCATAATCCTGATAGCCCGCGATATCCGTCCGTGCCAGATCAAACACCCGCGCAGCGCCGGCCTCATCCTCGGCTGCGATCTGAAACACCTCGCGAAAGGCGGTGACCTCATCGCGGGTGACCTGACCATCGGCCTTGGCCATCTTGGCCCCAAGCGCGATCACCGCAATGGCAAAGGCAACGGTGCGTTCGGGGGGCGCGCGGAGCGTGTCGAAGACTTCGCTCAGGCTCTGGCCTGCGGCCAGGGCAGAGAGGGCTTCGGTGATGCGGGTCCAAAGTGACATGATCCCAGATTAACCGCTCTGGCCGGTGCTGTCAGGGGCTCTATCGTTCGATGGCGTCAGAATTTTCTGCATCAGCACAAGATCCAGCCACTGGCCCCACTTGTACCCCACTTCGGGCATCCGCCCCACCTCGGCAAAGCCCACGGCGGCGTGAAAGGCCACACCGCCGGGATTGGCGGCACTGATGCCCGCAACCAGCACATGGACGCCCTCGGCGCGCGCGACATCCTCAATCGCGGTCATCAGCGCCCGCCCTGCCCCGCGCCCGCGGGCGGTTTCGGCCAGATAGATCGCATGTTCACAGGTGCGCGCATAACCGGGTCCGGTGCGAAACCCCCCAAGATTGATATAGCCGAGGATCTCTCCGGCCTCTTCGGCCACCTGCAGACGCGCCCCTTTTGAGCCGATATCAGCCGCGACCTCTGCCGGGGTCTTTTCATCCGTGGTAAAGGTGATCAGCGTGTCGCGGATGATCTGGTTGGTGATCTCTGCGATGGCGGACGCGTCTGCCGGGGTCGCCTGACGGACAATCATCGCAGCACCCGCCGCCCGTGGGGGGTGTCAAACTCTGCCTCGAACCCTGCCGGGCCGCTGTGGAATTCCACGCGCGGATCATCCAGCGGCAGCGCCTGTGCCAGTGCCGTACTGTCCGGGTGCGACAGGTGCAGGCGGCGCAGGGTGCAGCCCTGCTGGGTCAGCTGCGCGGCGGGATGGGGGCTGTGCCACTGCATCAGCGCCGGGAACATGTTGTCAAACGGCAGGATGCCATCGCCGGGGACCGCCATCTGCCAGCGCAGATCGCCGCGTTGCAGATCAACGATCTCGCCTGCGCCCTCTGGCGCGTTGTCCAGGGCCGTCACCAGATCATCGCAGCGACAGATCCAGTTGGTGATCCGCGCAGGCCCCTGCCTGCGATCCATGTCAAACCAGCGCGGGCTGCGCTGGGGCGTTGCGGTCGGGTCAATCGCAATGGCCTCCATGTAGAGACCATCGGCCAGCCCCAGGAGACGGTTATGGGTGCCAAAGACCGCATGGCTGCCACCGGGTTGCATCGGCACGCCAAGGCTGTCTTCGACATGGGCGACCGCCACTTCCAACGTGTCTGCGGCAACGGCCAAATGATCGAGCTCCATGACGTCTCCCCCCCTTGTTCGTGCGGATCATGCTGCGGGGAGACTAGCCGTCAGCGGCACAGGTGCAAGCGGGAAAGAAAAACACCCGCCCCGGCAATCCGGAACGGGTGTGGCCATGCCCAAACGACGGGCAGATCAGCTCTGGCAGATCAGCTCTGGCGGATCAGGTTCAGGATATCCTGTGCCGCCTCTGGGATGTTGGTGCCGGGGCCAAAGATTGCCTTGACGCCATTGTCATAGAGGAACTGATAATCCTGCTGCGGAATGACACCGCCGCAGATCACGATGATATCCTCTGCGCCCTGCTCTTTCAGCGCCTTGACCAACTGCGGGGCCAGCGTCTTGTGACCCGCCGCCTGGCTGGAGATCCCGACCACATGCACGTCATTGTCGATGGCATCCTGCGCGGCCTCTTCCGGGGTCTGGAACAGCGGGCCGACGTCAACGTCAAACCCGATATCGGCAAAGGCAGTTGCAATCACCTTGGCGCCGCGGTCGTGGCCGTCCTGGCCCATCTTGACCACCAGAAGACGCGGGCGACGGCCCTCTGCCTCGGCAAAGTCCTCGATGGATTTCTGAATGGCGGCAAAGCCTTCGTCGCCCTCGTAGGCGGCACCATAGACACCGGCCAAGGTTTTGACCTCGGCGCTGTGGCGGCCGAATTCCTTTTCCATTGCCATGCTGATTTCTCCGACTGAGGCGCGCGCGCGCGCGGCTTCGACTGCGGCAGCCAGAAGGTTGCCACCTTCCTTTGCGACGCGGGTCAGGTTGTCCAGCGCGGCCTCGCAGGCGGCGCTGTCACGGTCTGCACGCAGGGTTTCAAGCCGGGCGATCTGGCTTTCGCGGACGGCGACATTGTCGACATCCAGAATGTCGATCGGGTCTTCCTTTTCCTTGCGGTATTTGTTGACGCCGACGATCACCTCTTCGCCGCGGTCAATCATCGCCTGACGTTTGGCGGCGCTTTCCTCGATGCGCAGTTTCGGCATCCCGGAGGCCACGGCCTTGGTCATGCCGCCCATTTCCTCGACCTCTTCCATCAGCGCCCAGGCCTTCTCCACCAGCTCGTTGGTGAGGCTTTCGACATAGTAGGAGCCGGCCAGCGGATCGACCACATTGGTGACGCCGGTTTCTTCCTGCAGGACCAGCTGAGTGTTGCGGGCAATGCGGGCAGAGAAGTCGGTGGGCAGCGCGATGGCCTCATCCAACGCGTTGGTGTGCAGGGATTGCGTGCCGCCCAGAACCGCAGACATCGCCTCATAGGCGGTGCGGATCACGTTGTTGTAGGGGTCTTGCTCTTGCAGGCTGACGCCCGAGGTCTGGCAGTGGGTGCGCAGCATCTTGGAGCGGTCATTCTTGGCGCCAAAGTCGGTCATCACCCGGTGCCAGAGCGTCCGGGCGGCGCGCAGTTTGGCGATCTCCATGAAGAAGTTCATGCCAATCGCAAAGAAGAACGACAGGCGGCCTGCGAATTTATCGACATCCATGCCCGCCTCCATCGCGGCGCGCACATATTCGCGCCCGTCCGCAAGGGTATAGGCCAGCTCCTGCACGAGGTTCGCGCCCGCTTCCTGCATGTGGTAGCCGGAAATCGAGATGGAGTTGAACTTCGGCATCTCATTCGATGTGTATTCGATGATGTCCGAAATGATCCGCATCGAGGGTTCGGGCGGATAGATATAGGTGTTGCGGACCATGAACTCTTTCAGAATGTCATTCTGAATGGTGCCCGCCAGCAGCGATTTGTCGTGGCCCTGCTCTTCGCCTGCAACGATGAAGTTCGCAAGGATCGGGATCACCGCGCCGTTCATGGTCATGGAGACCGACACCTGATCCAGCGGGATGCCGTCAAACAGGACTTTCATGTCCTCGACACTGTCGATGGCCACACCGGCCTTGCCGACATCGCCCACAACGCGGGGGTGGTCGCTGTCGTAGCCACGGTGGGTGGCAAGGTCAAAGGCGACAGAGACGCCCTGCTGACCGGCGGCGAGGTTGCGGCGGTAAAAGGCGTTGGATTCCTCGGCGGTGGAGAAGCCCGCATATTGGCGGATGGTCCAGGGGCGACCTGCGTACATCGTCGCCTTCACCCCACGGGTGAACGGGCCAAAGCCCGGCAGCGTGCCCATATGGGGCAGATCCTTGGTGTCCGCTTCGGTGTAAAGCGGTTTGACATCAATGCCTTCCAGCGTTTTCCAGGTCAGCGCGTCCAGCGAACGGCCGCGCAGTTCCTTTTCAGCCAGGGCCCGCCAATCGTCGGTTTTGGTCGTCATCGGAAGTTCCTCTTGTCAGGTCGGATGAGGACGGGTTCAGGCCCGCCGCTTTTTTGTCGGGGTCGGCCACCAGCCGGGCCAGTCCATCGGCACCGGCGTGTAGCCACATCAGATCATCGGCATAGCGTTCCCGCAGGGCTGCGGATTGCGCTTCGCTGAAGGGGGACCATCGGCCCTCGCCTCGGGGCAGCTGGTAGGCCTGTTCCGGCCCCAGCTTGTGGCGCAGCACCGGGAGCGGATCGGCGCAGTTGATGCGGTCCACCTTGCGCAGCCGGGCCAGGCGTTTGCCGGTCAGCTGCTGCAGCTGCACTTCGGGGCGGTCGCCATAGGTTTCATAGGGCATGACCCAGATCCGCGCCTCTGGCAGGGCGCAGGCCAGATCGCTCAGGACATCGCGCCAGCTGCGGGGCGTGTCGGCCAGCTCTGCCAGCAGATCGGCGTCTGGCAGCGGGTGGCCGTTGGCCACCATGGATGCCAGCAGTGACCCCCAGAACCGATCCGGGCTGCGCAGGATGACCATCACGTCGCGCACCTGCCCGTCAAAGGCGGCACCATAGCGCGCCATGCGGTCACCGACGCTGGGGTAAAGGCTGCGCGCGCGCAGGATCTCGTGGCGGCGTCCCATCATGCGGGGGCCACAAATCAGGAGATCATCGGCGCCACTGCGACGCACCTGTTCCAGCCGCATCTGAACCCGGCCACGGGCCCGACGAGCAAGGTTGCGGCCGGTGACAGGCGCAGGGCCCGGCAAGGCCCCATGCAACAGACCATCGCGCGTCACCTCCGGCCCCCAAAACGCCATGCCATCCGCCGCAAGCGTGGCGGCGTGGTGGCGTACGAAGGCCTGAAAATACCCGGTCGCGCACCGATGTGCGCCGACGTGCAGCATGACATCCATAGTCTTTGCCATCCCCCTTGCGACAGTCTGCAGGCAGGGCTGCAGAGGTTGCGGAAGGGCAGAGTTTGCCATGACTGTGCTGACAGCAGAGTTAACAGGAGATCGGCGCAGCGCGGCCTTTTTTGACCTGTTTTTTGCAAAATGCGCGGTTTTGTGCATCGCAATCCGGTTCACCGGGCATATATTCTGGGGAACAGGAGAGCTGATGAAACACTTGTTTGTCTTTGAAAAAATCCGACTGTTGGGCGCTGTGTCCGCCTTGGCAGGCCTTGCAGCCCTGGGGCCCATGACCGTCTTGGCACAGTCTGCGGATCTATCTTCAGCTGCGCCCGCTGCTGCATCAGAACAGGCGCCCGCAGACCCGTCTTCTGTGGGGGATGGCAGCGCATCCAACGATGATCCCATCACCCGGCTGATCCGCTCTGGGGATACGGTGGATCTGGACAGTCTGAAATGGACCCATCGCCCCATCGTGGTCTTTGCCGACAGCCCGGCAGACCCGCAGTACAAGGAACAGATCGACCGGCTGAGCGCGGGCGCAAGCGCGTTGCTGGAACGGGATGTGATTGTGCTGACCGACACGGACCCCAGCACACGATCGGCGCTGCGCAAGAAGCTCAGACCGCGCGGGTTCATGCTGGTGCTTTTGGGCAAGGACGGCGGCGTCAAACTGCGCAAGCCACGGCCCTGGACCGTGCGCGAGCTGAGCAGAACCATCGACAAATTCCCCTCGCGCCTGCGCGAGGTCGAAGAGCGGCGCGGCAGCTGACGGGGCTGGGCACGGCCAATCAGCATCAGATCGCCCTGCCCTGCGCGTAAAACAGGCGCCGGTTCTGGCGATCGACAACCGCCATGAACGGCTCTGTCGGGTCATAGATCAGCACCGATGCAGGATGCAAAAGCGCCTTGAGATAGGCATCGCTTACGTCGTCCAGCATGCAGTCCTTGCCGACGATGCCGGACCTGAGAATGCTGTTGCCGCGCGTGCTGTCCGCGCTCATCACTTCCAGCGACACCATGTCGGGGGACAGGCCCGCCACCTCAAAGGCGACGGGGCTGTTGTTGTCCAGAAGGCGCAGACCCGCCTTGATCGAGCGCGCCTTGGGCAGGCGCGAGGAAATCCGGGTGGCCTTGATCTCAAAAACACCGGCGGCGCAGTTGCGGCGAGAGAAGTAATACTGCGTCTCGCCCAGCTGAACCCAATCCCCAACCGCTGCGCGCGCCTGTGCTTCGTCTTGCATTGCACAGCCTGCCAGCCCCATGAGGGCCAGCACCGCAACAGCGCGACGCGCCGTTTTGTGGTATGACTGCGCAATGTTCATGGGCTCGTGTTACTCGAATTCCATGATCACTTCGTCAACGGCGAGGCTGTCACCGGGGGCGGCATTGATCGCGCTGACCACGCCCTTTTTCTCGGCGCGCAGGATGTTTTCCATCTTCATCGCCTCGATGGTGCACAGCGCCTGGCCTTCCTGCACTTCCTGACCGACTTCGACATCCAGTTTCACCACCAGACCCGGCATCGGGCACAGCAGCATCTTGGAGGTGTCCGGCGGCAGTTTCTCCGGCATCAGCTTGGCCAGTTCAGCCTGACGGGGGGTGCGCACATGCACCTTCAGATCCGCCCCGCGCGAGCGGATCCGGAAACCGCCGGAGATCTTGCCAACCTTCAGCACCAGCGGGCTGCCGTCGACTTCGATATGGGCCAGCTGATCACCCGGCGTCCAGTCAGAGGTGATGCGCAGCGCAGTGCCATCGCCAAAGCCCACGGTAGAGCCGTCACGATCTGCATCGATGGTGACCGCGTGATCCTGCCCCTGAAGGGAGACAACCCAGTCGGTGCCGACCTTGCGTTCGTGGTTGTCCATCCGGCCCGACACGCGGGTGCGGCGGATTTCGGCAACCCGGTGCATTGCGGCACAGGCCGCAGCGATCCGGCGCAGATCGCTGTCTGGCAGGTTCACGCCTTCAAACCCGTCGGGGTATTCCTCGGCGATGAAAGCGGTGGTCATTTCCCCGGAGATGAATTTCGGGTGATCCATCACGGCAGCCACAAATGGCAGGTTGTGACCGATGCCTTCGACCTCGAAGCTGTCGAGCGCCACGCGCATAGCCTCGATCGCCTTGTCGCGGGTCGGGCCCCAGGTGCAGAGCTTGGCGATCATCGGGTCGTAGTACATCGAGATTTCGCCGCCTTCAAAGACGCCGGTATCATTGCGCACCGCGGTTTCACCCGTGGGGGCATCGCCATGCCAGACGTTGTTGTCCACCATCGGACCCGCTGCAACCTCCATCGGTGGGCGATAGCGGGTCAGACGGCCGATGGACGGCAGGAAGTTGCGATAGGGGTCTTCGGCGTAAAGACGGTTTTCGATCGCCCAGCCGTTCAGCTGCACGTCCTCTTGTGCGATGGTCAGCGGCTCGCCATTGGCGACGCGGATCATCTGCTCTACCAGATCGACACCGGTGATCAGCTCTGTCACGGGGTGTTCCACCTGCAGGCGGGTGTTCATTTCAAGGAAATAGAAGTTCTTTTCCCCGTCGACGATGAATTCCACGGTCCCGGCAGAGGCATAGCCAACAGCCTTGGCCAATGCGACCGACTGTTCGCCCATCGCGCGGCGGGTTTCTTCGTCAAGGAAGGGCGACGGGGCCTCTTCGACGACTTTCTGGTTGCGGCGCTGGATGGAGCATTCCCGCTCGCCCAGGTAGATTCCGTTGCCGTGGGCATCGCAGAGCACCTGAATTTCGATGTGGCGCGGTTGCGTTACGAATTTCTCAATGAAAATCCGGTCATCGCCAAAGGAGTTCGCGGCCTCGTTCTTGGAGGACTGAAACCCTTCGCGGGCCTCTTCGTCGTTCCAGGCAATCCGCATGCCCTTGCCGCCGCCACCGGCGGAGGCCTTGATCATCACCGGGTAGCCGATTTCATTGGAAATCTTCACCGCCTCTTCCGCGTCCTCGATCAGGCCCATGTAGCCCGGAACGGTCGAAACGCCTGCCTCCTGCGCGATCTTCTTGGAGGTGATCTTGTCGCCCATCGCCTCGATTGCGCCCTTCGGGGGGCCGACAAAGGCCACGCCGGCGGCCTCGAGCGCCTCGGCGAATTTGGCGTTTTCCGACAGGAAGCCATAGCCCGGATGCACCGCCTGCGCGCCGGTCTGTTTGATCGCCTCCATCACCTTGTCGATGACGATGTAGGACTGGTTTGCCGGTGGCGGGCCGATGTGCACGGCTTCATCGGCCATTTTCACATGCAGAGACTGTTTGTCGGCGTCGGAATAGATGGCAACGGTCTTGATGCCCATCTTGCGGGCCGTCTTGATGACGCGGCAGGCGATCTCGCCCCGGTTGGCGATCAGGATCTTATCAAACATAGGCAGTCCCTTGTCTTCGATGTCTTGGATGAGGTGCCGACCGGTGGGCGGCACGGTGTCTTGGATGGTCGGAACACGAAAAAGGCCGCGCCGGAGGGGTCTCCGGGCGCAGCCTTTTGGTGGTGATGGCGCAGGCCTTGGCCGCCCCGAATGCGCGGGGCGTCACGAGACCAGCAGAAATCAGAACAGGTGCATCAGCACTTGCGCGGGTTTTCCTTGCAGTAGATGACATTGGCCGCAGCGCCGACAGCGGCGCCGGTGACGAGATTGCCATCAATGAGAGCCGAACCGAGCGCGCCGGCCCCTGCCCCGTAAACCACCTGTTCGCCCGTGGTGTCGCCACAGGCCGCCAGGCCGGTACAAGCTGCGAATGCCGCGATGATGAGCTTTGCCTGCATGAGCGTAGTCCTTTGCTGTTTGTCTGATTGCTCGCGCAACTCTTTGCCGTGCGATAACGGTAGGACAATACGAAGGAATTTCCAGCGGATTTATGCGCGGGAGCCTGCCAAACACTGGGGGGCAATTGGCAAGCTTCCGCCTCTGCATCCGAGAAAAAAATGGGCAGGCCGCGATTGGGGGGGCAGACCTGCCCTTCCAGGCGAAGGGGCTGGATCAGATGCGTGACAGCCTGTGCTGTCATCCCCACCATGCACGGGCGATCAGCCCGGCACAGCCCCTGTCTTGGCTGCCCCGCGGATTTGGCAGGAAGTCGCGCAAATCGCGGATACGCTTGCAGATTTACGCCGAAAGCCCAGGATTGCGCGGCATATGTCCGACGAACGGATGCCCCGGCCCACGCCCCCTGCACGCCAGCGCCCACAAGGGACAACGGCGCCGCGGCAGAAGGATATGTGAGCCAGGCCGCCATATCAGTAGCCGCCCCCTTCGAAGACTTCGGGAAAGGACAGCTGCGCGACCGAGACATCAATGACCAGCAGGGCCTCATAGCTTGCGGGATCAAACGGCTCTTCTGCCGGGATCACCTCGCGGCCGAACAGCCAGCTCAGACGGCCGGCGTCGAGATTGCCGCGTTCAAAGGGCTGATCGCCAAAGTTTTCCCACAGCGCCTGCATGAAACCGGCATCGGCGCGCCGGTCGGCAGGACGGCGGTCGCGAAAGCGTTCGCGCCGCGTGATGGGTGTCACCCCCTTGGGGTTGGGGCGGCGGATGATGAATTGAAAATCTGTGCCCGGCAGACGGCCGGGGAACCCGCGATGTTTCAACATGATGGTGCCTCCGATCCGGCACCCCGCGGGACGGTGGAATCCGGCCGCAGGGCCGGACCCCTGTAGTGATTACTTGTACTTGCCGGTGTGGACCGGTTCGACCGAGATGGGCTCGGGCTCAACCACAACATATTCTTCTTCCTGCTGTGCGCAGGCTGCGACTGCGGCGAGCAGGCCCGCCAGGGCAACGAGTTTGATGCTCTTGGACATTTCTGTCTCCTAATTGTGTCTTTGAAACCTGCGTGGCCTGTGGCCGACGCCAGCCTCATCCTCAAATGACGGATCACGGGAAGGTGATCCGCATGCAGGATAGCCGAGAGTCGTTGCATTTCACATGACAAAGACCAAGGCGCGTGAATATCTGCCGACAAAGCTGCAAAAAAGCGCCAGTTCGCCTGTCCAGACAGGGGTTTGGGGGCGATGAGGTGATGGAGATGCGCAGCCATCAGAAGGCCTCCCACAGGCAGGCGTCACCTTCGGGGCGGTAGGTTTCGAAAAACTGCGTCGCCTCGGCATCCATCGCACCGAAGGGCACAAACCGGTCCGACAAGGAGATCACGATCCGAGCGGGCGACAGCGTGTGCTGGCTGAGGTAGGGCAAAACCAGCGTATGACAGAGGTGGTTCATGTCCGGCTCTGCCGTCTCAAAGCTGACCTCGTTCAGGGCGCGCGCGATCTGCGGGGCGAGGAAGCGAAACCGCACCCACAGCTCTCCCGGTGTTTCATCCAGCAACACCTCCTGCAACGTAACGCTAAGACCCGAAGGCACATCGACCGTCTGCGCCCCTGCCGCACCCGCAGCAAACGGCGTCAGGCAAAGCGCCGAAACCGCCAGCGCGTGGCGCAGGGCACTGGTGACAGATCTGCTGATACGCCCGTCGATGTCGGTAAAAGACAGCTCATTTCCGCAGCCCCGACCCCAAAAGACTTGGGCTCCTCCTGTCGGGGCTGCAGGCGCGTCACACGCAGTGCGCGCTGTCCGATATGAGCTGGCGCGGATCATGGGGCAGATTCGGCTCCGGTGTCAAACGTTGAGGTTAATTTGAGCAGCAGTCGCGTTGATCGCTCAAATTGATCGCATTTCGTGAACAATCCCCACGTGGATGAGGGATTGGTTCCAGGCTGTTGAAATTCAACCGCTTTGCCGGGCGCCGAACACTGGCTGGGTGATCCCTGCCGCAGATCCGCGAAAGGTGAGCGGAACAAATCAGAAACAACCAAGAGGTTATTTACCTTTGCCCGCAACGCTCTGTGGCAGGTGTTCCGGCGCCCGCCGGTGTTACAGAGGAATGTTGTCGTGCTTCTTCCAGGGGTTCTTGAGCTGTTTGTTGCGCAGCGATGCAAAGGCGCGGCTGACGCGTTTGCGGGTCGATTGCGGCATGATCACCTCGTCGATGAAGCCCCGTTCGGCCGCCACAAACGGATTGGCGAAACGCTCTTCATAGTCCTTGGTATGCTCGGCAATCTTTTCCGCATCGCCCAGATCGGCGCGATGGATGATTTCGGTCGCCCCCTTGGCCCCCATCACCGCGATTTCCGCCGTCGGCCAGGCATAGTTGAAATCACCGCGCAGATGTTTGGAGGCCATCACGTCATACGCACCACCATAGGCCTTGCGCGTGATCACGGTCACTTTTGGCACCGTCGCTTCGCCATAGGCAAACAGCAGCTTTGCGCCGTGCTTGATGACACCGCCATATTCCTGGCTGGTGCCCGGCAGAAAGCCCGGAACATCCACAAGGGTCAGGATCGGAATTTCGAAACAGTCACAGAAGCGGACAAAGCGCGCTGCCTTGCGGCTGCTGTCGATGTCGAGACAGCCCGCCAGCACCATCGGCTGGTTGGCAACAACACCCACGGTCTGCCCCTCAAGGCGGATGAAGCCGGTGATGATGTTCTTGGCGTAATCTTCCTGAATTTCGTAAAAATCCCCCTCATCCGCGACCTTCAGGATCAGTTCCTTCATGTCGTAAGGGGTGTTGGGGTTTTCAGGGATCAGCGTATCAAGCGAGGCCTCAACCCGGCCCGGCTCATCAAAGAACGGACGCACAGGCGGTTTTTCGCGGTTGTTGAGCGGCAGGAAATCCACCAGTCGGCGCACCTCGGCCAGGGCTTCGACGTCGTTTTCAAACGCGCCATCCGCGACAGAGGATTTCCTGGTGTGGGTCGAGGCGCCCCCCAGCTCTTCGGCGGTGACCACCTCGTTGGTGACGGTTTTCACAACGTCGGGCCCGGTGACGAACATGTAAGAGGTGTCTTTCACCATAAAGATGAAGTCGGTCATCGCAGGCGAATAGACCGCACCACCCGCACATGGCCCCATGATGACAGAGATCTGCGGGATCACGCCCGATGCCATGATGTTGCGCTGAAATACCTCGGCGTAGCCTGCAAGCGAGGCCACCCCTTCCTGAATACGCGCACCACCGGAATCGTTGATGCCGATGACGGGCGCACCGTTCTGCATGGCCATGTCCATGATCTTGCAGATTTTCTGGGCATGGGTTTCAGAGAGAGAGCCGCCGAAAACGGTGAAGTCCTGGCTGAACACATAGACCATTCGGCCATTGATGGTGCCCCAGCCGGTGACCACGCCGTCGCCCGCAGGACGCTGTTTTTCCATCCCGAAATCGGTGCAGCGGTGCGCCACGAACATATCGAATTCTTCAAAGCTGCCTTCATCCAGCAGCAGTTCAATCCGCTCGCGCGCGGTCAGCTTGCCGCGGCCGTGCTGCGCATCGATCCGCTTTTGTCCGCCACCCAGCCGCGCTGCTTCGCGACGGTCTTCCAGCTCGGAAAGGATATCTTTCATGGCTTTGTCCCCTCATGAATTTCCGCTGACCATAGACGTGCATGCGGCGAACCCAAAGGGATTAATGGCAAATTTGCAAAGTCTTTGCGAAACTCAACCGCTAATTTGCAAATCGGCTCATTCCTGCGCAAACCCAGCGCAAACCCGCGCAGATCATGGCCAGGGGGCCGGCCTTCTTGATGTGCTGCCGGGAGTGATCGTATCACCGGGGACGACCAACGGAAACGGAACGCCCCCCATGCTACAGCCCTCCCAGATCATTCAGGCGATGCAGTTCGACAGTTTTTACAACAGCGACCCGCTGAACACCGCAAATGCGCCGCGCCTGACGATCACCTACCAGTTCGCAGACACCACAGAGCCTGCCGACCTGCCAACCAACACGACATTCTACGACTGGCAGACCTTCACCGCCGCCGAGCGTGAGAACTTCCGCGAAGCCTTTGCCCATATCGAGACCTTTCTGAACGTCGATTTCGTTGAGGTGAACGGGCAAAGCGATCCGGATCTCAACCTCGGGCTGGTGTCCATTCCGGGCTCTACCGTGGGTATTGGCGGCTACAGCATCGGCTATCGCGGAACCACCATCACCAGATGGGATGGTTTTGCCGTATTCGACAACCAGCAGGACATGTCGCGCGACGACCGCGAGAGCCTGATCCTGCATGAGATCGGCCATGCGATGGGCCTGCAGCACAGTTTCGAGGCCAACCCGGCCCTGCCTGCGGAATTTGAAAACAACCTCTATACGGTCATGTCCTATTCCCCCAATCCAATCAACGGGTTGGATAGCGATGCGATGATGCTATTCGATGTGATTGCCCTGCAGGACATCTGGGGTGCGGCGCAATACAACAGCGGCAATACCACCTACAGCGGTGCGCGCACCGACACCGTGGACCTGATCTGGGACACCGGCGGTGTTGATACCTTTGATGCAAGTGATCGCAGCAGCGGTGTCAGGCTGGATCTGCGGCAGATGGCCTTCTCCAGTTTTGATGCCGACAGCGACGTGGTGATCGGCCATGGTGTGACCATCGAAAACGCCATTGGCGGCCTTGGCCGGGACCGGCTGACCGGCAATGGCAGCAACAATCAGCTGACCGGCGGGCGGGGGCGCGACACGCTCCTTGGTGAGACCGGCAATGACAGCCTTGTCGGCAACGGTGGTGTCGATATCCTCAAGGGCGGCAGCGGGCGCGACACGCTCAAGGGCGGCTATGGCAATGACCGGCTGCTTGGCAACTCCGGCAACGATCTGCTTTTGGGAGGGCCTGGACGGGATACTCTGAACGGCCAACTTGGCAACGACCAGATGCAGGGAATGGGCGGGGCGGATACCTTTCAGTTCTTTGGCAACACCGGCAATGATACGATCCGCGATTTCCAGGATGATATCGATACGTTGCACATCCGCGGCCACGGCACGGCAGACCAGGTGCTGGCGCGGGCCAGCGAAGTGGGCAACGATGTTGTCTTTGACTTTGACGGCAACCACAGCCTGACCCTGCGAAATGTGACGCTGGATCAAATCAGCGACGATCTGCTGGTCTGATCCGCCCTTATGGACAATCGCCGCGGGCTGCCCTAGATCCTTCACATGCGAAGCAATCCGCGGCGGTTTCTCAACCGCTCCACCAACCCCACCCTTGGCACACTGATCCTGCTCTCCGGGCTTTCGGCGCTTGCCATGAACATTTTCCTGCCCTCCCTCCCCGGGATGGCGCGGTATTTCCAAGCCGATTACAGCCTGATGCAGCTGTCTGTTGCGCTCTACCTCGCGGTGAGCGCCGGTGTGCAGATCTTTGTCGGGCCAATTTCCGACAAACTGGGGCGCAGGCCCGTGATCCTGTGGGGGGTTGCGCTGTTTCTGGTGGCCACGCTTGGCTGCCTGTTTGCCCCAACGGCCGAGATTTTCCTGTTCTTCCGGATGTGCCAGGCAATTGTAGCGGCCGCGATGGTGCTAAGCCGGGCGGCAGTGCGCGACATTTATGACGGCCCGGAAGCTGCCAGCATGATCGGCTATGTCACCATGGGCATGGCCGTGGTGCCGATGATTGGCCCGGTGATTGGCGGCTTTCTTGAAGAGAGCATGGGCTGGCAGGCCAATTTCTGGCTGCTGATGCTGCTTGGCGGGGCAACCTTTGCCATCACCTATCTCGATCTGGGCGAAACCGCCACCAAAAGCGGCAAGACCCTGATTGCCCAGTTCCGCGAATATCCGGAATTGCTGCGCTCGCCCCGGTTCTGGGGGTATTCGCTGGCCTCCGGCATGTCGTCGGGTGCGTTTTTTGCCTATCTGGGTGGCGCGCCCTATGTCGGCACCCAGATCTACGGGCTGACCGCAGCAGAGCTGGGCGTTTACTTTTCCACCCCTGCCATTGGCTATTTCCTCGGCAACTTCGTTTCCGGGCGCTTTTCCACCCGGATTGGGGTGAACCAGATGGTGCTGCGCGGCTGCATCATCAACAGCGTCGGCGTCGGGGTTTCCATGGCGCTAGCGGTGATGGGGCTGGACAGCGTTTATTCCTTCTTTGGGTTCATGACATTGGTGGGGCTGGGCAATGGCATGTGCATTCCAAATGCCACCGCCGGCGCCATTTCCGTGCGCCCGCATCTGGCCGGCACGGCCTCTGGGCTGGCGGGGGCGATCATGATCGGGGTGGGTGCCGGGCTTAGCGCTTATGCTGGTTATCTGCTGGGTGACGGCGCCACTGCTGCGCCGCTGCTGGAGCTGATGATGGCGACCGCTGTTCTGGGCTTTGTCTCTATCATCGTGGTGATCCGCCGCGAACGCCAACTCGGCCTCTGACGCGGCAGGCTATTTCGCGGCGGGCCATTTGCACGTCGGGCCATTCGCACGTCAGGACCGATGGCACGCCAGAGGGCTTGCACCGTAGGGTTTGCAATTCTACAGTTCCGGCATCCAGGATTTGCAAAGGGTGTCAGCCGTGGCGCAACAGAAACTTTATGCCGGGGCAAAGCTGCGGGAGATGCGCACGCGCCTGTCCCTGACGCAGAAGGAATTTGCTGCAAAACTCGGCGTGTCCCTGCCCTATCTCAACCAGATGGAAAACAACAACCGCCCGGTTTCGACCACGGTGGTTCTGGCGTTGGCGCAAGAGTTTGGTCTGGACGTGACGGAGCTGTCGACCGGCGACAGCGAGCGGCTGGTCAGCGACATGCGCGAAGTGATGGCCGATCCGGTGTTTGCCAGTGATGCCCCCCCGATGGCGGATCTGCGGCTTACTGCGTCAAATGCACCGGCGCTGGCGCGGGCGTTTCTGACCCTGCATCGCGCCTATCGCCAGACCCACGAGCGGCTTGCCTCGCTGGATGAGGCACTGGGCCGCGAGGACGCGCGCATTCAGGCCTCTCCCTGGGAGGAAGTGCGCGATTTCTTCCATTATTGCGACAACTATATCGATGCGGTGGACCGCGCAGCAGAACATTTTGCGGGCCGTCTTGATCCCCGCAACGCCGCCGTCGCGGCGTTGGAACACGCGGATATCACCGTCGCCTGGAGCGACATCGACGGGTTGCGCAGCTATGATGCCGCCAACAAGGTGCTGCATCTGTCCAACCGTGCGTCGCCGCAGACGCAGCTGTTTCAGCTGTTGCTGCAGGTGGCGCTGCTGCGCCAGAATGATCTTCTGGAGGCGACGCTGGATTTTGCGCGGTTCCAAAGCGATGCGGCGCGCTCTATCGCCAAGATTGGATTGGCAAACTACTTCGCAGGCGCGGCGATGATGCCATATCAGGCGTTTCTGGAGGCGGCGCAGAGCTGCCGGCATGATCTGGAGCTGCTGTCCACGCGTTTTGGCGCCTCTATTGAACAGGTCGCCCACCGTCTGTCGACGCTGCAGCGCCCCGGCGCCAAGGGCGTGCCGTTTTTCTTTGTCCGGGTGGATCAGGCGGGCACGATCACCAAACGGCATTCTGCCACGCGGTTGCAGTTTGCCCGCTTTGGCGGTGCCTGCCCGCTGTGGAACGTGCACCGTGCATTTGAAACCCCCGGTCGATTTCTGCGTCAGCTGGCGGAAACCCCCGACGGGGTGCGCTATATCTCGCTGGCGCGTGATGTCTCAAAACCTGGCGGCTCTTTTGGCTCTCCGGTGCGGCGCTATGCGATTGCCCTTGGCTGCGAGGTGCGCCACGCCGATGCGCTGGTTTATGCGGACGGCCTGGATGTGAGCAATGACAGCGCCTACGAGCCGATTGGCATTTCCTGCCGGATCTGCGAGCGGCCCGACTGCCATCAACGCTCAGTCCCCCCGCTGGAGCGCCGACTGAGCATCAACACGGACCAGCGGGGGGTTCTGCCCTACGAGGTGAACTGAGCCGCGCAACTAGCGCGCATCATGGCGAAGGATCTTGAACCCCTCTTCGGGTTGGGGCGGAACGAAGTGTTTGGAAACACGATGAAACTGCGCCTCGCTTAGCGCAAAGGGATGATCACCCGCTGCGGTGCGGGCGTGCATTCGGGCGATGCAGACGTCATCCGGCGGTGCCAGCAGATGCAAGCAGTGATCCGCCCCGCTTTGGTCAAGGATGCCGCGCATCCAGGCGCGGGCTTCGACCGTATTGGCGGGGAAATCCAGCACAACGCAGCTGCCTGCCCGCAACAGCTGCGCGACATGGGGGCCAAGCACCGTGCGCAGCCGCGCAGCACAGCGCACATAATCCTGCAAACTGGCCATCTGATCGCCAAACAGCGCGTGGAGCCAGGTATCTTCACTGATGAGGATGGTGTGATCTGCCTTGGCCAGCTCTTTGGCGAGTGTGGATTTTCCAGCAGCGATCTTGCCGCAGATCATATGCAGCAGAGGGGTGTCGTGGGACATGAGAAACCTTTGATATGATGAGGCGCGCGCGCTCAGGCGGCGCAGGTGTTTCAGACAGGAATACCCGGCCCGGCGGTTCAGGCCGGGATGGTAATTCGCGCGATCAGACGCGCGGCTGATGTGTGAAACGGGCTCATCATTGGGATGTGGTGCCGCAAATGTCCCGTGCTGTCCAGAAAAACCTGTCCGCACGGGGATAGTCATCTAGGTGGCGGGCAGACCAAAAGGGCGCCCGATGGACGCCCTGTTTCGTGATCTTTTCAGTTGTGCGCGGTGGCTCAGGCCTTGGCCAGAATGCCCCAGATTTCGTCCTTGAGCGCAGCGCGCTGTTTGCGCATCTCGGTTTCGGCCTGTTCGCTGACGGGCTCTACGTTGGTTTCGGCGCGGTGCACGGCGCGGTTCACCTCGTGGTAGCTGTCTGCCAGCTTGGCGAAATGCGCGTCGGATTGTTTCAGCGCGTGGATCTGGTCGCGCTTTTCCGGGAATTCGGCGGCAAGCTCATGGGGGGTGTTGGACATCTGTTCGCTCCTTCTTTCTAGCTTCAGGGTGACGTTAGCCGCCGCCCTGCCCCGCCACTTTGACCCGGATCAAACTGGACTGCTCCGCGACAAAAAAAGACGCCCGCGCAACCAGGTGCAGCGGGCGTTTCAGGGAAAGCTATGTCAGGGGTCAGCGCTGGGATGTTTCCCAATTCGGATTGAACCACGCTTGGGCATTTGAAGACGGCAGGCGACGGCCAAGGATATGATCCGACGCTTTTTCGCCGGTCATGATCGAGGGGCCGTTGAGGTTGCCGTTGGTGATGCGCGGGAAGATCGAGCTGTCCGCGACGCGCAGGCCATCGACGCCGATCACACGGCATTCCGGGTCAACCACCGCCATCGGATCGTCCACGGCGCCCATTTTGCAGGTACCACAGGGGTGATAGGCGCTTTCGACGTGCTCGCGGATAAAGCCGTTCAGCTCTTCATCGCTTTGCAGGGCGTCGCCCGGCTGGATTTCATGTTTGACGAAGGGCTTCATGGCGTCCTGACCAAAGATCTCGCGGGTGAGGCGGATACATTTGCGGAAGTCTTCCCAATCCTTTTCCGTCGACATGTAGTTGAACAGGATCTTTGGCGCGTCTTTGGGGTCGCTGGATGCGAGGGTGATTTCCCCACGCGAATCCGAGCGCATCGGGCCCACATGCGCCTGGAAGCCATGGCCTTCGGCTGCGGCCTGACCGTCGTAGCGCACGGCGATGGGCAGGAAGTGGTACTGAATATCCGGGTAGTCCACGCCTTTGTCGGAACGGATGAAGGCCGCGCTTTCGAACTGGTTGGAGGCGCCAAGACCGGTTTTGGTGAACAGCCACTGCGCGCCCACCCAGGCCTTGCCCAGAAGGTTCCAGTATTTGTAGAGCGTGATCGGCTGTTTGGAGGCGTATTGGAAGTAGAATTCCAGGTGATCCTGCAGGTTCTGACCAACGCCGGGGCGATCTGCGACCACCTCGATGCCATGTTCCGCCAGATGGGCTGCCGGGCCGATGCCGGAGAGCATGAGCAGTTTGGGCGAGTTGATGGAGGACGCCGAAAGGATCACTTCGCGGTTGGCGCGGATCACTTCGATCTTGCCACCGCGCTCGACCTCAACGCCGACGGCGCGGCCCTCTTCGATCACCACGCGACGGGCGAAGGCACGGGTCAGTTCGCAGTTGTCCCGCTTGAGCGCGGGCTTCAGATAGGCGTTGGCGGCGGACCAGCGCTGACCTTTGTAGACGGTCATTTCCATCGGGCCAAAGCCCTCTTGCTGCTCGCCATTGTAGTCTTCGGTAACCGGGTAGCCCGCCTGTTCGCCCGCCTGGACAAAGGCATCATGCAGCGGGTTGTCGCGCGGACCGCGTGTGACATGCAGCGGGCCATCCTTGCCGCGCCAATCGGGATCGCCGCCCTGGCCTCGGGGGGTCCAGGTTTCCATGCGCTTGAAGTAGGGCAGCACGTCAGCATAGGACCAGCCAGTTGCGCCGCTTTCGGCCCAGTGATTGTAGTCGCCCGCGTGACCGCGCACGTATACCATGCCGTTGATCGAGGACGATCCGCCAATGACCTTGCCGCGCGGTGTGACCAGCTCGCGCCCGCCCAGATGCGGCTCGGGCTGGGATTTGTAGCCCCAGTCATAGAGCGGCATGTTCATCGGATAGCTGAGCGCACCCGGCATCTGGATAAACGGCCCGGCATCGCTGCCGCCGTGTTCGATGACGAGAACCTTGTGGCCTGCTTCGGACAGGCGGTAGGCGATGGCACAGCCGGCGGACCCGGCCCCGACAATTACATAATCTGCGTTCATTGCGTCTCTCGATAGTCGTGTCGGGCGGCTCCGCAGCCTCTTGCGGGCCGCCCGTCGTTCAGGTTTGGCGTCGATTGCGGGATGGCCCGGCGATCAGAACGCCGCTTCGACGTCGCCCATGCGGACGTAGACCGATTTCACCTGGCTGAAGTGCTTGATCGCCTCTTTGGAGTTCTCGCGACCCACACCCGATGCCTTGACGCCGCCGAAGGGGGCTTCGACCGGGGCATCGTTGTAGGAGTTGATGAAGCAGCTGCCCGCCTCCAGCTGGCCGATCACGCGGTGGGCGCGGCTGAAGTCGTTGGTAAACACGCCAGCAGACAGGCCGAATTCGGTGTCATTGGCGCGCGCGATGACTTCTTCCTCGGTATCGAAGTCGAGAACCGACATCACCGGGCCAAAGATTTCTTCACGGGCGATGGTCATGTCATCCGTCACATCGGCAAAGACGGTCGGTTCGATGAAGTAGCCATCCATGTCTGCGCGTTTGCCGCCGCAGATCAGGCGCGCGCCTTCCTCTTTGCCCTTTTCGATGTAGCCCAGCACGATGTTCATCTGATTTTCGCTGACCATCGGGCCAAAGCTGGTGGCCTCGTCCTGCGGGTCGCCCAGGATGGCGTTGCCGGTGCGTTCTGCCAGGCGGGCGAGGAATTTTTCCTTGATGCCTTTCTGCACGAACACGCGGGTGCCGTTCGAACACACCTGACCGGAGGAATAGAAGTTGCCGTTGATGGCGCCGCCGACGGCGTTGTCGATGTCGGCGTCATCAAAGATGATCAGCGGCGACTTGCCGCCCAGTTCCATTGTGACATGCTTCATGCCTTCGGCAGCGGCGGCATAGACCTTTTTGCCGGTCGGCACCGAGCCGGTCAGCGAGACCTTGTCAACGCGCGGATCGGTGACCAGCGCGCCGCCAACTTCGCCCATGCCCTGGATGACGTTGTAGATGCCGGCAGGGGCACCTGCCTCGTGCAGGATTTCGGCCACTTTGAGGGCGCAGAGCGGTGTGGTTTCAGACGGTTTGAACACCATCGAGTTGCCGCAGGCCAGCGCAGGCGCGCCCTTCCAGCAGGCAATCTGGGTCGGGTAGTTCCAGGCGCCGATACCAACACACAGGCCCAGTGCCTCGCGCACGGTGTAAACCCAGTCCTCGCCCATCGGGATGTGCTCACCGGTGAGAGAGCCAGCGAGACCGCCGAAATATTCCAGCGCGTCGGCGCCGGAGGTGGCGTCGGCAATCAGGGTTTCCTGCAGCGGTTTGCCGGTGTCGTAGGTTTCCAGAACCGACAGTTCGTGGTTGCGTTCGCGCATGATGTCGGCAGCACGGCGCAGGATGCGGCCACGCTCGGTGCCGGTCATCTTGGCCCATGCCTTTTGCGCCTCTTTTGCGGTGGACAGCGCGCGGTCCACGATCTCTGGGGTCGCGGCGTAGACAGTGGCGATCTGCTCGCCGGTGGCGGCATAGATCACCGGGATCGGGGTGCCGTTGGTATCTTCGACGTATTCGCCGTTGATGAAGTGGCTGGCGGTGGGCTGTGCGGGATGGGTCATGGCGTGTTCTCGTCCAATCTCTTGTGTCTGTTCGCGGGTGTTGAGCGTGCGACTGTCAGGCTCAACGATGCATCTGGTCAAATGGTTGCGGGTCGCGTCGCCCCTGTTGGCGACACGAAAGTGTGAATTCAGGCGCGGATCGGCGCGCAAAGACGCGCAAGGCCGCTCAACGAGGCAACCGGGGTCAGGCGGATGGTCGGTGCGTTCATCTTGTCTACGTCTCCTATCTGGTTGGCGGTGCAGATCTCGCAACCGCCGGGTCTGTGGATCGCGGCGGGGCCGCTGTGATGAGGGATGGGCGCAGACACGGCCTGCGCCCCAAGGCCCCGGCCCAGCGGCCGGGGCGCCCGGGTTAGTGGGCTGTCTTGATCTTGTTGAAGTCGAGCACGTTTTCCTCGGGCGAGGCGGTGATGCTCATGACTTCGCTGCGTTTGAACAGGATGATATAGGCCAGGCAGGCAACATAGATCCCGATCACTGCGGTGCCGATCCACTGGATCTGCAGCCACTGGCTCTGGAAGGCGAGGGTCAGGCCAAACAGCACGACCGCATTGCCCAGCACGTAGGGAATGGTGCCCAGACGCTGTGCCGACAGGTTGAGGTTGTCGGTGTAAAGGCGGATCAGCGAGTCAAACGAGTTGATCACGAAGATGATGCCAACCGCGACCATCGAGATGTTGATCAGCAGCGTCGTTTCGATGCCGTTCAGGTGGTAGAAATACAGCACCGAGAACCAGATCCCCAGTGGGATCGACGGGAACACCAGAAGCGATGCCAGCACCTGCCAGGTCTTCAGCCCGCCCACAAAACGCGAGGTGAACTGTCCGATCATGATCGACCATGCGAACCACCAGAACAGGTAGAATTCGTGGTAGTCGGTGAGCGGCAGGATGAATTTGTGGATGTTCGCAAAATAGCCGCCGATGTTGGAGGCAGTATCAACGAACTGGCCAAAGCCCATGCCCGCATAGGCCCACATCCCCAGGATCAGCGCCAGGAACAGCGCGGTGGAGCCAACCGACAGCACACGCACGTATTTGATATCGGTCGAGGAGAAGGCCGCGAACAGGATCACCAGGAAGGTGATGACGTAGAATTCCGTGATGACGCTTTCACCGTCGCCCATGAAGGTGGCGTAATACGGCAGGTAGATCAGGAACAGCGCACCGGTAAAGGCGCAGGTGCCGATGATCACGATGTTGTTGATCAGCTTCACCAGCGGGATTTCAAAGAACTTCACCCGCGGTTCGATCACACAGAAGTAGAAGGTGGTCAGGAAGTAGAAGCCCCAGATCAAAAAGCCCCAGAAGCCGAACTCCAGCGCCAGCGGGTTGGTGAAGGCATAGGCGGGCTCTGCCGTGGTGTCGGCATAAAGCGGGAAGTCCCAGGCCAGCGGGAACATGATCAGGCCGACATCCAGACCGGAAGTGAACAGGATCGCGATGAAGGTGAACAGGTGCACGGGGGTCACGCCGACATTTCGGACGTTCCACCACTTGATCACGCAGAACACCACCAGCGCAAAGGCCAGCAGAATCCCGAATGAGATAATTGTTGTCATACGTCCCTCCCTTGGATGGGCGTTGATCGCCCTTAGTGACATATCGGGCTGACATAACACGAAACACTGTCCGCCCAAACCAATTTTTGAACGACCATTCAAGTTTCAGATTTTTCATAACAGGAGTTGAAAGATGGGCCGAGCTATCGCAAAACTTTCCTCATGGGTAGGAAACGTATTCGCGACATCCGCAACGAAGAGCTGATCGAGGCAACAATCGTGGCTGTGCATACGCGCGGATATGGCGTTGTAACGATGGCAGAAATCGCGCGCGAAGCCGGGGCATCAGCTGCGTCGATCAACTACTATTTCGGCTCCAAGGAAGGCCTCATGGAGGCCACGATGCGACATCTTCTGAACAAGCTGAAGCAGGCGATGATCCGGGGCTACTCAACCGCAGATACGCCAAAAGACCGGCTTTATGCGGTGATGGATGCCAACTTTGACGACGATCTTTTCAAGGTCGCGCAGTGCAGCCTGTGGATGCAGTTCTGGGCCAGCGCGCCCTATTCGCCGCGCTTGTCACGCCTGCACCGAATCAACAGAAACCGCGTCCGCAGCCATTTTCTGGCAGAGCTGCGCCGTCTGGTTCCACCGGAACAGCTGGAGACTGCGCGCCATGCGTTGCAGTGCTATATGGATGGTGTCTGGCTGCAGGCTGCGCAATCGGATGTCCCGCTGGACCCGGCCAAGGCGCGCAAGGCCGCGCATCGGGTTGTGGATCTGGTGGTGGGCTAGCCGCCTGACGGCTACTGCGATGGCTGGCGGTTGAACCGCAGCTCCTTGCCAAGCGGCAGATAGGCCAGGATCAGGCTGCTCTCATCAAGGCTGAGAATGCGATAACACAGCGTCGGCCCGCCGCCATCGCTGGACTGGGCGAGAAGATACGGCCCCTCGCCGCTGTGGTCGCCGCAACTGGACTGGATTGACAGCATTTCAACCGAGGTGGGGATATCGCCATAGAAACTGGTGCGCTCTGCCCCTTTGACCCGGAAGCGGTCAAAACTGTCGGCTTCTGACACCCAAGTGCCCTCAAGATCTGCGAGCATCAGCTCTGTGCCCCTGTCCCGGCGTGGCACAACCTGATCCAGACGCGCCTGCGTGACGGTGTCAAAACGATTGACCTCAGTCCCGCGCAGCTGAACCCGCGTGCCCTCGGGCAGATTTTGCAGCGCGGCCAGAATGCTGAGGCTGGTGAACCCATCATCATCCACACAGATCTGCCCCTTGGCGCTGGTGAACTTGCACTGCAGCACCCCGTCACCCCGGCGGATGTCACAGCCTGTGAAGGTCGCCTCCAGCTTCAGCTGCGGCAGCTCTCCAGTGCCCTGGCGATCACCGGGGAGAGAATAGGCAGACAGGTAGACATCGAGATTGCCCTCTTCCGTCACGGCAAGCCCCCTGCCCGGTCTTGTGTCGATTTTGGCAAAGGCGCCAGGCAGATAGCCGCGCACGGCACAGTCATGATCGCCGAAAATGGTGAAATCCTCAGGCCCGACACAGAAGTTGATCCGCTCGTCGCGGAAGGTCCAGCCGGGGCTTTCACTGCGGAAATAGTAGAACCGATTAGTCAGCGGCCCCTCAACGATCGGCGCGCAGGCCCCTGGCAGGAGCATGGTCCAGCCCTCAGATATCCATTGACCATCCCGGCGAAACGCCACCGAGGAGGATTGCGGCACAGAGGTATCATTGCACAGGCGGATCCGCTCTGCCGCTGGCGCTGCAGAGGTGGCGCCACCCCAACCCAAGGCAGCAAGAAGAATTGCAAATGCAATTATGGCCTGCATTTTAGTCACCATGTTTCCCCACGGTGTAAAATCTACCACAGTTTTGTAACCGAATTACGAAATCAAACCTTTGTCGCCAAACTCGCGGGCGTAATTGCCCGTTTTTTAAGCACCGCCTCGCGCCAGGTGATAAAGCTGACCGCCGCAAGGATCAGGCAACCGCCAGCCACGACCCAGATATCGACCGGTTCGGCAAAGACCAGAGCCCCCAAAAGCGTGGCCCACAACAGCTGCAAGAACGTGACCGGCTGGGTCACCGTGACCGGCGCCGCCGCAAAGGCAAGCGTCATGGTGTAATGTCCGGCGGTTGCGAAACTTGCCACTGCAAAGAGAATGGCCAGCTCCCACAGATTGGGCGTAACCCAGACGGAGATTGCAAAAGGCGCAAGAAAGATGGTGACCCAAATCGACAGCATGGCAACCACCACAACCGGGTTGGTGCCTCCGACTGTTGACTTGGCCAGAAGGTAGGAGGCGCCAAACGCCAGCGCCGTGAACAGCATCGCGATATGCCCCATCTCAACCTCGCGGAAGCCGGGGCGCAAGATGATCAGGGCGCCGATCAACGCCACCACGATCGCACCAACGCGGCGCAGGGCCATCCGCTCTCCCAGGAACAGGGCCGCGCCGATGGAAACGTAGATAGGCGACAGGTAGTTCATCGCCGTAACCTCGGCGAGCGGGATCTGCGTCATCGCAAAGAACCACAGGATCACACCCAGCGTGTGCACAAACCCGCGCAACGCAAACAGCTGCCACAGCCGTTTGCTGATTTCGGTGCGGCGCAGTGCGGGCAGCATCGGCACCAGAAAGACCAGCCCCAGAAGATAGCGCAGAAACGCGGATTCCGCGGGCGGGATACGGTCGCCCAGATATTTGACCAATGCAGTCACCGCCACAAAGCAAAGCCCCGTGACCAGCATCCAAAACACCCCCATGACCGGCTGGCTGGCAGGGCTTTGGGGGGTGGTTGTGGTTTGGCTGTTGTCGGTCATGGTGCGGATCAGATCACTCCCCGCGTCGCGCCACAACCCTTCACATATGAAATATCCGTGCAAGGGAGGGTTCGCGACGTTTGGTTACATCAGCAAGAGTTTTGCGGCGATGGCCCACATGGTGAGCCCGACCAGAGCATCCAGCACCTGCCACGCGCGCGGTCGGGCAAACACCGGGGCGAGCACCGCAGCGCCATAGCCGAGGCTGAAGAAGAACGTAAAGCTCGCCACGACCGCACCGGCCCCGAACAGAAGCGGGTCAGGATATTGCGCTGAAATCGAACCGAGCAGCACCACCGTGTCGAGATAGACATGCGGATTCAGCCAGGTCAGCGCCAGAACGGTGGCCATCACGGGCAGCAGGGCCACGACCCTGCCCTCCTCTGCCGCGCTGTCCAGCTGCGCACCGCCCTGCCAGGCAGAACGCAGGCTGCGCGCGCCATACCAGATCAGGAAGGCCGCGCCGCCAAGCCGCATCACGGTTTCAAACCAAGGCACTGCCCCAGCGAGCGAGCCAAACCCCAAAACCCCGGCCGCAATCAACAGGGCATCTGATCCCGCACAGGTCAGGCAGATCCAGAACACATGCTGACGCCGCAGGCCCTGACGCAGCACAAAGGCATTTTGCGCACCAATCGCCATGATGAGGCTGAGGCCAAGGAAAAACCCCGCAATCAGGCTTGGGGGGATCGTCGTCGAGAGGGCGGCAATCATGGGGCCTGTTCCTTTTACCAGTGGCGAGAGCTGTTGGGGCAAGGTTTTGACTACCCAGTCACAGCAGTGTAATCAAATTAAAGAGATTGACCCTGATTAAGAAGGTCTAATGCAGTTCGACCCCAACCAACTCGCGGCGCTGGCGGCTGTTCTTCGACTGGGCAGCTTTGAGGCGGCGGCGCATGCTCTGTCGGTCACGCCATCGGCCATTTCCCAGCGGATCAAGGCGCTTGAGGATCGCGTGGGCAGCAGTCTGGTTCAGCGCGGCATCCCCTGTCTGGGCACCGAGGCAGGGATACGTATTGCCAAACACGCCGAGGATGTCGCCCTTTTGGAGGCCGCGGTGTCCAAGGATCTGAGGCTGGATCGCGCCGCCGGTGCCACACGTCTGCGGGTGGCGATCAATGCCGATAGTCTCGCCACCTGGTTTATCGCGGCAATGGCGGCCTGTGAGGGGGTAGAGTTTGATCTGGTGCTGGATGACCAGGATCACAGCGCGGACTGGCTGCGACGGGGCGAGGTTTCGGCGGCAGTCACGGCCCATTCCAAACCGGTCACGGGCTGCGACGCTTATGCCCTTGGCACATTGCGCTATATCGCCACCGCGTCGCCCGGATTTATTGCCAGATGGTTTGCCGAGGGGGTGACGGCGCAGAGCGCGGCACGGGCGCCCTGTCTGGTCTTTAATGCCAAGGACCGGCTGCAAAGCAGCTGGCTGGAGCAGCATGTTGCCCAACGGCTTGCGCCCCCGGTCCATTTCCTGCCATCCAGCCAGGCCTTTATTGATGCGGCTCTTGCGGGTGTGGGCTGGGGCATGAACCCGGATCAGCTGGTGGCGGGTCATCTTGGCTCTGGAACGCTGTGTCCCCTGAAAGAAGATGCTGCGCTCTTCGTTCCCCTGACCTGGCAGGTCAGCAGGGTCATGGCCCCTGCCCTCGCAGATGTGACCAAGGCGGTGCTGGCCTCTGCAAGGGAGACGCTGTTACAGTCAGCGCAATAGCCAAAAATACCTGTTGGGCCAGCCTTGCAGGTGAAGAAAAGACAGGGACCACTGATGTTTGCACGAACCGCGCTTTCCTATGACCCGCTGCCGCTGCCCGATCGCACCGATCTGAGCCCGGCAGAAATGCAGGACAAGGCCGAGGCCTTTCTGAAGCATATGCAACAGCGCCATACGGTGCGCGATTTCACCGACCAGCCGGTAGAGCGCAGCGTTATCGAAACCTGCATCCGCACCGCAGGCAGCGCGCCTTCGGGCGCCAATCATCAACCCTGGTTCTTTGCCGCGATTTCTGATCCCGCGCTGAAGGCGCGGATCCGTGAAGAGGCCGAGGAAGAAGAGCGCCGCTTCTACGAAGGCGGCGCCGGAGATGAGTGGATCAAGGCGCTGGAGCCGATCGGCACCGATGCCCACAAACCCCATTTGACCATCGCCCCCTGGCTGATTGTGGTGTTCGCCCAGCGATGGGGAGAGTTCGACGACGGCACCCGCTATAAAACTACTATGTGCCGGAAAGCGTGAATATCGCGACGGGGTTCCTGCTGGCGGCGCTGCACACGGCCGGGCTCAGCACGCTGACCCATACGCCCAACCCGATGAAGTTTCTGAACGGCGCGCTGGGGCGGCCTGCCTCTGAAAAGCCGACAATGATCATCGCGGTTGGTCATCCGACAGCGGATGCAACGGTGCCAAGCGTGGCCAAGATGAAAAAGCCGCTGGAGGAGATTTCAGCGTTTTTCTGATTGCGCCCAGTTTTTTGATCGCGCCAATCGGGACAGCCTGCGCGGGCGCCTTTGATTGGCGGGCTTTCTGAACCGCCCGCTCCGCACCACACCACACAAAAAAGCCCGCCATATCGGCGGGCTTTTAAGCTTTTGGAATGACGCCGGATCAGAGCTGCGCCATGACCTCGTCCGAGGCTTCGAAGTTGGTGGTCACACGCTGGACGTCATCGTCGTCTTCCAGCGCATCCACCAGCTTCATCAGCTTTTGCATGCCTTCCAGATCAAGCTCGGTCGTGGTGGTCGGTTTCCAGACCAGCTTGGTCGACTCGGATTCGCCCAGCTCTGCTTCCAATGCGTTGGACACCTCGTGCAGATCGGTGTCCGCGCAGTAGATCAGATGGCCTTCTTCGGAGCTTTCGACGTCTTCGGCGCCCGCCTCGATCGCGGCCATCATCACGGTGTCTGCATCACCAACAGAAGCCGGATAGGTCACTTCGCCCTTGCGGTCGAACATGAAGCCAACAGACCCGGTCTCGCCCAGGTTGCCACCGTTCTTGGAGAAGGTGGAGCGCACGGTGGAGGCGGTGCGGTTCTTGTTGTCGGTCATGGTTTCGACAATCACGGCAACGCCATTGGGGCCGTAGCCTTCGTAGCGGATCTCGTCATAGCTCTCTGCGTCGCCGCCTTGGGATTTCTTGATCGCGCGATCGATCACGTCCTTGGGGACAGACTGGCTTTTGGCTTCCTTGACTGCCAGACGCAGGCGCGGGTTCTTTTCCGGATCGGGGTCACCCATCTTAGCTGCGACGGTGATTTCCTTGGAGAGTTTGGAGAACAGTTTCGACCGCGCGGCGTCCTGACGGCCTTTGCGGTGCTGGATGTTCGCCCATTTGGAGTGGCCTGCCATGGTGCATCCTTGCTAATTCAATTTTGGATCTGGCGCCCATATAGCCCCGACACCGGGGGGCTTTCAAGCGCTGTGGCCCTGCAACGCCTGTCAGCGCCTTCCCCATGTGCCGCTCATTGCGTCCTTTTTTCCCGCAGCGCGCGCCATTGCAGCGGTTGCCCCCTGCCCGCGAGCGACTAGACTGGCGGCATGACATTTGACCAAATCGTGCTTTTCAGCCTTTTCGCCGCCGTCTTTGCCCTGCTGCTTTGGGGGCGTTACAGATATGATCTGGTGGCGTTCTCGGCGCTGATGATCGCTGTCGTGGTTGGTGTGGTGCCTGTGGATCAGGCGTTTTCCGGCTTTGGGCATCCAGCCACGCTTGTGGTGGCGCTGGTTTTGGTGGTCTCCGCCGGGCTGGTACGGTCGGGGGCGGTGTTTCTCATCACGCGCACGCTGGTGGACAGCAGCCGCGCGTTGGGCGCGCATATCGCGCTGATGGGCGGGATCGGTGCGGTTCTGTCAGCTTTCATGAACAACGTCGCGGCATTGGCGCTGCTGATGCCGGTCGACATCCAGACCGCAAGCAAGGCCGGGCGGGCACCGGGGCTGAGCCTGATGCCGCTGTCCTTTGCCACCATCCTTGGCGGGATGGCGACACTGATTGGCACGCCCCCCAATATCATCATTGCCGCGATCCGGCAGGAGACCCTGGGTGAGCCCTTTGCCATGTTCGATTTCGCCCCGGTGGGCGGCATCGCGGCCCTGGCAGGGCTGGTCTTTGTCGCGCTGATCGGCTGGCGCCTGATCCCGACACGCGAAAATGCAGCCGGGGCATCAGAGGCGCAGCTGGCGCAGTATATTGCAGAGCTGACGGTGCCGGAGGGGTCATCGCTGATCGATCGGCGGCTTGGCTCACTGGACGAGGAGGCGGACAAGGCGGATGTGGCCATCCTGGGGCTGATCCGCAATGGCAAGCGTCTATATGGGCGCGCAGCAGGTCAGATCCTGCGGGCGGGCGACGCGCTCGTTCTGGAGGCAACCCCTGAGGCGCTGGACGAGTTTCGCAGCGCAACCTCGCTCGACTTTGCGGATGCTGCGCGGCAGGAGAAGCTGACCGCCGCTGGCGAAGGTCTGGAGCTGATCGAGGTCGTGGTGCCGGAAACCGCCCGTATCAAGGGGCGCACAGCGCAGTCGCTTGGGCTTGCGTGGCGGCAGAACACCGTGCTGATGGGGCTGGCACGACAGGGGCGCAGGCTGACCAGCCACATCCGCCAACAGGAAATCGAGGCCGGAGACATCCTGTTGCTGCTGTGCCCGCGCGACCGCGGCGCCGATGTGACAGAGTGGCTGGGTTGCCTGCCGCTGGCAGAGCGCGGCCTGTCGGTGACGGCGAATGACAAGACATGGCTTGCCATCGCGCTGTTTGCAGGTGCGGTTCTGGCGGCGTCGCTGGGGTTGATCTATCTGCCCATTGCGCTGGGTCTGGTCGTGGTGGCCTATGTGCTGACCAAGATCCTGCCCCTGGCCGAGCTGTATGACCACATCGAATGGCCCGTTGTGGTTCTTTTGGGGTCGATGATCCCGCTTGGGGCGGCGCTGGACAGTGCGGGCGGCACCGCGTTGATTGCCGACAGTCTTCTGGCGCTGACCGAAGGTCTGCCCGCCTGGGTGATCCTGACTGTGCTGATGGTGGTGACAATGACCCTGTCGGATGTGCTGAACAACACCGCCACGGCCATCGTGGCGGCACCGGTTGGCATTCAGATGGCAAATGGGCTGGGCGTGTCGCCCGACCCGTTCCTGATGGCTGTGGCCGTGGCGGCCTCTGCGGCGTTCCTCACCCCGATCGGCCACAAGAACAACACCTTGGTTCTGGGCCCCGGCGGTTACCATTTTGGCGACTACTGGCGCATCGGCCTGCCTCTGGAGGTGCTGATTATCGCAGTGTCGATCCCGTCGATCCTGCTGTTCTGGCCGCTTTGATCCACCCAAGACGATTGCGCCCCTGTCCAAGCCACCTGCCCCCCCGTGACCCAACGACATCCTGCCGGGTCCCTGCAGAGGATTTGCCTGAACACCCAGCTGCCGCTTAGGCTGGCAAAAGGCAAACGGAGGGCCAGAGCATGACACGACCTGCCGATACCAGTGCTGATGTGATCATCGTAGGCGCAGGGCTTGCGGGGCTGGTTGCCGCCGCAGAACTGGGAGATCGCGGCAAATCCGTCATTCTGGTCGAGCAGGAGCCGGCACATTTCATCGGCGGTCAGGCGCATTGGAGCCTGGGTGGCCTGTTCATGATCGACACGCCAGAGCAGCGCCGCATGGGCATTCGCGATTGCACCGATCTTGCGCGGCGCGACTGGTTTGGCAGCGCTCAGTTCGATCGCGCCGAGGACCATTGGCCACAACGCTGGGCGCGGGCCTATCTGGACTTTGCCAGCGCAGAGATGCGCGCCTGGCTTTCCGGGCTTGGCATGCGCTGGTTTCCGGTTGTGGGCTGGGCCGAACGCGGGGGTGGCAGTGCCGAGGGGCATGGCAACTCCGTCCCCCGATTTCACGTCACCTGGGGCACCGGACCCGGTGTTGTCGCCCCATTTGCAGAGCGCGTCAGGGCCCATGCCGAGGCCGGGCTGATCCAGCTGCGGTTTCGCCATCAGGTGAGCCACATCATCACCCAGGGCGGCAGGATCCAAGGGGTTTCAGGCGAGATCCTCGCCCCGGATGAGGCCCCGCAGGGCGCACGCACCAGCCGCCATGAAATTGGCGAGTTCGAAATATATGCCCCATCGGTTCTGGTCGCCTCTGGGGGGATTGGTGGCAACCTTGAGGCGGTCCGGCGCAACTGGCCGACAGAGCGGCTGGGCCCCGCGCCAAAGACCATGGTGGCAGGTGTGCCCTTTCACGTTGATGGCCGCATGATCCCGATTACCGAGGCCGCAGGCGGCCATGTCATCAACGCGGACCGGATGTGGCATTACACCGAAGGGCTGCGCAACTGGGATCCGATCTGGCCCAACCACGGCATCCGCATTCTGCCCGGCCCGTCCTCCATGTGGTTTGACGCCAAGGGCGACCGGCTGCCTGCGCCCTATCTGCCGGGGTTTGATACGCTTGGCACACTGCGCGAGATCCTCAAGACCGGGCATGACTACAGCTGGTTCATCCTGAGCCAGAAGATCATTGAAAAGGAATTTGCCCTTTCCGGCTCTGAACAAAACCCGGATCTCAGCTCGGGCAGTTGGCGCGAGGTGTTGCGCGCGCGGCTTTTGTCCCGTGGCAAGGCCCCCGCCCCGGTCGAGGCTTTCAAAAAGCACGGCGCTGATTTCGTTGTCGCCGACACCCTGAGCGAGCTGGTCAAAGGCATGAATGAAATCGGTGATGTGGCGTTGGAAGAAACCCACCTGCGCCGCCAGATCGAAGCGCGTGACGCGCAGGCCGACAACCCCTTTGCCAAGGATGCGCAGCTGATCGCGATACATGCCGCGCGCCGTTATCTGGGGGATCGGCTGATCCGCACGGCCAAGCCACATCGCATTCTGGACCGGGCCAATGGGCCGCTGATTGCGGTACGGCTGAACATCTTGACCCGCAAGACGCTTGGTGGTTTTCAGACGGATCTTGAGGGCCAGTTGATCGGCGCGGATGGGCGGGCGATCCCCGGTCTGTTTGCCGCCGGAGAGGTCGCGGGATTTGGCGGTGGCGGATACCACGGCTATAACGCGCTGGAGGGCAGCTTTCTTGGCGGCTGTCTGTTTACCGGACGACAGGCAGGCCGATCCAGCGCCATTGCATGATCGGCGATTTTCGGCGGAAAATCATGGTTAACAAAACCTTACCTACCGTACTTAAAGCGGCCAGATGAACGGGATCAGCACAGAGGCCAAAAGCCCGATGCTGAGGTTCAGCGGAATGCCCACGCGCAGGAAGTCGGTGAATTTATACCCACCCGGCCCGTAAACCAGCATGTTGGTCTGATAGCCGATCGGCGTCGCAAAGGAGGCCGATGCCGCCACCATCACCGCCACCACCAGCGGGCGCGGGTCGATCCCCATCGCCTGGGCCAGCCCCACGGCGATGGGCGTCACCACCACAGCCACCGCATTGTTGGAGACCAGTTCCGTGAGGACAGATGTCAGCAGATAGACCGCCCAAACCAGCAGGAACGGCGGCAGCAGCGACAGCGACGGCGCGATCGCGTTGACGATGAGAGCCACGGCACCCGAACTCTCCAAGGCGGCGCCAATCGCCAGCATCGCAAAGATAAGCGTGAGCAAACGCCCGTCGACAAACGAAAACGCCTCGTCCGCGTCGATGCAGCGGGTCACTAGGACAATGGACACCGCAAGCACCGACAGCATCAGGATCGGCGCAACGCCAAGGGCCGCCAGCAGGACGATGCCGATCAACGCCACGATGGCAATCGGCGCGTGACGGCGGCGATAGGCCCGCACGGAAGGTTGCGAGACAGCCGCCATGTCCATATCTGCCGCGAGACGCTGAATGTCTTCGGCGTTACCTTCCAACAGAAGGGTATCCCCCACACGCACCACCAGATCCTCAAGCTGAACACCGATGTTCTGGTTTCTGCGATGCACGGCCAATGTGTAGACACCATAGCGCCGGCGCAGGCGCATGGCCCCCAGCGAGCGCCCGACCATTCGGCAGCCGGGGGTAATCAGCACCTCAACCGTGGTGGTTTCCACCGTGGAAACCTGATCCACGCGCTTGAGCTCTTTGTTGCGCTGCAGACTGAGCAGTTCGGTCATCTGGGTGCGCAGCACCACCCGATCGCCCACCTGCAGCTCTACCCCCTTGAGAGAGTTGCGCAGGGAGATATCGCCGCGAATGACGTCGACCAGGCGGACACCGGGGCGCTTGAACAGCTGGACGCCTGTGACTTCGCGACCGATCAGGTTGCTTTCCGGCGGGATCACCGCTTCGGTGAAGAACTTCATCCGCGACCGATCGCTGAGCAGGCTCGCCATGCTGCTGCGGTCAGGCAGCAGGCGCGGCGCGACAAAGCGCAGATAGATCATTCCCCAGGCCACCAGAATGAGCCCGAGCGGTGTAACCTCGAAAATCGAAAACGGCGCAAGACCCTGGGCGCGGGCCACGCCATCCACCAACAGGTTGGTGGACGTCCCGATCAGGGTCAGCGTCCCCCCCAATATGGCGGCATAGCTGAGCGGAATGAGCAGTTTTGACGCCGAAACGTTCAGCGTGCGCGCGATCTGGATAAACACCGGGATCATCACAACCACCACGGGCGTGTTGGACACCACGGCAGAGGCTGAAATCACAAACGCCATGAGGAGCGCAATCGCCAGCTTGGGGTTGACCTCGGCCTGTTTGCGGGCCTGTGCAGTAAAGGCATCAAGCGCCCCGGTCCGCACCAACGCCCCCATGATGATGAACATCGCCGCGATGGTCCAGGGCGCGGGGTTGGCCAGAACCGGCAAGGCCGCTTGATAGGGCAGAACACCGGTTGCCAGCATCACCGAAACACCGGCGAGCGCGACGACTTCGGTCGGAAAGGTCTCGCGCAGGAACGCCACGAACATTGCCACGACAATCAGCAGCGTGAGCACCGCGTCGCCTGTTTCACCAAGGGAAAAAAACTGCATGAGGGGTGATGACATCCAAGAGGTTAAAACAGGGTTTCCCAGTCAATCCAAAGCGCCCAGCCAGCCGTCAGGCCGGTGTGCGCCCGCCGGAGTGAACCCTAACACAAATTCTCAGGCAAGTGTCTTGCACAGTTGAAACAAAGGTGGCGAAAAAATCGGAACAGGCGTTTGCACGTCGATTGAGGGCGGGACTTATTTTCCCCGCAACGCTGCAAAAGCGGCACCAGATTTCGACCTGGAAACATTGGGCTGCCGACCCCACGGCCAGTGGTGGCGCCAAAGGCGCGCACCGACGGCTGTGGGGGTATGGAATCAGGGGGCCGCTTCCTCCAGCAGACCGCCGTGGCGGACCATGCGGATCGACTTGGCTGCGCCCGTGCGGTCGTCTGTTTCGACAAAGACCCCGGACAAGGTTGCCGGCCCTTCTGCGGGGGTAAAGCGGCTTTTGGGCATGCCTGTGAGGAAACGGCGCATCGGCTCGGCCTTGTCCATACCGATGACCGAATTGTAGTCGCCGCACATCCCCGCATCTGTCAGATAACCGGTTCCTTCGGACAGGATCTGTGCATCAGCTGTCGGCACATGGGTATGCGTGCCCACCACCAGCGAGGCACGCCCATTGCAGAAATGCCCCATGGCCATCTTTTCAGAGGTCGCTTCGCAGTGCATGTCCACGATCACCGCCTGCGCCAGCCCACCGCGCGGATGGGATTTCAGCACCGCTTCGACCGCACCAAACGGATCGTCAAAGGCGCGTTTCATGAACACCTGACCAAGCGCCTGCACCACAAGAACCTTGCGCCCGCCTGGCGCGTTGAACAACCGATAGCCCCGTCCCGGCGCGTTTTTGGCAAAGTTCAGCGGCCGGATGATGCGCGGTTCTTTTTCGATGAACTGCAGCATGTCCTTCTGGTCGAAGGCATGATCGCCAAGCGTGAGGCAATCCACACCTGCCGCCAGCAGCAGCTCTGCATGGTCAGCCTTCAGCCCCATGCCGTTAGAGGCGTTTTCGCCATTCACCACGACAAAATCCAGCCGCCACGCCTCGCGCAGTTGCGGCAGGTTTTCGGTGATCGCCTTGCGCCCAGCGCGGCCCATCACATCGCCCAGAAACAGAATTCTCATGAAATCCGGCATAGGGGCTGCATGACCAAAGCACAAGGCCATGCAACTGGGGCGAGTGCGCAGGGCAAAGCGCTGCCAAAAGCGGCGGTCTGGCTGGCAGAAACCGGCCAGACCCGCCCTCACCTAGGCATAGGCACCGGGCGAATAGGTGAGCTCGTAGCTGTGGGTGTAGATTTCAAAGACATTGCCAAAGGGATCTTCGACGTAGACCATCTTGTAGGGTTTTTCACCGGGATAGTATTCGCGGATGGGCATCCGCTGCTTGCCGCCCGCAGCAACGATCTTTTTTGTCAGCCCCTCGATATCGGGATCCTGAACACAGAAGTGAAAGATGCCATGGCGGCGGAAATCCAGATTGTTGTCGGGGGCGTGGTTGGCTTCGAATTCGAACAGTTCGATCCCGACGCGGTCAGCGGTCGACAAATGCGCGATGCGCAGGCTCCCCCAGCCCTTGCCGAAGACATCTGTACACATGCGCCCGATCTCGCTGTCGTCTTCGACCACCTCGGTCGCATCCATTATCACGTAAAAGCCCAGAACGTCGCGGTAGAACCGGATCGCTGCGTCGAGATCGGGAACAGAGAGACCGATATGTGAAAATCCGCGGGGTGTTGGCAGCATGACGTTTCCTTTCTGTGTCGCCTTGATGTTGGCAATGTTGCGTATGCGAAGGATGTAGGCTTGCCCGTTCAGAAAGAAAAATTATGATGTGGGAGATTAATCATAACGAATTGGAATGGACGTGCCGCTGAACGCCACATGGTTGGAAACCTTCACCACGCTGAGCGACGTCATGAGCTTTACCCGCACCGCCGAGCGGCTGAACATGACCCAACCAGGTGTCAGCCAGCATATCCGCAAGCTGGAGGACCAACTGGGACAGCCTCTGTTGCTGCGCGACGGCAAGCGGCTTGCCCTCACCGAAGCGGGGGAGCATCTGCGTCAGGTTGGTCTGCGACGCAGGCAGGAAGAGTTGCACCTTCGCCAGCGGCTTGGTCGGGATGATCCCGGTCAGGGACAGGTGCGTATCGGCTGTTCGGGGGGCTTTGCGCTGTTGCTGTGGCCTGCGCTCCGGGCGCATCTGCTGAGCCATCCGGGGCTGCAGATGTCCCTGGTTGCGATGCCCGCGCGCACCATGGAGCGGGCGCTGAGCGATGGCGAACTGGATCTTGCGATCATGCACGCGCCATCATCAATGGCACGTTTGGAAAGCCGGCAGATAGGTCAGGACCAGATCCGTTTGCTACTGCCGCCGGGGTCCGCTGCGCAAGTTGAACCTGACACCCTGCGCGAGCTGCCCTTTGTGGGCCATCCTGATGGGCAGAGCCTGCTTGCACGGGTGTGGCGGCGCAACTTCTCCGGCACCTTGCCCGAGGCAGAGCCACGGGTGTTCATCAACCAGATCGGGCAGATCCTGTTGCCGGTGGAGGCTGGGCTTGGCTATACGGCCTTGCCGGAAAGTGCATTGCGCGCATTGTCTGGCGCCTCGCAGCAGAGCGTCTCAGTCGCGAGCCTCCCCAATCCGTTGTCGGACCCTTTATGGCTGATTGCCCCCCAGCAGGAGGCAGAGCCTGCGCGTCTCCACCCCATCAGAGACATCATCTCTGAGGTGGCTGCCAGTCTGGCAGAGGCCCCCGCCCCTGCCCGGTAGTGGCGCAATGGCTCAGCGGATGTCGTAGATCCCGTTCTCGGTAACGATCATGTCCAGCGGCTGATCGGTTGGCTCCAGCGGCAGAGCGTCGGCGCGCTGTGCCTCATAGGCAAAACCGATCGCAAGTGTCGGCCGTTTGCCGCGCAGCAGCTCCAGCGTGCGGTCATAAAAGCCGCCACCATAGCCAAGCCGCCCCCCTCGCGCATCAAACCCAACAAGCGGCACAATCAGGATTTCGGGTTCGAAGTAGTCGTCGATCTCGGGCACCTTCGCCCCAAAAGGACCATCGCGCAACGCCCCTTCAGGAGTCCAGCGGCTGAACTTCAATGGGGTCTCGGCGGCCTGGATCACTGGCACACCAACCGGACCATGCGCGGCGGCCTCTGCCATTGCGGGCAGCGGGTCGATTTCGGTGCGGATCGGCATGTATCCCGCCAGCGGCACACCACGGTAGCCTGCCAACACTTCGGACAGATGGCCCGCCGTGCCGGGCTTGTTCATGTCATGGGCCGCCTTGCGACGCTGAAAGGCGGCCTTGCGGGCTTCGGCTTTGATCTGGGTGAGATCTTGCATGGGGGATCCTTTTTAGTGCGCGCCCCTGCCCGACTAGAACAGGACAGCGCCTGCCAGCCCGAGAAAGGCAAAGAAACCAACGATATCCGTCACAGTCGTCACAAAAGCCCCAGATGCGAGGGCCGGATCAACCCCGACTTTTTCAAGGATAATCGGCACCACCGTTCCAGCGAGCCCCGCGACGACCAGATTGATGACCATTGCGACTGCGATGACACCACCAAGCTGGGCCGAGCCAAACCAGATGATGCCGACGACACCCATGATGATCGCAAAAGCGAGACCATTCAAAAGCCCCACCAGCACCTCACGGCGGATGACCCGCCAGACGTTCGAGCCTGTCAGGTCGCGCGTGGCAAGAGCGCGCACGGCCACGGTCAGTGACTGGGTGCCCGCATTGCCCCCCATTGAGGCCACGATCGGCATAAGGACCGCCAACGCCACGAACTGTGCAATTGTGGCTTCGAACTGGGCGATCACGAGAGAGGCCAGAACAGCCGTGCCAAGGTTGACCGCCAGCCAGGGAAAGCGCTGTTTCGTTGTTGCGATGACACGGTCAGCCAGGCTGCCGTCGCTCACACCCGCGAGGCGCAGAATGTCCTCTTCGTGTTCTTCGTCCAGAACGATCATGGCATCATCAATGGTGATCACACCAACCAGCCGCCCCTCGTCGTCAACAACCGGGGCTGAGATGAGGTGGTACTGGTTGAAAGCATAGGCCACATCTTCCTCGTCCTGATCAACGGGGATGATCTGAAAGGTCTCTTCGACAATATCGGTCAGCCTGACATCACGCTTGGCGCCCATGATACGGCCAAGGGTGACGTTGCCGACAGGATGCAGGCGCGGATCAACCAGCACGACGTGATAGAATTGATCCGGGAGGTTGTCCGATTCCCGCATGAAATCAATTGCCTGACCCACGGTCCAATGTTCCGGCGCCATCACGACTTCGCGCTGCATCAAGCGACCAGCGGAGTTTTCCGGATAGCTCAGCGATTGCTGGACCGCGACCCTGTCAGCGTCTTCGAGCGATTGCAGGATCGCTTCCTGCTGGGGTTCCTCTAGATCTTCCAGAAGGTCGACAACATCGTCGCTTTCCAGATCCCGCACGGCCTCTGCGAGAACCTGCGGATTGAGGAGCCCGATCACCTCTTCCCGGATCGATTCATCCAGTTCCGACAGGATCTCACCGTCAAACTCTCGGCCGTACAGCTGAATGAGCGCGGCGCGATCCGGTGCGTTGATCTGCTCCAAAAGGTCGGCGATGTCGGCCGCGTGCAGCGGCTCCATCAACTCGGTCAGGAGGGCCTGATCATTTGCTTCGACCGCATCAAGAATCTGGGCCACGCGCTTGCGGTCCAGCTCATAGGCGTCCTCAGATCCCGGATCGACCATGTCTGCGTCGTTATCTGTGACCATCTGAGGCTCCTTTCCTGATTGCGTATGAAATAAAAGAAGCAGTTACCGAAAAACAATGACAATGTCGGAATTTACCGTCGGTGATGCTGCGCGTATCCTGCGCACTCCGATTTGGCAAGAAAGGACCGCATTCATGCAGGCGGAATACATCATTAGTGGGCAGGTGCTGTCGTTCGAGCACTCCCCCTTTGACGCAAATACCCCTGAGGACGCCGCCCGTCTGCATGAGGCCGTTGCCATCGGTGATGGCAAGATCCTTGCGGTTGGCACCAAGGCAGGATTGCAGGCAGATCATCCGGGCGCCGAGGTCGTGGATCACGGCGACCATCTGATCCTTGCAGGGTTTGTCGATGCACATGTGCATTTCCCACAGACCGCCATCATTGCAAGCTGGGGAAAACGGCTGATCGACTGGTTGAACAGCTACACCTTTCCCGAAGAGATGCGGTTTGCTGATCGTGCCTATGCCGATGATATCGCAAACCGCTATCTTGATCTGACACGGGCCAATGGCACCACGACGATGTGCAGCTACGGCACCATCCACCCCGAAAGCGTTGATGCGTTTTTCAGCGCCGCCAAGGCACGGGGCCAGCGCGTGATTGCCGGTAAGACCTGCATGGATCGCAACGCCCCAGACGGGTTGCGCGACACGGCGCAATCTGCCCATGACGACAGTGCTGCCCTGATCGCCCGTTGGCACGGGGTGGAGCGCTTGTCCTATGCCATCACACCACGGTTTTCACCCACCTCGACGCCCGAGCAGCTGGAGGCAATGGGCGCGCTTTGGGCCGATCACCCCGACTGTCTGATGCAGACCCATCTGAGCGAACAGACCGACGAGATTGCCTGGGTCAAAACCCTTTTCCCTGACGCCCGCGACTATCTGGACACCTACGAGAGCTTTGGCCTGCTGGGCGCGCGCGGGGTCTATGGGCACGCGATCCATCTGGAACCGCGAGAACGGGACCGACTGCGCGAGGTTGATGCCGCTTTGGTCCATTGCCCGACCTCCAACACCTTCATCGGATCCGGCCTGTTCGACATGGCGGGTCTGATGGCTGATGGTCATCGCGTTGGCCTGGCAACCGATACGGGCGGCGGATCCAGCTTTTCCATGCTGCGCACCATGGCTGCGGCCTATGAGGTGGGGCAGCTGCGTGGCACGCCCCTTCATGCAGCGCAGCTTTTGTGGCTGGCGACCCAAGGTTCGGCCCGGGCACTGCGACTGGACGATTGCATCGGCAATATCACAGTCGGCCACGAGGCGGATCTGGTGGTTCTGGATCTTGCCTCTACACCCGCAATTGCCCAGCGTAGCGCCCGCGCCGAAGACATCTGGGAGGCGGTGTTTGCCACCATCATGATGGGCGACGACCGCGCGATCGCAGAGGTCTGGATCAACGGCAAACGCGACTGACAATGAGAGGCGCTAGCGCGCCTCTCGCTCAGCCAAGCGCCATCAAACGGCGTGCCGCGCTTTGGTGGCGCTCTATGAGGGTTGGCAGATCCAATGTGGTCAGCATTCCATCGCGGACCACCTGCCGCCCCTCGACGAAGAGATGCTTGACCTGCGTCGGGCCAGCCAGAAGCATCGCTGCCGGATCCCAGCTGCCGCTTGAGGCAATGGCCGTCACATCCCAGATCGCGATATCCGCCCGTTTGCCGACGGCCAGTTGCCCCACGTCGGGCCGCCCCAGCACCTCTGCCCCGCCGCGGGTGGCAATTTCGAGGGCCTCATAGGCGCTCATCGCGTCGGCCCCCTGCATCACCCGCTGCAACAACATGGCCTGACGGGCCTCTGCGATGAGGCTCGCCATGTCATTGCTGGCAGACCCATCCACCCCCAGCGCCACCGGCACCCCGGCATCGCGCATCGCCCGTACCGGCGCGATACCGCTGCCAAGCCGACAGTTGGAGCACGGACAATGGGCAACCCCGGTCTTGGTGCGCTGGAACAGGTCTATTTCACCTGCGTCGAGTTTCACGCAATGGGCGTGCCACACATCCGGGCCGGTCCAGCCCAGATCCTCGGCATATTGGCCGGGGCGGCAGCCGAACTGGGAGAGGGAGTAGGCAATATCCTCGTCGTTTTCCGCCAGATGAGTGTGCAGCATCACCCCCTTGTCACGGGCCAAGATCGCACTGTCGCGCATCAGCTCGCGGCTGACCGAAAAGGGGGAACATGGCGCCAGAGACACCCGGCACATCGATCCCTCTGCCGGGTCGTGGAAGGCATCGACCACCCGGATCATATCGTTGAGGATGTCCTCTTCCTTTTCGACCAAGCTATCCGGCGGCAAGCCTCCTGCGCTTTCGCCGATGCTCATGGCGCCCCGCGTGGGTTGGAAACGCAATCCGATGTCGCGGGCGGCGTGGATTGTATCCTCCAGCCGGGAGCCGTTGGGATAAAGATAGAGATGGTCAGAGGTCAGCGTACATCCAGACAAGGCCAGTTCTGCCAACCCGAGCTGGGCCGAGACATGCATGTCGTCAGGCGTGAAGGCAGACCAGATCGGATAGAGCCTCTGCAGCCAGCCAAACAACAGCGCATCCTGGGCGCCGGGGACGGCGCGGGTCAGGTTCTGGTAGAGATGGTGATGGGTGTTGATCAGCCCCGGTGTCACCACCGAGCCTCGCCCATTCACGATGCTGCCATGCGTTTCAAGCTGCGTGCCGATTTCGGCGATGACGCCATCCTTCAGGCGGATATCGGCGCCCTCGAGCTTGCGGCGCTGATCGTCCATCGTCAGGACAACATCTACGGATTGAATAAGAATTTCGGACATAAGTCACACTCCACCAGATTGCCCGTTTCGGTGATGAAGTGTGAAGTGGCACCGACAGAATACGGGCAAAGGACTCGGCGCGCGGCCACAGACTAGCCCGGAAACCGTCGTCTTATCAAGCCTTTTGCTGAATAAGCTCCAGCGCGGCAGCGTGCAGCTCGGCTGTGGCTGCGGCAATCACCTGCCCGCCGTGATGGGCTGTGCCCCCCTGCCAGTCGGTGACAATGCCCCCAGCGGCCTGGATCAACGCAATCGGCGCCTGAATGTCGTAGGCATTGAGCCCTGCCTCGATCACAAGGTCACATTGCCCAGCCGCCAATAGCGCATAGGCATAGCAATCCATGCCATAGCGGGTCAGACGGACCTTGTCGGCCACCCGGTGAAAGGCCGCTGCCTCTGCGGCGGTTCCGACCTCGGGGAATGTGGTGAACAATGTCGCTTCGGACAGATCGGTTGTCTGGCGAACCTTGAGCAGGTGCTGCCCCATTGGACCCGTCACGCTTGCCCCGTCGGGGGAGCCGATGAAACGCTCACCGATGTAGGGCTGGTCCACCACCCCAAGGAAAGGCCCATTCTGATCCCCAAGGGCAATCAGGACACCCCATGTTGGCGTTCCGCTGATGAACCCACGGGTGCCGTCGATCGGATCCAGAACCCAGGTCCGCCCAGACCGGCCCTCGACTGCGCCGAACTCTTCCCCCAGGATGCTGTCCTCGGGCCGCAGATCACCAAGAACCGCGCGCATCGCCTCTTCGGCGGCACGGTCAGCCACGGTTACCGGGTCGAAGCCCTGGTCCAGCTTGTTGTCGGATTGAAGGCCTGCGGCGCGAAAATGCGGCAGGATGGCCTGACGTGCAGCATCGGCCATCCGATGGGCAACGTCTGTATCAGAAAGCGCGGTCGGTGTCATAGTGGAACGGGTGACATCCGACCGCGCAAATTTCAAGTCTTCTCCTGCCCCTCGGGGCTGGAATTTCAGGCGACGTCGCTCAGAACACGTGCGAGTTCAAAGAGGCGGCGGCGCTGGTTTTCCGGGATCGCGTAGTAGGAGCGAACCAGATCCAGAGCTTCCTTGTCGCCCATCAGATCGTCAGGCACCTGCGATTTTTCGGCAGCGCCATCGTCTTCCTGCAGCCCCTCAAAGAAGAAGCTGACCGGCACGCCAAGAGCGTCCGAGATATCCCAAAGACGGGAGGCGCTCACACGGTTTGCACCGGTTTCGTATTTCTGGATTTGCTGGAACTTGATGCCTACAAGTTCAGCAAGTTGCTGCTGCGTCATGCCGATGAGCCACCGGCGGTGCCGGATGCGCTTCCCCACGTGCACGTCCACTGGATGAGCCATGCGTTTCTCCTAATTTTTAATGCTGGAACCCGTCATCCAAACGGCTGTCATTTATTCCGCACACGTTGTCAGGGCCAATTGCCGTGTCATCGCTAACGGAATTCCCCATCAAGCCAATCGGAGCGTTCCCATTGCAGTTGAGTTTACGACCCTAGCGGTTGAATTCAAGCTGATACTCGCCCTGTCATGGGCCTTCGTGCGACAAACGCATGATTTTAAGCCCTATTTTTTCTTGTATCGTTAACGTTTTTTTCACGGCGCTCCAACCTCCCCATAAATAGTGAGGTGTGAGCAATCCGAATCTGGCATGCTCTGCCCCAGTCGAATCACCAAAACCCCACTGAGATATGGAAAAATAGTATGCGCGCCTACCGAATAGATAATTTTGACGTAGGGCCAGCTATCGCATCGGTTGATTTCACACCTCCCTCTTCTGGTCAGATTGGGGTCGCGATTTACGCCTGCGGGTTGAATTTTGCAGATCTGCTCCTGCTCAAGGGGCAATACCAGGACACGCCGCCCCTACCCTTTGTTCCGGGGCTGGAACTGGCTGGCGTGGTGACTGCGGTTGGTTCTGATGTTGAGGGGTTTTCCATTGGCGACCGCGTGGCCGTTTTCTCCGGTCAGGGGGGGCTTGCGGATTACGGCTGTTTCGACGCCGCACGCGCGGTGAAAATTCCCGACGCCATGAGCTTTGCTGACGCGGCTGCGTTTCAGATCACCTATGGAACCGGCCTGGTTGCCCTAGAACACTGTGCCCGGCTGCAACCGGGTGAGACCCTGTTGGTCACTGGCGCCGCTGGGGGTGTGGGGCTGACAGCTGTCGAGATTGGCAAACGTTTGGGCGCGCGTGTCATCGCCCATGCGCGGGGGCCTGAAAAGTTGGCAATCGCAAAGGCCGCTGGTGCCGACCACCTGATTGATGCCAGCGAGGATCTGCGCAGCAAGGTCAAGGAGCTGGGCGGCGCTGATGTCGTCTATGAAGCCATCGGTGGCGATGTCTGGACCGCCGCCTTTCGTGCGACCAATCCCGGCGGCCGCCTGCTGCCCATCGGATTTGCCGGGGGCGAGGTGCCGCAAATCCCGGCAAATCACCTGCTGGTCAAGAACCTGACCGTGATCGGCTTTTACTTTGGTGGTTACCTGAAATCCCATCCCCATGTGATCCGCCGCGCGACCTCCACGCTGATTGACTGGTACGAGGACGGCTCATTGCGACCACATATCAGCCATAAGCTGCCACTAGAGCGTGTTAACGAAGGGCTGGAGCTGCTGCGCAGCCGCAAGGCGACGGGCAAGGTTGTCATTACCCTGCGTGACGAGACCTGAAGGAAAGCCTCGACGCCACCGCCCAGTAAGGGCAGGCATCGAGGCTGGACATTTTACACCATCAGCTTTCAGCCGCGTCAGGCCGCGTTCCACTGGGGCGACTGTAGCGGCGTGCTGATGGTACGAAACGCCTGACGGACCAGCGCCGCCAGCTCGTTCACGATGGGAGAGCCAGAAGTCTCGCCGCCATAGAGGTTGATCAGCTGGACCGGCAGTTCAGGCAGCGCGCCGCCGTGGTCGACCTGCGCCAGGTGGGGTGGCTCGGTGCCTTCGATCATTGCCGTCACTGCGAGATCGGCGCTGACAGTGGCTTCGATCGTGCGATCGCTGTCGGTTTCGACCATCAGCTCCCAGGAAATCCCCGCCGCGTCCAACGCCCGCATCACTTTTGGGCGGAAGGTGCAATAGCGCCCAAATGCCAGCTGCAACGGTTGCTGGCGCCAGACGGACCCGGTCGGCGCACCGATCCAGCACAGGGGGCGCTCGGCAAGGATCTCGCCATTTTCAGCCGTCGCTGTTTCGGTGGTGAGGATGAGATCACATTCACCGCGGGCAAATTGCTCCTTGAGCGAACGGGTATAGCTCGACAACAGCTGCACCTTGACCCGGGGGTATTGCGCATTGAACCGCTGCAAGACCTGCGGGATGGCCGGGTAGACGATGTCATGCGGCACGCCCAGAACGATCTCTCCCTCATAGGCCTGGTCTGTCAGACGGCTGACCGCTTCGTCGTTCAGCGCGATCATGCGGCGCGCATAGGCCAGCAGCTGCTCTCCCGAAGCGGTGAGCGCGATGGTGCGGCCGGAGCGGTCCAGAAGTTGCAGCCCTAAAAGCTCTTCAAGGCGTTTCAACTGCATGGAGACCGCCGATTGGGTCAGGTGCAGAAAACCGGCAGCTCGGGTAACCCCGCCATTGTCTGCCACAGCGACAAACGACCGCAGAGTGGTGATATCAAGATTTCTCATCATCACAATCCTTGATCAGTCAGATCATAAACATTCGTTTTTCAAATCAATCATACTTCCCCATATACATCAACAGAATTGATAGCAAACGGATCTACCATCACCGATCCAGAAAAGGACACACATCATGACCTACATGGACACACTTTGCAGCACACCGCCCCGCGCACAGCACAGCTCTATTCTTGGGGCGCTGATCAACCGGATTTCGCTGTGGCGCGAACGTCAGACCCTTGCAAAGCTGGATGATGCGGCCCTTCTGGATCTTGGAATTTCTGCCCGCGCCGCCGCCGAAGAGGCGCGCCGCTCGTTCTGGGACGTGCCGACCAACCGCGCCGTCTGATCGTCGCACATCCCAGAAAAGATCCGCAGAGAGGGAGGCCGGCTTACCGGTCTCCCTTTTTGCCTATAATTCGACCGAAAACTGGCTCAGCAGACTTGAACCAAAGCGCGGTTGAACCGATATTTGCGGGGAACGCCAGTTTCCTGCGCCGCTCCTCTTATGGTGCCAGGAAAACTGCGCGAGGGAGACTATTTAGACGGAGACCATGACACATGGCACAGTTTGACACCATTCGATCCGCAGCCGGTGCACGCACCGCAGAGATCGATGCAGGGCTTCGCGCCCACATGAACAAAGTCTACGCCACAATGGCGGCAGGCACGTTCATCACCTTTCTTGCAGCTTGGGCCATTGCGGGCCTCGCGGTCACCAGCGACCCGAGCGCGGCAGCGGCACAGCTGAATGCTGACACCTACCTGACCAGCCTTGGTTATGCGCTTTATGCGTCGCCGCTGAAGTGGGTCATCATGTTTGCTCCGCTCGCATTTGTTTTCGGCATCGGCGCCGCAGCGAACCGCATGTCGGCGGCTGGCGTACAGCTGCTGTTCTACGTCTTTGCCACCGTGATGGGGATTTCCATCAGCTCGATCTTCCTGGTGTTCACCGGCGAAAGCATCGTGCAGGTCTTCCTGATCACCTCCATCGCCTTCACTGGTTTGTCGCTGGTTGGCTACACCACCAAGAAAGACCTGAGCGGCATGGGTGCGTTCCTGATCATGGGCCTGATCGGCCTGATCGTGGCGTCCGTGGTCAACATCTTCCTGGCGTCGTCGGCGTTGGCGTTTGCCGTCTCCGTGATCGGCGTCCTGATCTTTGCTGGCCTCACCGCCTATGACACCCAGCGCATCAAGAATGACTATCTGCAGATGGTCCACATGGGTGACCAGGAATGGCTCGCAAAGTCCGCAATCATGGGCGCGCTGAGCCTCTATCTGGACTTCATCAACATGTTCATGATGCTGCTCCAGCTGCTTGGTAACCGCGAATAACCCACGGTTTCATATCCAGCACATCAGGGGCGGATCATAGCGATCCGCCCCTTTTCTTTTGTCCGGGCCCTTGTTGGTCCATTTGATCGTTTGAGAGACACATGAAATTCGTCACCATTCCCCCAGAGGACGCCCATCGCCTTGTGCCGCTTCTGCAGGACCTCCATGCGCTGCATGTAAGCCACCAGCCCCAGCGCTACCCTGCCAACCCTACAGCGGAGGCCCTGCAGGCCTGGCTGGCCGATTGGCTGAGCGACGAGACCATCACCGCCCGTGCCGCCGTCAGCCCCCAGGGAACCGTCATGGGCTATATCATCTACGGCATCGAAGAGCGCACCGCCCTGCCCGTCCGGATTGGCGAAACGCGTGCCATGCTGCACCACATCGCGGTGGCCGAAAGCTGGCAGCGCATGGGGGTCGGAGCGGCGCTCATCAACGATATGAAGGCCCGCGTGACAGCTGATGGGATCAAGGTGATCGCCACCACCTACGCCCCCTTCAACACCGCGTCAGCCGCGCTCATGACACGCATGGGAATGGAGCCTGTCGTGACGATGGCAGAGTGGCGCGCCTAGTCCACCAGAGCCGTCTCAGGGCCGCCATAAAGGGAGGGGAGGGGGTGCAGGTCTGGCGCAATTAAACTGGCCGCTGCCTGCCCTCTCCTGCCCTGTCCCCGTCTCCGCCGCCGGACACTTGCCCACGCGTCACCCAACGTCGCGAGCGGCCCCAAACAACCCCATCGAGTTCACGCAAAAGAAAAGGGCCACACGAAGCGTGTGACCCTTTCTTCAACTGTCCCGAATATCGGGTGATACCTGGCCTGTGGCCTTGGGCATCAGAAGGCTTACTTGATTTTGCCTTCTTTGTACTCAACGTGCTTGCGCACGACCGGGTCGTACTTACGCACAACCATTTTCTCGGTCATGGTGCGTGCGTTTTTCTTGGTCACGTAGAAGTGGCCCGTGCCCGCGGTCGAGTTCAGGCGGATCTTGATTGTGGTCGGCTTCGCCATGGTGCATCTCCTGCGTCCGAAAAGGCAGGGGGCCTCTCGGTAAATTCCTATATGAGCGTGCGCTTTTACCTGCACTACCCTGCGAGTCAAGGGGGGTCGCCGGGTTATTTTGCGCAGAGGGCCTGTAAGCCGGATTTTGTTCCAGGGCCAAGGCCCCTTCGACGACCATTCGTCTAGGATGCGCATTGCTGCGCACCTCTAGCTGCCAACCCGACCCCTCTTGGCCAAAACATGCCTAGCGGTGGTCGCGGCTTTCGCCGTGACATCCCGCGCGGGGGTCCTATTTGGCATTGCTCCCGGTGGGGCTTGCCGTGCCACCCCTGTTGCCAGGGGTGCGGTGGGCTCTTACCCCACCGTTTCACCCTTACCCACAGGAATCATCTGGCAGGCAGATGGCTGCGGGCGGTCTGTTTTCTGTGGCGCTCTCCGTCAGATCGCTCTGCCCGGGCATTACCCGGCACCGTCGTTTTGTAGAGTCCGGACTTTCCTCACGAAACCCGAGGGTTTCCCGCGGCCGTCCGGCCCTCTGCGCGTGCAAACGCCTAAGGAGAAGCCAGACGCGGGTCAAGCTGATTGTCACCGCCACAGCCGCGTGCTGCGGATCGAACAGCTGTCAGCGCTGCGCTGGCTCCATCAGCACCGCCAAATCCTCGGCAGATACAGGACCGCGCCCCTGCGGGCGAAAGCGCAGCCGCACGGCCTCTAGCAATGTGGTCTGATCGACGGGTGCTGTAAAACCACGGGCACGGGCACGCGCGCAGAACTGCTCTGCCAGCGTCATGGCGCCCTCTTCCGGGATATCCGTCCCCCCTGCTGGTGCAGCCAGCCCCTGACGCGCCAGACGCGGCCAGTCGAACCGGGGGCCGGGGTCGAACTTGCGTCCAGGCGCCATGCAGCTATGTCCGATCACCCCCTCGGGGGCAATCGACCAGCGCGCCATGATCCCGCCCAATAATTGTTCCAGCCGGGCCATCTGTGCAGCGCCAAAGGGGTGGTCACCGCGATTGTCCAGCTCAATGCCGATAGACCGGGAATTGATGTCGTCGAGTCCCGCCCATTGGCCTGCCCCGGCATGCCAGGCCCTGTCTGCCTCGCGCACCATCTGCCAAAGCCTGCCATCAGCGCCGATCAGGTAATGGGCCGAGACCTCGGCCTCTGGATCGCAAAGGCGCTCCAGCGCCGCCTCGGCACTATCCATAGCGGTGTAGTGAATCACGATCAGATGAGGGCTCAGCCCGTCCCTGCGCGGCCCATAGTTGGGGCTCGGCCGCCAAGTCGCAGCCGGCGCATCAACCGTCATCAGTTCTGAACAGCGCGACGATAAGGGGCGGGATCCCAGCCGCAGGCATATCCGTCGCCATCGGGATCCAACGCCTTTCGGTCCCGCTTGGGGCCACCCGCCTCGAGAAAGGCGATCTGCGCAAGTTCCGGTGACGCAAATCCAGCGCAGTTTCGGGCAGAACGCGCAGCCAGATTGATGCCGGAGCGGGAATAGATTCGCTGGCCACGTGGGTTCGACGTGCTCAGGGCATACCGCACGATATTGGTCGATTTTTCACCAGAGCGAGTGGGAACCGCGGTGGGGGTCACCACCTCGTATTGCGCGCGCTGACGGGCCAGACGTTCTGCATCGCTTTCGATGCTCTGACGGGACGAGACCGCATCAAAGTCGTTTTCATCCGAAATGCCTGGATTGCCGACAAGTGTCGGCGCCGGGTTCGAGGGGCTGGCCTCCAGCGGTGCCACGCCCGAATTGGTGCGCGCCGCTTCGATCGCGGCGGCAGCATCGCGGGCGATGTCCGCGCTGCTGTTGGTGCTGGCCGGAGAGGTTGCAAGGGTGCCTGCCCCGCTGCTGCGGGCAGCCACGCGCGGTGCGGGCTGGACCGAAGCATCAAGCGGGGCGGTCGTCACACGTGCCGGAGGAACCAGCGGATCGCCATTGATCGTTGTCCCGACGCCGGGCGCAGGATCAAACGGGCTGGAGCCGAAACCGGCTTCTGCCCCGCTGTCCGGGACCGGTGGCTGACAGGCCGCCAGCAGCGCAAGGCTGCTGAAGGCAACGACGGACGCGATTGGACGCATGATGACACCCTGTTGGTTCTGCTCAACTCAGAGCAGGGTTTACCACCATTGGCCCGGTTTTGCTACAAAACCGGCCGCGCTTTCCAGTGCATAGGCGGTATTGAGCAGATCACCCTCTTCCCACGGACGGCCAATCAGCTGCAGACCCAGCGGCAGACCTTTGGAATCAAGACCTGTCGGCACCGAAACACCTGGCAAACCGGCAAGGTTCACGGTGACGGTGAAGACGTCGTTCAGGTACATCTGAACCGGATCTGCATCGGCCATCTCGCCCAGACCAAAGGCCGCAGACGGGGTTGCCGGGGTCAGGATAGCGTCGATGCCCTGGGCAAAGACATCCTCAAAGTCCTTTTTGATCAGGGTGCGAACCTTGCGGGCGCGGTTGTAATAGGCATCATAGAAGCCCGCGGAGAGCACATAGGTGCCCACCATCACGCGGCGCTGGACCTCGTGACCGAAACCAGCGGCGCGGGTTTTCTCGTACATCTCGGTGATGCCGTCACCTGCTTCGAGTGTGGCACGCTGACCGTAGCGCACACCGTCGTAACGTGCGAGGTTCGACGACGCCTCGGCAGGGGCGATCACATAGTAGGCAGGCAGCGCGTATTTGGTGTGCGGCAGGGAGATGTCGACGATTTCCGCACCGGCAGCGCGCAGCATCTCGGCCCCTTCGGACCAGAGTTTTTCGATCTCCGCAGGCATGCCATCCATGCGATATTCGCGCGGGATGCCAATTTTCTTGCCTTTGATATCGCCGGTCAGCATCGCCTCAAAATTCGGCACGGCCAGATCGGCACTGGTGCTGTCCTTGGGGTCATGCCCACACATCGCCTCAAGCATCATCGCAGCATCACGCACCGATTTGGTCATCGGACCCGCCTGATCCAGCGAGGAGGCAAAGGCCACAACGCCCCAGCGCGAGCAGCGCCCATAGGTCGGTTTGATGCCGGTGATGCCCGTAAAGGCCGCAGGCTGACGAATCGAACCACCAGTGTCGGTGCCGGTTGCCGCAAGGCACAGATCGGCGGCCACAGCCGCAGCCGACCCACCAGAAGATCCGCCCGGTGTGAGCGGCGCATCGTCGCCTTCGCGCCGCCAGGGGCTGACGGCATTGCCATAAACGGAGGTCTCGTTGGACGACCCCATGGCGAATTCGTCCATATTCAGCTTGCCCAGCATGACCGCACCAGAATCCTGCAGCTGCTGGGAAACGGTGGATTCATATTCGGGCTTGAACCCTTCCAGGATGCCGGAGGCCGCTTGGCTATCAACGCCTTTGGTGCAGAACAGATCCTTGATGCCAATGGGCAGACCACACATGGCAGGCGCATCGCCTGCCTGGATACGGGCGTCTGCTGCCTTGGCGCGCTCCAGCGCGATCTCGGGCGTCTTGTGCACAAAAGCGTTCAGCGCATCTGCGGCGTCAATCGCCTTGAGGCAGGCCTCGGTCAGTTCGACAGAGGTGGTATCGCCCTTGCGCAATGCGTCACGGGCGTCGGACAGGGTGAGTTTGTTCAGTTCGGTCATGTCTTATTCAACCACCTTGGGCACGGCAAAAAACCCTTCGCGGGCATCGGGGGCGTTGGCGAGGATCTTGTCCTGCTGATTGCCATCGGTGACTTCATCCACACGGCGCTTCAGGCGCTGCGGCGTCACCGAGGTCATCGGCTCGACCCCTTCGACATCCACTTCGTTCAGCTGCTCGATAAAGCCGAGAATGGTGTTGAACTCATCGGCCAGCGCAGGCAGCGCATCCTCTTCGACCTTGATACGGGCCAGTTTGGCCACCTTGGCGGCAGTGCTTTGGTCAATCGACATGGAAACCCTCATCTCGTGTTAGGACGCATTTACCGCCGCGCCGCTCTCGCCGCAAGCCTGCGGGGGCGGGAAAGCGGTGCGAATTCCCCCACGCCCACGTCTGCGAGTGGATTTTTACGCTCAGCGCGATAGGCTTGGGCAAAGAGCGGACCCCATCGGGTCGTGGGCTTGAAACTTGGCGCAACACAGAACGAGGAGCGCGAACCATGAAAATCATCTGGCTGGGGCATGGCAGTTTCCGGATCGAAACGGCAGGACAGGTGCTGCTGATCGACCCTTGGCTAACCGGCAATCCGATGCTTGCTGAAGACCAGCATGACGCCGCGCTGGCTGGTGCGACGCATATTCTGCTGACCCACGCACATTTCGACCACGCAGCCGATGTGCTGCAGCTGGCGCGCACGCTGAACGCGCCGCTGGTCGGGCAATATGATCTCATGGGGTATTGGGGAGAAACCGAAGGGGTCGAAACCATCGGCTTCAACAAAGGTGGCACCGTTGATCTGAACGGGCCGCGCCTGGCAATGGTCCCTGCGTCGCACAGCTCCAGCTTTTCCACCCCAGAGGGGTTGCGCCCGGCCGGTTCAGAAGTTGGTTTCATCCTCATGAGCGAGGGAAAAACCGTCTATATTTCCGGCGACACCGGGCTGATGGCCGACATGGACTGGATTGGCGACTACTATAAGCCCGACATCGGCATCCTGAGCGCAGGAGGTCATTTTACCATGGACATGGAGCAGACCGCATATGCGGCCAAACGCTATTTTGACTTCAAAACGCTGATCCCCTGCCACTACCGCACCTTTCCCCTGCTGGAACAAAGCGCAGCACTGCTGAAAAAGGCACTGCCAGAGGTCAATGTGATCGAGCCGGAGGTATTGCAGGCGATCAATCTCTAGGATCCGTCGCCTTACCTTCCCGCCGGAGAGCGAAAGGCCGCCCGCGCGGCGGCGGCTTTCCGGCGGCAAACACAGTCTTCGGCGTGATCGTTGACCAACCCCATCGCCTGCATGAACGCAAAGACGGTGGTGGGGCCAACAAACTTCCAGCCACGCTTTTTCAACTCTTTGGACAGGGCCGTTGACTGCGACGTGATGGAAACGGTCTGAGGCGGAACCTGCTCATCCGGGCCGGGCTCAAAGCGCCAGAAGAACGCAGCCAGAGAGCCTTCCTGCTCTACCATTTCGACGGCACGGCGGGCATTGTTGATCACCGCTTCGATCTTGCCCCGGTGGCGGATGATCCCCGCGTCCTGCAACAGCCTGTCCACGTCGCCTTCGTCATACTGGGCGATCCGCTCCCAGTCGAAATGGTCGAACGCTGCGCGAAAATTTTCGCGCTTGGCCAGGATGGTCCGCCAGCTCAGCCCGGACTGAAAGCTCTCAAGGCAGATCTTTTCAAACAGGCGTCGATCGTCGCCCACCGGATAGCCCCATTCCTCGTCATGATAGGCCAGAAACTCCGGAACTGCCCCGGCCCACGCACATCGCAACGCCCCATCAGGGGCAAGAAAACCGTTGGTCATAATCGAGGCATCTCCTGCAAGCGAATTTGAAAACTCATGGTCAAAGAGGCGAAAGCCACAGCGTTCCGCCAAAGAAGAGCACTACCCGTTTGCTCGCTTTGCGGCGAAAAAATCGCGTAGGAGGCGTTCGGCGGGGGCTGCGCTGATGCCTTCGTAGACCTCGGGGGCGTGATGAGCTTGGGGGTGGGAAAACACGCAGGCACCGTGGGCAACGCCACCGGACTTCGGGTCGGAGGCCCCATAGTAGACGCGACGTATACGGGCGGCGGCGATAGCGGCGGCGCACATCGCGCAGGGCTCCAGCGTGACGTAGAGATCGTATCCACCTAGCCGTTCACTGCCGATCGCGGCACAGGCCTCGCGGATGACCAGCACCTCTGCGTGGGCGGTGGGATCGGACAATTCGCGTGTGCGGTTGCCGGCTTGCGCCACAACAGTTCCGTCCGGTGCAATCAGCGCAGCCCCCACCGGCACCTCGCCCCGCTCTGCAGCGGCACGGGCTTCGGAAAGGGCGACATCCATGTGCGAACGAAACGGCATCTTCCCTCCCTGCCCCAGAATGGGAGCTTTCGCAACCGCGCGGAATGATCTATGGCCTGAGACATGAGCAAAACACCTTCCTCCCCCACCGGCAAGGGCTCTCGCCCTGCCAAGGGCCAGCGCCCGGCCAAATCCAATCCTGCCCGCAGCAAGGCGGCACCTGCCCCTGGTGACACCAGCAGCGGCCCAGACGGCGATCGCATTGCCAAGGTGCTGTCACGCGCCGGTCTTGCGTCGCGTCGCGAAGCAGAACGCATGATCGCCGACGGTCGGGTCGAGGTGAACGGCAAGGTGATCGACAGCCCCGCGCTCAACGTCGTCGTGGGCAAGGACCGGATCGTGGTGGATGGAAAACAGGTGGAAGAGCCTGAACCGCCTCGCCTGTGGTTGTATCACAAGCCTGCCGGCCTTGTGACCACCACCAGCGATGAGCTGGACCGCAAGACCATCTTTGATGATCTGCCCGAAGATCTGCCGCGGGTCATGACTGTTGGGCGTCTCGACCTCAATTCCGAAGGGCTGCTGCTGTTGACCAATGATGGCGGCATCAAACGACAGCTGGAGCTGCCTTCGACCGGGTGGTTGCGGCGCTATCGTGTTCGTATCAATGGCCGCCCACAGGACAGCGACTTTGAGCCGCTGCGCAAGGGGCTGGTGATTGAGGGAGAGAAATTCCAGCCGATGATCGTGACGCTTGATCGGCAACAAGGGGCCAACGCCTGGCTGACGGTCGGTCTGCGGGAAGGCAAGAATCGCGAAATTCGCCGCGCAATGGAAGACATCGGCTTTAGCGTGAACCGCCTTTTGCGGTTGTCCTACGGACCGTTTCAGCTGGGTCAGCTCAAGCCCGGAGAGGTAGAAGAGCTGCGCCCCCGCGTTGTGCGCGACCAGTTGGGACTGGCAGCCCCGGAAGAAGAGCAAGACAGCCCAAAACGCCCCGGCACCCGCCAGCGGCCGATGCGAGGCAAGCCCGGCACCCGGCCAGGATCCGGCCAGCCTGATCGCGGCACCGACAGCCGCGGTGGCGCAGGCCGCACCGGTCGGCCGGGATCTGCGCCCAATGCCAAAGGCACCGGAAAGGGTACCGGCAAGCCACTGTCGAAGGCAGGCGGCAAGTCGATGGGCAAACCAACCGGCCGCCCTGGCGCCCGGTCGTCCGACAAAGCGGTCGGCAACAGCGGCCCAAAAGGCAACGCCCGCCCAAGCGGCAAGTCCTTTGGCGCAGGACGAGCGGACAGCGGCAAACGCGGTGGCGGCAGCCCTGCCCCCTCGGGCAGCCGGGGTCCGGGCAAGCCACCCCGGCGTTAGGCGACAAGCTGCCAGAAGCCAACCTGAGCAACCTGGCACAGAGTTCCCCCTAGTAAGTGAGCCCTGCATATCCTAAGTTTCCAACTGGTTGCAGTGTTCAACGTGGGGGAACAGACGTGCAGAAACTCGCCTTGGTGGCCTTGCTGATCCTGATGGTTGGCCTGGCAACCGGCCTTGTGGCCGGAGGCTGACGGCATGGCAAAACGCTTTGGTGGGAAGTACAGCCCCGACGAACATCGCGATGATGACGAACAGAACGTCGCGCCGCGCTCTTCCTCTGCGAGTTTCCGAAATGCACGGGTTGACCCGGTGGGGATCGGCGCGAACCTGATGATGGTGCCGCCAGGGCTCATGGTGCTGATGGCGGTGATCTCGGATGCGGCGGGCCTCGGCTTTGGGCTGTTGGCTGCGGCGTCCTGGGCCGCTGGTGCCTATCTGTTGCGGGATGGGCTTCGGGCCGAAGCCGCTTACAAAGATCGCAAGGTGGCGCGCCGCCCGGCCCTGCCGCGCAAGATCCTTGCTGCAGGCCTGTGTGGTGCCGGCGCTGCTTTGGCTGCGTTGCGGGTTGACCCAAATCTCATCAGCGCAGTGATTTATGGCGCGGCCGCAACTGGCCTTCACCTTGCGGCGTTTGGCATTGACCCCATGCGCAACAAGGGGACGGAGGGTGTCGACGACTTTCAGCGCGATCGCGTCGCCCGTGTAGTGGATGAGGCGGAAACCTACCTCTCTGCCATGTCCGATGCGGCCTTGCGGGCGCGTGACCGTCAGGTCGAAGCCCGCGTTGAGGCCTTTCAGGATGTTGCGCGTGATCTTTTTCGCACGGTAGAGGACGATCCCCGCGACCTGACAGGGGCCCGCCGCTATCTGACCGTCTATCTGATGGGCGCGCGCGACGCGACGATCAAATTCGCCGATATCTACGCGCGCAGCGGTGACGCGAAGGCCCGTAACGACTACCTCGCTCTGCTTGCCGATCTGGAGCAGAACTTTGCGGCCCGAACCCGCAAGATGCTGCTGGAGGATCGGACCGATCTTACGGTGGAAATCGACGTGCTGCGTGACCGGTTGCAGCGCGAAGGGGTGCATCTGGACCGCCGCTGACACACAACTGATACCTTAGCCGACGACACAACACGCGACCCGCCACGAGACTGAAAAGGAACCTGCCCATGTCCGAGACGACACAACACAAAGCCGCTCAAGAAACGCAGGAAATTTCCCAAGTTGCTGCGATCCAACTGCCGGAACCGGTGGCGGAGGTGCAATCGCTGGAAGCAGCGGACGCCCCCACCAGCGCCCAGATCCGCAGCCGGATGGACGAAATCAACATGGCTGACACCAATTCGATCATCAACTTCGGCTCTGGTGCGCAGGCGGAGTTGCAGCAGATCAGCCAGGCCATGCTGAGCGATGTGCGCAACAAGGATGTAGGCCCTGCCGGTGACAGCCTGCGCGACATTGTAACCACGATCCGTGGATTTTCCGTCTCTGAGCTGGATGTCCGCCGCAAGCCGACCTTTTGGGAGCGGCTGTTGGGCCGCGCTGCCCCTTTTGCGAAATTCACCGCCCGGTTTGAAGATGTGCAAGGCCAGATCGATCGGATCACCGACAATCTTCTGGGCCATGAACATCAGCTGTTGAAGGATATCAAATCCCTCGACCTGCTCTATGAAAAGACGCTGAAGTTCTACGATGAACTGGCGCTCTACATCGCCGCGGGTGATGCCAAGATTGCCGAGTTGGACAGCACAGAGATTCCCGAACTGGAAGCCGCGGTACAGGCCGCCCCGGAAGCCGATCAGGTGATGCGCGCGCAAGAGCTGCGCGATTTGAGGGCCGCACGCGATGATCTGGAACGCCGCGTGCACGATCTGAAGCTGACGCGTCAGGTCACGATGCAGTCGCTGCCCTCGATCCGCCTGGTGCAGGAGAACGACAAATCCCTCGTGACCAAGATCAACTCCACGCTCGTCAACACTGTGCCGCTTTGGGAAACCCAGCTGGCGCAGGCTGTGACCATCCAGCGCTCAGCCGAGGCCGCGGCTGCGGTGCGCGATGCCAATGATCTGACAAACGAGCTGCTGACCTCCAACGCCGCAAACCTGCGGGACAGCAACAAGATGATCCGTCAGGAAATGGAACGGGGCGTCTTTGATATCGAGGCCGTCAAACAGGCCAATGCGGATCTGATCGGCACCATTCAGGAAAGCCTGCAGATCGCCGATGAAGGCAAGGCCAAGCGTGCCGCTGCAGAGGCAGATCTGAAAGCCATGGAAGCAGAGCTGCGCGATACACTTGCTGCGGCAAAGGCCCGCCGCGACGGGCTTGGCGATACGGCAGCCACCTCTGTGCCGGGCACCGCGTGAGCGGCCCTGCCCCATCCTCTCTGCGCCACCTTTGGCGCGCAACCTCGGCACTGGCGATAACCGCGCTGGTGGCGGGGTGTATCGACATGGGGCAGCGGACCTCTCTTGTTCCGCCGAACCGGCCTTCCGATCTCGCGCCGCAGCGGCAAGAACCCTCGGCAGAAAGCGCGCGGCTCAGCCGGTATTACGCCGCCCTTCAGCAAGATCTGCTGACACGCGGGTTGATGCGTATCGATGGCGGTGGACCTGAGACCCCCTATGATGCCGACGACCTGCGCGAAAACTTTGAACGCATTGCGTTTTACGATGAATACGGCAGCGCCAGCGGAACGGCTGGGGCACTTGGACGCTGGAGCGGTCCGGTGCGGCTGCGCGCCGCCTTTGGCCCCTCCGTAAGCCCAGAGCAGCGCGCCAAGGACAGCGCAACCCTGGAAGCCTATGCCGCCCGTCTCGCGCGGCTGACCGGGCATCCGATCTCTGTGACCAACAGCCCGGCACGCACGAATTTCCTCGTGCTGTTTGCAAGCCAGGACGATGGCGCCTTTGTTGCAGAGCAGGTGAAAACCGTGTTGCCCAATATTTCGGGCGGCGATCTGGATGTGTTTATCCGGCCCCCTCAGACCTACTATTGCCTCGTGCGCGCAGGCGGGGTGCAAAGCGAGCCGTCGGCCTACAGCCGGGGTGTCGCGCTGATCCGTGCCGAACATCCCGATCTCGCCCGGCGCAGCTGCATCCATGAGGAAATTGCCCAAGGGCTGGGGTTGCGCAACGACAGCCCACGGGCGCGGCCATCGATCTTTAATGACGACGATGAATTTGCCCTTTTGACGAGCCACGACGAGAAGCTGCTGCAGATCCTCTATGATCCGCGTCTGCGTCCTGGCATGTCCGCGCCTGAAGCCCGGCCGATCGTGCGCCAGATTGCCTATGATATTATGGGAGAGCCGAAGTAACGGCCCCTGCAAAAGACGACCCAGATGCCCCGGCATCGCCGAAAGAGGATGGAGACAATGGGTATTTTCGACTTTCTCAAGGGAGAGTTCATCGACGTCATTCATTGGACCGATGACACCAACGACACCCTTGTGTGGCGCTTTGAGCGTGAAGGCCATGCGATCAAATACGGGGCAAAGCTGACCGTGCGCGAGGGCCAGGCGGCCGTGTTCGTTCACGAAGGCCAGCTCGCCGATGTCTTCACACCCGGTCTCTACATGCTTGAGACCAACAACATGCCGATCATGACAACCTTGCAGCATTGGGACCACGCGTTTCAATCGCCGTTCAAGTCAGAGATCTACTTTGTCGACACGACCCGCTTCAATGATCTGAAATGGGGCACCAAGAACCCGATCATGGCCCGCGACCCGGAGTTCGGGCCCGTGCGCCTGCGGGCCTTTGGCACCTATAGCATTCGCGTGGTGGATCCGGCCCGGTTCCTGACCGAGATCGTGGGCACCGATGGTGAATTCACGATGGACGAGATCTCTTTCCAGATCCGCAACATCATCGTGCAGCAGGTCAGCCGGGTGCTGGCAGGGTCTGGCATCCCGGTTCTGGATATGGCGGCGAACACCGCCGATCTGGGCAAACTGGTTGCGGCTGAGATCGCGGCCACTGTTGCCGAGTACGGCATCGCGATCCCGGAATTGTACATCGAAAACATCTCGCTGCCGCCAGCTGTCGAAGAGGCAATGGACCAGCGCACCAAGATGGGCATTGTCGGCGACCTTGGCCGCTACACCCAGTTCAAGGCCGCCGAAGCGATGGAGGCTGCCGCCAGCACCCCCAACAGCGGCATGGGCGCTGGTCTGGGTATGGGCATGGGTATAGCGATGGCGCAGCAGATGGGGCAGGCCCTGCAGGGTGGCGCCCCGCAAGCAGCGGGTCAGGCCAGTGGACCATGGGGCGCCCATTCTGCGCCCGCTGCAACGCAGTCGGCACCGCAGGCAGCACCCGTTGCTCCACCGCCTCCCCCCGTCGAACATGTCTGGCACATCGCCGAAAACGGGCAGACCACCGGCCCATTCTCAAAGGCTCGGCTGGGTCGCATGGCGAGCGAAGGGACGCTTGGCCGCGATACTCTGGTCTGGACACCGGGCCAGGATGGCTGGAAGCGTGCAGGTGATGTGATCGAGCTGGCACAGCTCTTTACGATCCTGCCGCCACCACCGCCCCCGCCTCCGCCGCCTGCCGGGTAACGGCCATCACGCCATCGGACCGGGCAGCGAACTGCTGCACCGACTTACCAGATCGGATCTGCACGCTGATGAACCGACGTACTGCGCTGAAATGGCTCCACTGGCTGAGTCTTGGGCTCATTCTCTATTTCTTTCTGGTGGAGCCGGAAGAAAGCCAGACAAACCCCGGCCTTGCGCTGGCAACCCATGCTGGTGTGGGCCTCGTTCTTGCCGTCGTGGTTTTGGTCTGGACGCTGGTCTACCTGACCAAGGGTCTTGCAGGGCGTGCAGGTCCAAAGCTGCCGGGCTGGGCAAAGCGGTTTCATCTGCTCAATCACAAGGTGCTGCAGATCGGATTGCCGGTCATGGTGGCGACCGGCGCACTTGCGGGCCTTTTTGCCCCATTTGCAATCCGGGCCTTTGGGCTGGTTCCGATCAACCCGGCCATTGGAAGCCGCAGCCTGCACGGATTGGCAGAGGAGCTGCATGAAATCGCATTTGACGCGCTGCTGGTTGCCATCGTGCTTCATGCCGTGTTCCATTTGTGGCGGCATTTTCTGTTGAAGGACAATGCCCTGCGCATCATGGTGCCGAAAGTGCTCCACAAGTATCTCTGAGGCGATCCACTGTGACCAACATACCCCCACCACCGCCGGGCGGCGCTGATTTTCCACCACCGGCTGATACCAAGACCACATCAGGCGCGATCGTGGAGGAGCACCGCTTTCCCTGCGAGCAATGTGGGGCGGATTATCGCTATGACCCGGAAGCGGGCACGCTGAGCTGTGACCATTGCGGACACCGTGAAACGATCCGCTCCGGGCCCTGGCAAGGCGGCAGCCTGCGGGAGCTGGATTATCAGACTGCGCTGACATCCGGCCTATCCGAAGCGGACATGGAAGAAACGCGTGTTTTGAGCTGTCCCAATTGCGCAGCTCAAGTGGAGTTTGACGCGAACACCCATGCGGGTGAGTGCCCGTTTTGTGCCACCCCCATGGTGACCGACACCGGCACCCATCGCCATATCAAACCCAAGGGTGTCCTTCCTTTTGCCTTTGACGAACGCGCAGCCCATAACGCCATGTCGGACTGGCTGGGTGGTCTGTGGTTTGCCCCCAACGGGTTGCAGCAATACGCCCGCAAAGGCCGGCGGATGAACGGGATCTATGTGCCCTATTGGACCTTTGATGCACAGACACGCACCCGCTACCGCGGCCAGCGCGGGACCGTCTACTATGTGGACGAACCAGTGATCATCGATGGCGAACGCAAGACACGCCGCGTGGCAAAGGTGCGCTGGCAACCGGTGTCAGGGCGGGTTCAGCGTTTCTTTGATGATGTGCTGGTCCTCGCCTCAAAAAGCCTGCCCAAGCGCAACACGGATGCGCTGGAACCCTGGGATCTTTCGGCGCTGGAACCCTATCAGCCGCAGTATCTCGCCGGGTTTCGTGCCGAAGGCTATGCGGTGCAACTGCCGGAGGGCTATGGCGAAGCCAATGAGAAAATGCGCCGGGTCATCGAGCGCGACGTACGGTTTGATATTGGCGGGGATCGCCAACGCATCGACCATCTTGAGAGCGACTTTTCCGACATCACGTTCAAACATGTGCTGCTGCCTGTCTGGCTGGCCGCCTACAAGTATCGCGGCAAGACCTATCGCTTTGTCGTCAACGGCCAGTCTGGCCGGGTTCAGGGCGAACGTCCCTACTCTGTCTGGAAAATCGCCGCCGCAGTGGTCGCTGTTGCCATCATCGGCGGCGTCATTGCTGTGCTTGGCGGCAAATAACCCCCGGGAAAAGGACCAGAAAATTGAGCACCCTGCCTGATCTGAACGCACTTGATGCGCTGATGTCTGCCCGCCACAGCTGCCGGGGGTTTCGGCCGGATCCCGTGCCGCGCGCTGTCATCGAGGATATCCTGAGATGCGCCCAAAAGGTGCCATCATGGTGCAACGCCCAACCTTGGGAAGTCACTGTTTTTTCCGGCACGGCCACCGACAAGTTGCGCACAGCCCTTGCCGAGACCATCGCCTCTGCCGGAGCGGCCCCGGATCTGCCTTTTCCGGAACGCTATAGCGGTGCCTATAAAACCCGCCGTCAGGAATGCGGCTGGGCGCTTTATGAGGCGGTGGGCGTTCAAAAGGGCGACCGGGTTGCCTCGAACCAGCAGATGCTGCGAAACTTCTCTCTTTTTGATGCCCCCCATTGTGCCATTCTCAGCAGCCCCAAAGAGCTTGGCCCCTATGGTGCGATGGATTGTGGTGGATTTGTCACCGCGTTCACACTGGCAGCACAGGCCGCCGGGGTTTCGACCATCGCACAGGCCGCTGTTGCGAGCTATGCGCCAATGCTGCACGCCTTCTGCGAGATCCCCGAGGATCGCAATATCCTGTGTGCGCTGTCCTTTGGCTACGGCGATCCCGACCATCCAGCCAACCAGTTCCGCACCAGCCGTGCCGATCTGGCAGAATTTGCAACCTGGCGGGACTGATCCGCTCCCCCCATCCAGACGAAAGCCCCCTTATGCGCGCTCTTATCCAACGTGTCAGCCGAGCCTCAGTGACTGTCGATGAGGCCATCACCGGAGAGATCGGTGAAGGCCTGCTCATCCTCATTTGCGCGATGGAAGGTGACAATGAGGCCCAAGCAGAAAAGATGGCCGAGAAAATCAGCAAGCTTCGCATCTTTCGTGATGATGCGGGCAAGATGAACCGGGCGCTTCGTGACGCGGGTGGCAGCGCGCTGGTGGTCAGTCAGTTCACCCTCGCCGCGGACACGAGGCGCGGCAACCGGCCCGGTTTTTCCACCGCCGCAGCACCGGATCGTGGGCGTGCCTTGTACGAACATTTCGGCGCGCATCTGGGCAGTCTGGGCATTCCCATCGCTTGGGGATCCTTTGGCGCGGACATGCAGGTCTCTCTGGTCAATGCCGGTCCCGTGACGATCTGGATGGACAGCGACGACTGGGGGTGATCCGCATCCACCGCACCCTGTTTCCGGCCCGTGTTCCCCCCGGTGTCACACGCGAATTTTGCTGGTTGAGATCAGATTGGCGGCTTTCGTCTCCCCTCCCCCGCGCTGGAACCTTCTGCGCGTGTGATCAGGCAAAAACGACACCCATGAACCGAGATTCCGCCGCAAAACTCCCGCATGACGGGTGCCCAGGTGTCCCAAAAGGCACCTGGGCATATAAATTCGCCATTTGCGGCATATAATTTTTGACCAATTCAGACGGTGCATCTTTGCAAAGATTGCCCTGAGATCCGTGCCAATATGGCGAAAAGCGACTTTGATACTCAAAAACGCGACGCGCATTCGGTTTTCTGCAGATTGTGTACGCCCTGCTGGCCGGAAATAGGTCGCTAAATGGGGTTGCGAGGTCGCATCAAATGCGCAAACCTTGAATGGCAATTCAAGAAAAAGTGCAGGCCGCGTGTGACCGCACGCATGGCGCACATAAAAAGGGAGACTGCAATGAAAGACCAACTCGACTATATGACGCAAAGCGTCACCTCCGGAAAAATGACCCGGCGGGAGTTCATGGGTAAGACGGCAGCGCTCGGCATCAGCGCCGCAGTTGCGGGTAGCCTGTTTACCCGTGCGGTCGAGGCCGCAGGCCCGGTCAAGGGTGGCACACTGAAGCTCGCGTCGATCGGCGGTGGCAGCACCGACTCTCTCGATCCGGCGCTGGCAGCAAGCCAGGTGCCCTACCACAACCTCAACCAGTTCGGTGAAACCCTGGTCAACGTGACCGAGAACGGCACCATCGAAAACCGCCTCGCGGAAAGTGTCGAAGCAAGCGCAGACGCCAAGACCTGGACCTTCAAGATCCGCAAGGGTGTTGAGTTCCACAACGGCAAGGAACTGACGGCCGAAGACGTGATGCGCACAATGGAGCGCCACTCCAACGAAGACAGTAAATCCGGTGCACTTGGTATCATGCGTGGCATCGAAGGCATGAAGGTCGATGGCGACAACTTCATCGTCGAACTGGGCACCGCTAACGCCGACCTTCCCTATCTGATGGCCGACTATCACCTGATGATCCAGCCCGATGGCGGTTTCGACAACCCCGCAGCTGGTGTTGGCACCGGCGCCTATATGCTGGTCGCAGACGAGCCCGGCGTGCGCCATGCCTACAAAAAGAACCCCAACTACTGGGATGACACCCGCGGCCACGTCGACGAAGTCGAAATCGTTGTCATCAACGATGCGACCGCTCGTATGGCTGCGCTGCAGTCGGGCCAGGTTCAGATTGCCAACCGTGTTGAGCCGAAAGTCGCAGGTCTGCTTGACCGCGCGCCCAACCTTACCGTGCACTCGACCGCAGGTCCGGGCCACTATGTGTTCATCATGCACTGCGACACCGCGCCGTTCGACAACAACGAACTGCGTCTGGCGCTGAAATACGCGATCAACCGTCAGGAAATGGTCGACAAGGTTCTGCGCGGCTATGGCTCCGTCGGCAACGACATGCCAATCAACGCAGCCTATCCGCTGTTTGACGAAAGCATCCCGCAGCGCGAGTACGATCCGGCCAAAGCGGCGGAGCACTACAAAAAGTCCGGCCATGACGGCAGCCCGATCATCCTGCGCGTCTCTGACGTCGCCTTCCCGGGTGCGATCGATGCCGCCCAGCTGTTCCAGCAGTCTGCAAATGCCGCGGGCATCCCGCTGGAGCTGAAGCGCGAGCCGGGTGACGGCTACTGGTCCGAAGTTTGGAACGCACAGCCGTTCTGTGCCTCCTACTGGGGTGGCCGTCCGGTGCAGGACCAGATGTATTCGACCGCCTATCTGTCGACTGCAGACTGGAACGACACCCGCTTCAAGCGTGAAGACTTTGATGCGCTGCTGCTGCAGGCCCGCGGTGAGCTGGATGAAGCCAAGCGCAAAGCTCTCTACAGCCAGATGGGCATGCTGGTCCGCGACAACGGCGGTTTGATCTGCCCGATGTTCAACGACTTCATCGATGCCACCAGCAACAAGGTCCAGGGCTGGGTTGCGGACCCGACCGGCGACGTGATGTCGGGCAAGTGGTCCCACAAGTGCTGGCTGGCCTGATAGAGGTTCATCCATGCACCCAGTTGTAAAACTCGTGTCCCAGCGCCTCGCGCTGGGACTCCTGCTCCTTCTTGCCGCGTCGGCGCTCATTTTTCTGGGCACCTTGATGCTGCCGGGCGATGTTGCCCAATCCATTCTCGGCCAATCTGCCACCCCTGAAGCCCTCGCAAACCTGCGGGAAGAGCTCGGTCTGAACCGCCCGGCGCTGGTGCGGTACTTTGACTGGCTGTTTGGCGCCCTGCAGGGCGACCTTGGTACGGCGCTGACCAATGGTCAGGATATCGCCGAAAGCATCGGCAAACGTTTGGGCAACACGCTGTTCCTTGCCTTCTGGGCTGCGGTGATTTCGGTCCCACTGGCGATTTTCCTCGGTCTTCTGGCGGTACGCTACCGCGACCGCTGGCCGGACAAGCTGATCTCGGCCGTTACCCTGGCATCGATCTCCATCCCTGAATTCCTGATCGGCTACCTGCTGATCTATTTCGTTGCCGTGCAGATGGGCTGGTTCAGCTCGGTCGCAATGATCAACGATTCCATGAGCTTGCTGGATAAGCTCAACGCGATTGCCCTGCCTGTTGCGGTGCTGACGCTGGTTGTTCTGGCACACATGATGCGCATGACACGGGCCGCGATCCTCAATGTGATGCAGTCCGCCTACATCGAAACAGCCGAGTTGAAGGGCCTGAGCACCTTCCACGTGATTGCCCGCCATGCGTTTCCCAACGCCATCGCGCCGATCGTCAACGTGGTCATGCTGAACCTTGCCTATCTGGTTGTCGGCGTGGTCGTGATCGAAGTGGTGTTCGTCTACCCCGGCATGGGCCAATATCTGGTAGACCATGTTGCCAAACGCGATGTTCCGGTGGTGCAGGCCTGCGGTCTGATCTTTGCCGCTGTCTACATCCTTCTGAACATGATTGCCGATATCGTGGCGATCCTGTCCAACCCGCGTCTGAGGCATCCGAAATGAAGAATATCCCTATCTCTGCCATGATCGGGCTGTTTTTCACGGCCCTCTACTTTCTGATGGCAATCTTTGCCCCCCTGCTGGCTCCCTACGGGATGGCCGAAATTGTCGGTGACGTCTGGGAGCCCCGCTCGGCTGAGCATCTCCTTGGCACCGACAACATTGGCCGCGACCTGCTGAGCCGGATGATCTATGGTGGTCGCACCACCATCTTTATCGCCACGGCTGCAACGGTCCTGTCATTCGTGACCGGCTCTGTCCTTGGCTTCTTTGCTGCCGTTGCCGGTGGCTGGGTTGACCAGGTTCTGTCGCGCTTTGTCGATCTGATCATGTCGATCCCGACGCTGATCTTTGCGCTGGTCGTCCTGTCGGTCATGCCGGTCACGGTTCCTGTCCTGATCGTTGTCATGGGTCTGCTGGATTCTACCCGCGTCTACCGTCTGGCACGTGCCGTTGCTGTTGATATCGAGGTGATGGACTACGTCGAGGCTGCCCGCCTGCGAGGGGAAAAGATGAAGTGGATCATCTTCCGCGAGATCCTGCCAAACGCCCTGTCTCCGCTGGTGGCGGAAATGGGCCTGCGCTTCATCTTCATGGTTCTGTTTGTCTCCACTCTCTCGTTCCTTGGTCTTGGCGTTCAACCGCCTGAGGCTGACTGGGGCGGCATCGTGAAGGAAAACAAGGACGGCATCGTCTACGGGATCCCCGCAGCACTTTTGCCTGCCTTTGCCATTGCCACCCTTGCGATCTCGGTCAACCTGGTTGCCGACTGGGTCCTGAACCGCACAACTTCGCTGAAAGGAGGTCGCGGATGAGCGAACCCCTCGTGAAAGTGCGCAATCTCAAGATTGGCGCAACCGTCTATCCGCCGGGTGAAAAACCCCATGACATCGAAATCGTGCATGGCGTCAGCTTCGATCTGCAGCCGGGCAAGGTTTTGGGGCTGATCGGGGAATCCGGTGCCGGTAAATCCACCATCGGTCTGGCCTCTATGGCCTATGGCCGGGGTGGGGTCAAAATCACCGGTGGTGAAGTCTGGATCAACGGCCGCGACGTTCTGAAGTCAAAACTGCGCGACGTACGCCGTCTGCGCGGGGGTGAGGTCACTTATGTGTCCCAATCCGCCGCCGCGTCCTTTAACCCGGCCAAGAAGATCATGGAACAGGTGATCGAGGCTGCCGTTGAGCAGGGCAAGTTCTCCAAGAAGGAGGCAGAGGCCCGCGCGCGGACCCTCTTTGCCAAGCTGGGCTTGCCGGATCCGGACAACATTGGTGACCGCTACCCCCACCAGGTGTCAGGCGGTCAGCTGCAGCGTTGCATGACGGCGCTTGCCCTGTGCCCTGAGCCGGATCTGGTGGTGTTTGACGAACCGACAACCGCGCTGGACGTGACCACGCAGATTGAGGTTCTGATGGCGATCAAGGAAGCCATCCGGGACACCGGGGTCGCCGCGCTATACATCACCCATGACCTCGCGGTTGTGGCACAGGTGAGCGATGACATCATGGTACTGCGCCACGGCAATACCGTGGAATACGGACCTGTCGACCAGATCATCAACAACCCGCAAGAGGAATACACCCAGGCGCTGGTCTCGGTGCGGTCGATCGAACACGACGAAAAGGCCCCGACCCCAGAGCCGGTTCTGAGCGTGCGCAATATCACCGCGCGCTACAAAGGGACGAAGTTTGATGTTCTGCACAACGTGAATGTTGACCTGCATCCCGGCCAGACCCTTGCTGTTGTGGGGGAATCCGGGTCGGGCAAGTCCACGCTTGCACGGGTCATCACCGGTCTGCTGCCTCCGCGTGAAGGCGAGATCGAGTTTGCAGGGCGCACCCTCTCGCCGGATCTGGCCGGACGCAGCCGCGAAGACCTGCGTGAACTGCAGATGATCTACCAAATGGCGGATGTCGCGATGAACCCGCGCCAGACCGTCGGCACCATCATCGGCCGTCCGCTGGAGTTCTACTTTGGCATGCGGGGTGCGGAAAAGCGCAAGCGTATCATTGAGCTTCTGGACGAGATCGAACTTGGCGAGAGCTTTATCGACCGCTACCCGGCCGAGCTGTCGGGCGGGCAAAAACAGCGCGTCTGTATTGCGCGTGCCCTGGCGGCAAAGCCCAAGATGATCATCTGTGATGAGGTCACATCCGCTCTGGACCCCCTGGTTGCAGACGGCATTCTCAAGCTGCTGCTGGAGCTGCAGAAAATCGAGAACGTGGCCTATCTGTTCATCACCCATGACCTCGCCACCGTGCGGGCCATCTCTGACAACATCGCGGTGATGTATCAGGGCAAGGTTCAGCGCTATGGCGGCAAGACAGAGGTTCTGAGCCCGCCGTTTGACGACTACACCGACCTCCTGCTCAGCTCGGTGCCGGAAATGCGGCTTGGCTGGCTGGAAGAGGTGATCGCCAACCGCAAAATGGAAAGCGCTGGCAACTGACGGCAGACCACCTCAAACACAGCAAAAGCCCGCGCCAACCAGCGCGGGCTTTTGTCCAACTGAACCGCAGCCATAACACGATGGCTGACACATATCCCCTACCCGTCGCATTTGGACCAGCACCGCATGTCGCTGCCACGATGATGGGAACAAACTCACCCGCAAACACAGGATTCGGGTCATGAACAACAAGCTTCTTCTGATAATTCTGGACGGCGTACCCTGGCGCAATTTTCGTCGTCTCTTTGGAAACCTCGAAGGCTGGGTCGAGAGCGGCGATGCGCGGGTCTGGAAACTGCGTGCCGTGCTGCCGTCCACCTCTGCCAGCTGCTATGCCTCGATCCACACCGGGGTCGCGCCTGCGGTCCACGGATGCACTGGCAACGCCAATGTGTTCCGCCTGAAGGAAAAGGACGTCTTTAGCCAGGTGCGTGAAGCAGGCGGAACAACAGGCGCTGTTGCGCACAGCTATTGGTCGTCATTTTTCAATCGTCACCCGTTCGATCCGGTGCGCGACATTGAATACGACGAACCGGAAAGCACGACCATCAATCACGGCCGGTTTCACACCATGTCGGGCTACAACCTCGACAATCAGATGACGCCATCGGACGTTGATCTCTTTGCAACCCTCACCAACCTCTGCCAACGCTTTGGGCTGGACTACGGGATGCTGCATACCTGTACGCTCGACAGCATGGGCCACCGCTATTTCCATGACTGCCAGGAAATGGATCACGCCTGTTTTGTGATGGACGAAATGCTCGCGCCTTTCATCACCCGCTGGCGCGAGATGGGATATGAGGTCATCGTGACTGCCGACCACGGCCAGGACGAACGCGGACATCACGGCGGGCGCGACCCGCTCCAGCAGGAGACCGCGCTTTATTACTTTGGCAATGCCGAAGGGCCAGACGCAGAGGAAGTCATCGACCAGCGCCGCCTCGCCCCGACGATCCTGTCCCGCCTTGGCGCGCCCATTGCCGACACGATGAAGGGCGAGCCTTTCCTCAAGTAAGAAACCGTGGCAGGCTCTGTCTCGTGCAATTTCAGCACCTTGGGAGCCTGCCATGACCAAATCACTTTTGATGTCTTTTTTTCTGACCACAGTGACCCTGCCCGTCGGCGCTTTTGCCGGTGAAACCTGCGAGGACCTCTGGTTCACCCGCAACCTGATCATGGACCGAGCCGGATATTGCTTTGGCAGCGCGTTGGGCCAAAGGCTGTTTGACAATGGCGATTGCCTGGGAAAATCCGTGGTCCTGGACGCCGCCAACTCCCGTCTGGTGCAAGAGCTGCGCGCCCGCGAAGCTCAGTTCGCCTGCAAGGTAGACACCAGCCGACGCAGCCTGTCCCTGGAAGATGGCCATCTGCGACAGTTGCTCATTGATCTGCCCATTGCTGACGATTTGGAAAGCGCATGTCTTGGCTGGCTTGGCAATCCTGTACCGCTTTACTCTGCGCGCAGCGCCAACAGCGCACGGATCGGCTACATCCAGGCCGACGACATCATCCGCTACGCCCATGACTCCATTGGGAACTGGTCCTACGTCACGGTCCATTCCCCTGACTGGCAGCTAAAGACGGGCGGTTGGTATGATCACGATGCTGATCCGGAGGCCTGCGCACAGTTTGCGGGCTAGGACCGACAGTCGTGCCTCAGTCGTAGGGCCATACGCCCTGCCCCAACGCCTCCACCGCAACCGAGATCCTTTCGAAACTGTCACGTGCCCGGCCGACGCTGTGGCGCGCCCGCAGGTAGCCATGCACCAGACCCGGCTCATTGATCCAATGAGCCTTGCCTCCCGCCGCCAGGATCTTGTCCCGGTAATCACGGGAATCATCGCGTACCGGGTCGCAGTCAGCTGACACCAGCACGGTCGCAGGCAGGCCAGAGAAATCCGTATCAGACAGCGGCGCCATCGTCGGATCAGGATCCGTGCCTTGACCCTCTGGCCTGCGGATATCGCCGTAGAACAGGATGTCATCGCGCGTCAGCATGGGCGCATGGGCGTGCTCCAGGTAGGAGCCTGCATTGATGTCACCGCCAAAGGCACCGTAGATCAGCACCTGGCCGACAATCCGGCTGGTCCGCCCCCGAGCGTAATGGGCAACGGCAGCGCAGAGATTGGCGCCGGCACTGTCACCAACAAGTACGATATCCCCCTCATAGCTGTGTTGCAGCCACTCACAAACTGTCCAGGCATCTTCAAAGGCGGCTGGGTGTTTATGTTCAGGAGCCAGCCGGTAGTCCACCGCGACAACCCGATAACCAGTCTGCGCACAGATTTCTGCACAAACGTCATCATGGCTCTCCAACCCGCCGACGACAAAACCGCCCCCATGGCAAAACATGACGGTATAACCGGGCTCGCCCGCCGTGTAGATGCGGATCGGCACGCCCTCAACGGTCCGGTCCTCGCAAGTCACGGCGTCTGGGCGGGCCGCACGGAACTCTGCGGCCATGGCGTCATAGACCTTGCGCTGTTCTTCAATCGACAGATCAACGGCGTCGTCTGGATAACATTCACCCGTCTTGCGGATAAAGGCCCAGGTCTCTTCGTCAATCAGCCGTTCGTAGTTCATCGCCCTGCCCCGTCTGCTGGTTCCAATCCAGCCGAGCCTATCAGCGAATGCGCCAATGGCCATGCCCTTACAGCAAAAAAGCGCCCCGGCGGGGCGCTTTCTGGTGGCTATGATGACGCCCGGCGTCAGTCTTTGGGCATGGGCTCCCACGGGCGCGTAAACACGCCCAGAACATCGCCAATGTCCTTCGCTGTTGCGCCGTTGTCTTCCACTTGGGCAATCAGACCGCGGCTCTTGTCGTCGACCACCTGCTCCACGCGGGCTGGCAGACCCGCCTTCAAGAGCGCCTCGTTGTAGATACGGGTGATCGCGTGCTTGCGAAGATCCGGTTTGAAGACCTTTCCAACGGCGGTCTTCGGCAACTCATCCATGACAGTCACGTGCTTTGGGATCGCCGCACGTTCGTGGACGTGGATCTTGCAATATTCCAGCAATTCCTCAGCGCTTGCAGTCGCGCCGTCGACCAGCTCGACAAAGGCACAGGGGATCTCGCCTGCGTGGGCATCAGGCTGTCCGATTGCACCGGCAAAGGCCACGGCTTCATGCCCCAAAAGCGCCTCTTCAATTTCGGCAGGGTCGATGTTGTGGCCACCCCGAATGATCAGATCCTTCGCACGCCCGGTGATCCAAAGATAGCCATCGCCATCCAGACGTCCCAGATCCCCGGTGCGCAGGTGGGTTCCCTGATAGTAAAGCCCTTCGTTCTTTGCCGCCTCGGTATAGGTATTGCCTGCGTAGACACCCGGGTTCGAAATGCAGATTTCTCCGACCTCGTCCGTGCCACACTCCACAGAACCACCATCGGTCCCCTTGACGATCTTGACGTTGGTATAAGGCAGCGGGATCCCGATAGAGCCGACTTTCTTTTCGCCATCGACCGGGTTGCAGGAGACAAGGCAGGTGGCCTCGGTCAGACCGTAGCCCTCGACGATCTTGACCCCTGTTGCCGATTCAAAGCGACGGAACAGTTCCAGCGGCAGCGGCGCAGACCCCGAGAAGGCGGTTTTCACGGTCGAGATATCAGCATCCACCGGCCGTTGCATTTTCGCGGAAATGGCCGTGGGAACGGTGATGATAAAAGTGATCTTCCACCGCTCGATCAGCTTCCAGAAGTTGTCAAAAACACCTTCGCCCCGATAGCCCTGCGGCGTGGGGAAGACGACATGGGCACCGGACGCGACAGCCGCCATGAGGATCACGTGGCAGGCAAACACATGGAACAGCGGCAGCGGACACATGATGTTGTCGTTCTCGCTGAACAGCAGTTTGCTGCCGAGCCAGCCGTTGTAGTGCATCCCTGAATAGGTGTGCTGCGCGACTTTTGGCATCCCGGTGGTGCCACCGGTGTGGAAGTAACAGGCCACCCGATCGGCTTCGCTGTCGGCAAACGCCAGCTCTGTTGGCTGTTTGCGCAGCTCCTTGTTGAAGTTCTTGTAGTCCGCGTGCGCGAGCTTGTCCTTGTTTTCCAGCTTCGGCCGGATCAGCGGCACGATCCACGATTTGGGTGGGGTCAGATAGGGGTTCAGGTCCACCTCAAGCACCGTGTTCACCTTGGGCGCATGTCGGACGGCCTCCGCCACCTTTTGCGCCACGTCGGTCTTTGGAAACGGCTTGAGTGTCACAACCACCTTGGCGCCTGTTTCCCGCAGGATAGAGGCGATCTGTTCGGGCTCCAGCAGCGGGTTGATCGGATTGGCAATCCCCGCAACCGCGCCGCCAAGAAGGGTCACGACGGTTTCGTTGCAGTTGGGCAGCACATAGGCCACGACGTCCTTCTCTCCCACACCGAGCGAGCGGAACAGGTTGGCGGCTTGCGTGACCTTATCCTTCAACTTGCTCCAGGTGAGCGTCTTCGCCTTGGACTTGGGGCCAGAGAGGATCTGATAGCTGACGGCCTTGTTGTCCGGAAATTTCCCAGCCGTTCGTGACAACAGCCCATAGAGGGTTGTTGGCATATTGCGCTCTGTGAACGGCATTTCATTTTCCAGTGCCAAGCAATCAGCAAGCGTGGCAAATCCCATGTGTTTCCTCCCCTATGCCCCCGTTTCAGGGGAATTCAGTTAAGACAAAATGATTAGAAACGGCGCGCCGCGCAAGCGTGCCGAGCGGGTCACGTCAAGGAAGCCTGCGCTTTGACGCAGCGACACTTGACGTATTTCAACCTTGAAAGTCTCTTTCAGGCCTAACTACGGGGCGGTTCGCCTATTCCGCAGCCACACCGTCGGTGAACTGCAGACGGGCCAAACGAGCATAGAGCCCCCCTTGCGCCACCAGTTCGTCATGGGTCCCGGTGGCAACAATGCGCCCCTCTTCCATGACGACAATCCGGTCTGCCTTTTTCACGGTTGCCAGACGGTGTGCAACAATCAACGTGGTGCGCCCCTGGCTCAGTTCATCCACTGCCGCCTGCACGAGACGTTCGCTCTCTGCATCCAAGGCAGATGTTGCTTCATCCAAGAGCAGAACGGGCGCGTCGCGCAGGATGGCACGGGCAATCGCGATCCGCTGTTTTTGCCCGCCAGACAGCATCACGCCCCGCTCTCCGACATTGCTATCATAGCCCTGTGGCAGAGCAGAGATGAAATCATGGGCCGCAGCCGCACGGGCCGCAGCCTCGACCTCTGCGTCAGAGGCATCAGGACGACCAAAACGGATATTGTCGCGCGCAGACGCCGCGAAAATAACCGGATCCTGCGGCACAAGCGCGATATGGCGGCGGAATTCATCACGCTGCAGGTCCTGCAACGCAAACCCATCCAGCCGAACCGCACCCTGGGTCGGGTCGTAAAAGCGTTGGATCATCTGAATGATGGTTGTTTTGCCAGCCCCGGATGGACCAACAAACGCAACAGTTTCCCCTGGCTTGACGGTCAGTGACACATCAGAGAGCGCTGGGATCTCAGGCCGGGACGGATAGCGGAAAGAAACATCATCAAATCGAATTTCCCCGCGCACCGCGTCGGGCAGCTGCTGGGGATTGGCCGGATCCTGCACGCGGTCCGTAGCCGTCAGCAGCTCTACCAGACGCTCGGTCGCGCCCGCGGCGCGCTGCAGTTCGCTCCAGATTTCCGACAGCGCTGCAACAGATCCCGCGACCAGTACGGCATAGATCACGAACTGTACCAAGGTGCCTTCGCTCATCGCGCCCGCGCGCACGTCGTTGGCCCCCATCCACAGAACGCCAACAACGCCGGAGAACACCAGAAAGATCACGAAAACCGTCAGATACGCGCGTGTGCGGATCCGGTTCATGGATACATCAAACGCTGTCTCGGTCATGCGTGCAAACTCGCCCCGGCTTGCCGCTTCGTGGGTATAGGCCTGGACGGTCTGCACCGCGCCAAGCGCCTCGCCTGCGTTGCCGGAGGAGGCTGCAATCCAGTCCTGATTTTCCTTGCTGATCGCGCGCAAGCGGCGGCCAAGAAACAGGATAGGGACCACAACCGCAGGCACGATCAACAAGACCATGCCTGTCAGCTTGGCCGACGTGAGCAGCATCAGAACCAAGCCACCCGCAAAAATCAGCAAATTACGCAGGGCAATCGAAACCGAAGAGCCAAGCACCGATTGGATCAGGGTCGTGTCCGTTGTGATCCGGCTCAGGACTTCGCCGGTCATGATACGCTCAAAAAACGCAGGGCTCATGCCGATCACACGGTCAAACACCGCCTTGCGGATGTCAGCGACCACGCGCTCTCCCAGTCGTGTCACCAACGCATAACGCAGGCCGGTTCCAGCAGCGAGCAGCGCGGCAATCACAAGGGCCGCGGCAAAATACTGGTTGAGCAGCGCCGCATCTGAAACCCGGAAGTTATCCACCACCCGGCGTACAGCCAGCGGCAACGTCAGCGACAGACCCGCGGTCAGAACCAGGGCAAGCGTCGCAGAAGCCATCAGCAGCCGATACGGGCGCATAAAAGGCCACAACGCGGACAGAACACCAATCTTGCGCGACTTTTCACGCTCTTCATCCGCATTCGGGACCGCTCTATTGCGCGCCATGTCTGCTCCTTCGGTCTTCATATTGCAGGCAATCAATGCCCTGCACATCGACAAGGTTCATGACCGGGCGCGCGCACGGCGTCAAGCACAGAGGCCCCGGCAAACCGCCGCAGCCGTACGAGGGCCAGCAAAATACAGGACGAAGGTCGCTGCGGAGTGTCAAAATGATCTGGGGAAATCCTGGAGCGGGTAGCGGGAATCGAACCCGCACCTTAAGCTTGGAAGGCTCTTATGATACCATTTCACCATACCCGCTCAGGGAATTTGGTCTATAAATCGGGAGTTTCCGGGCGTCAAGCGGCTGTGCGTGCAAATTGCGACTTTTCCTGCCTGCGCAACCGTCTTTCCTGTCCATCAGCTGCCCAGCACCCGTCCGATCCAACCCTTGCGCCGGGTCTCTTCGCTCTCTTCGCCGGTCTCTGGCGGGTCTTCACCTGCCGCTGCATCCTCTGCGCCGTCCCCTTCGATCTCAGCCTGAAAGCGTTCAAAGAACTGATCGGCCATCTTCTTGGCAAAACCATCAATGATCCGACTGCCGAGCTGGGCCAATTTACCGCCGACTTTTGCCTCGACTTCGTAAGTCAGCAAAGTCTGGCCGTCCTCAGTGTCTGCGAGGGTCACATGGGCGTCGCCCTTGGCAAAGCCTGCAGCGCCACCCTTCCCCTCTCCGCGCAGGGTCAGGCTGTTGGGCGCATCAAGGTCCGACAGTGTCACCGTGCCCTTGAAGGTTGCCTTGACCGGCCCAACCTTTTGCACGACCACTGCGCTAAAGCCGTCTTCTGCGTTGCCGGCCATCTCCTGGCAGCCGGGCACGGCCTTCATCAGCGTATCTGCATCCAATAGCCCCTGCCAAACCTCGGCACGTGGCGCGGCAATTGTGCGTGTATCGGCAAGTTTCATGTGCAGATCCTCCTCCTGCTGCGGCTGACCTGCCTTCAATAGCCTGTCTGTCCCGCTGCGGCATATGCGACGTTGGTTCTAAGTGTCAGAGCACCAGCCAGCAGACTAGGACTTTCCGCCTATTGGTGCCAGCGAATAACCCCGCTACCGTTTTCCCGATGCAGCCTGCAATTGAAACCCTGTAGGCAGCTGGGCCATAGTGGCCTCCACCCGCACGCCAGCCCAGCCACCCGTGACACTGTTGGAACGCCAGATGCCAGAGCACCAAAGCCAGCCCCGCCAGGATACTGCCCCAGATGGGGGATCCTCCCCCCAGCGGTTCAACAGTGCGCTGATCGTAGAAGACCACCCGCTGTTTTGCGATGCGCTAGCCATGACGCTGCGCGCGACAATCGGGATCGGCAGCATCGCCACAGCCGCATCCCTTGAGGACGCGATGGATTTCCTGGCCTTGGGCCCGGTGCCCGACGTGATCGTCCTTGATCTGCATCTGCCAGATGTGCAGGGCCTGGACGGACTGGTCCGGCTGCGCAACGCCACCGATACGCCCATTCTGGTGGTCTCCTCAATGGCCGATAATCGCGTCATCAGCACGGCCATCCACGCAGGCGCCGCTGGATTTGTTCCGAAACATAGCCAGAGGGACGTCTACAATAACGCCTTTGACGCCATGCGCCGGGGGATTGCCTTTGTGCCGCCGGGCTATGACCTCCTGCCCCACGACAGCGAGGCCAACGATGCAGCGGACAGGCTGGCGACACTGACCAACCAGCAGGCCCGGATCCTGCAGTTGATCTGTGCTGGCAAACTGAACAAACAGATCGCATTTGACCTGTCGATTGCCGAAACAACCGTCAAGGCCCATGTCACTGCGATCATGCGCAAACTCGGCGTGCAAAGCCGCACGCAAGCTGTGCTGATTGCAAAAGAAACCAGCTTTGCAAACGTCTTGCAAGATCTCGGCTAGGCGGCCTACGATCCCCTATGACGACCAGATCCGCCACCGCGGCGGCCCCGGTTTCCGGGACGCCCCGCGCAGCCAACCCCTCACTTTCATCTCTTGCCGCTGCCTCGGGGCAGATCGTCCGAACGGGTTTTGCCCCGGCTCACGCGCCGGATGCTGTTGACCAACTTGCACAGGCCCTGCATCCGGTGGCTGATTTGGATCTGGTGGTCCTGTTCGTCTCACCCGAAGCCGACGTTGCCCAAGTGATCGCCGCTGCAACCGAGCGATTTGGCCCTGCGCAGGTCGTCGGCTGCACCACCGCGGGGGAAATCGGTGCAACCGGCTACACCGACGGTGAAATCGTTGCCATCGGCCTGCCCCGGAGCCACTTTGCCAGCCGTATCCTGCGCATCGAAGACCTCTCGGCCTATGATCCCCAGGCCATGATTGACGCCATGATCCAAAATCGCACGGAGATGACCCGCACCCATGCAGAGTGGGCGGGTGAATTCGCCTTGCTGATGGTGGACGGGCTGTCGATGCGTGAGGATACGCTGACAGCCGATCTCGCGCCGGGGCTAGGCCCGGTTCCGCTGTTTGGTGGTTCAGCCGGGGATGGTACGGATTTCGCGTCCACGCATGTCCTCTTTGATGGTAACGCCAGACAGAACGCAGCCGTCGTCGTCCAGGTGCGCAGCAGCTGCGGCATTCGCGTTTTCAACACGGATCACCTGCGCCCCACCCAGCAGCGTATGGTCGTCACCGGCGCCAATCCGGCACTGCGGCAGGTCCATGAAATCAACGCCGAGCCAGCCGCGCGAGAATATGCCCGCCTGTTGGGAAAGGATCCCGAACAGCTCACCAGCTTTACCTTCGCAGCCCACCCGGTCGTTGTCAGGATCGGCGGCAAGCATCACGTCCGCGCCATCCGCAAGGTCGCGGACAATGGCGATTTGATGTTCTTTTCCGCAATCGACGAAGGCGTCGTTCTGACGCTCGCTCAATCGCAGGACATGGTCGGGCATCTCTCGACCGCGCTCAACGATCTGACCCGGCAGCAGACACCTGATATCATCTTGACGTGCGATTGCGTCTTGCGCCGGATCGAGGCACAGCAAAAACAGCTGAGCCCACAGATTTCTGCGCTTTTGGCCAGCCACCGCGCTGTCGGCTTTTGCACCTACGGTGAGCAGGTAAATTCGATGCATGTGAACCAGACCCTTACAGGTGTCGCGATCTACCCCCCGACCGAGCCGACCACCACAACCGCGGAGGAAAAAGCATGGTCCAGGGCCTGATTGATCCGCGTGACACGCTGGAACGGCAAAACGAAAAGCTGTTGAAGATCGCTGCGACCCTGATGCGGCGTGTTGAGCAGGACACCGACAGTTCCGGATTGGCATACGCCCAGTTTGAACGGGCAGCCCTTCTAGAAGAGGAAGTGCGCAATCGCACCCGCGATCTTGAACGCACGCTGGATCTGTTGAACCTGTCGAACGCCAAACTGGCCGAGGCCAACCGCGAAACCGAAGCGGCCCGCGCAAACCTTACCAACGCGATCGAAGCGGTTCAGGAAGGCTTTGCGCTGTTCAACGCACAGGACGTGCTGGTGATGTGCAACAGCCGGTTTGGTATGCACATGCCAGACCTGCGCGACCATCTTCAGCCGGAGCTGCGGTTTGACGCCTATGTGACCCTCGTCAGTCAGAACCCCGCGCTGGCGCTGCCGCCGGGAACGACCGCGGCTGATTGGGCCCTGCGCCGGATGACCCGCCATCAGGACCGCAGTGTCATGTTCAACGTCCGTCTGCACGGCGATCTGTGGATGCAGATCAGCGAACACCGCACGCCTGATGGTGGGACGGTGATCCTGCAAACCGATGTAACGGATATCATGCGGCTTCAACATCAAGAGCGCGAAAGGCTCCTTGACGATCAGGCCCGGCTGATCCGGGCAACTCTTGAACATCTGAACCAGGGGGTCTGCATCTTTGACACCCAGCGCAGGCTGCTGGGCTGGAACCGGCTGTTGGGGGATCTCCTGGCCATTCCGGTCGGCCGCTTCCGGTTGGGCAGTCGTTTTGAAACCATCTTGATCCGGCTGCGAGAGGATTTCGATTTTGCCGGGAATATCACCGCGAATGAGGTCGAAACCTGGGCCAAGCAAGACGGCCATCGCCCGGCATTGACCTTTGACATCCAGAACCCCGCCGGCCGGGTGCTGACGGTCTTTATGCAGGACATGCCCGATGGCGGCTTTGTCATCAGCTTCACCGACGTAACCCAAGAGCGCCAGTCAGCGCGCGCCATGAGCGAGGCAAAAGAAACGCTGGAACAGCGGGTCCTGGAACGCACGCTGGAGCTTGAGGATGCTCTGGCAGAAGCCGAACGCGCCAATGCGTCGAAGTCCCGATTTGTCGCGGCCGCATCCCATGACCTGCTGCAGCCTTTGTCAGCGGCAAAGCTGTTCGTGTCGGCCTTGGATGGCGAACTGCCAACCGGAGCGCCGCGCGACACATTGCAAAAGGCAGCCAATGCGCTGGACAGCGTGGAAACACTCCTTGAAGCGCTGCTTGATATCTCGCGCCTGGATTCCGGGCGCGCACAGGTCCATCTGGCTCCTGTCGATCTCAATCACTTGCTGCAACAACTCATGGAGGAAATGCGCCCCATGGCTGAGGCAAAGGGTCTGCGCCTTCGCCTCAGACCCACCGATCATGCCGTGTTGAGCGATATCACCTACCTGCGCCGGATCCTGCAGAACCTGCTTTCAAATGCCCTGCGCTACACCCAAACCGGCGGCGTCCTTGTAGGCGCCCGCGCCACCCGCACTGGCCTGCGGTTGGAAATATGGGATACCGGGTCTGGCATCGCAGAAGCCGATCAGACCCGAATTTTTGGTGAGTTCCAGCGCCTGAACGCCACGGCCAGCGCCGCCGACGGGATGGGCCTTGGCCTTGCCATTGTCGACCGCGCCTGTGCGCTGCTCGGCCATCCTCTCAGCCTGCGTTCCCGTCTTGGCCAAGGGACCGTTTTTGCTGTTGATTTGCCGCGCGCAGGCAACCCGCAGCCTTCCCCACCCCCAAGACACGCCGAGCGCAGCGGCGAGCCCCTGTCCAAGCTGATCGTGCTGCTGGTCGAGGCAGATACCGATCTTCGTGAGGCGCTCAGCCTGACGATGGAGCAATGGGGAATGGACGTGCTGGCCTGCGCCAATCCGGCAGAAGCCCAGAGCCTGATTGACGAAATCGGCTTGCCACCTGATGTGATGGTCGCCGACATCCCCCCAACGGAGTGCCCCGCGACCGCGCGGGCAATGGCTGCTCTCCAAGATAAACATGCCCCTTTGCCACTGTGCCTGATTTCAGCGGGTCGCGGACCACAAACGCAGGCCGTCGCCAGACAGCTCAACGTCCCGCTTCTGGCAAAGCCCTTGAACCCGGAACATCTGCGCAGGTTTCTTGTCGCCCAATCCCCCCGCGCAATTCCCTGACGGCCAAACCAGCGCAAGGGCGATGCGCTGACCCAATATAGATCCCAAATATGTGCCTGCCCCTTGAAAACCGGCAGCGCCAGTTATCTTTCACCCGGTATGGACCAAACGCAGCTGTCCGAGGGACGGCCCCCATGAGAAAGACCCGCTCCATGTCCCAGACACCGACCCGTCCCATCGCGGTGATCACCTCCCACGGCCAACCCTCCGAACCGGCCCCGCAGGAAGCGGCGCTGGCTCAACTTGCCTCTCAAGTTGCGCAGCATCTGCCGGGTTGGGACGTGCGCTCTGCGACCTTGTCGACCCCCGGCCTTCTTGAGCAGGTCACGCCGGATGGCGCGCTGGTCTATCCCTTTTTCATGGCAAACGGTTGGTTCACCGCACAGGTCCTGCCCCGCCGCCTGACAGGGATCGATGCAAAACTGCTGCCCCCTTTCGGTCTCGACCCTGATCTGCCGCAGCTGGCCTGCGACGCATTGCGCAAGGCCTGCGCCGATCGCGGCTGGTCGTTGGCGCAGACCCGCATCCTTCTGGCCGCACATGGCTCTGCCCGCGGCCCCAAAGCCGCAGAGGCAGCCGAGGCCTTCGCCGAAACCATGCGGGCCAAGCTGCCCGGCAGTGACCTTGCCACCGGCTATGTCGAGGAAGATCCAAGGATCGCGGACACAGCCCGCCTGTTCGCAGCCCTCACCCCATCGCGACCTGCCCTCTGCCTGCCTTTCTTTGCCCAGGCCGGCGAACATGTTCGCGATGACATTCCAGAAGCCCTTGAGGAGGCGTCCTTTTCCGGCGACACCCTCCCCGTTTTGGGCGCCCTGCCCGCGGTTCCGTCCCTCATTGCGGCCGCGCTGAAACGGGCACATGACGAGGCACCGAAGCCCTGACAAAAATCCAAGCCATCCGTGCCTGTTTGGACCGCAAAGCCGCATGTTTTGACTTGTGCTGACCCGTGAATCACGATACCTGCTGCCTCACACCACGAAAGACCTTGTTTCCAAGGCAGTAGGCGAGTTGGCGGAGTGGTGACGCAGCGGATTGCAAATCCGTGTACACCGGTTCGATTCCGGTACTCGCCTCCAAACAAAATCAATACCTTACCTGAATTTCCGCGCCGCCAGATTTGCGCCTCTCAACAGACTTCTCAACATTCCTGTTTTGGTTCTGCTCTGTTCCTCATTTGCTGACCAGGGATGGCAGCTGGCCGAACAAACAATTGACGTCACCCAAATGTTCGCTATTTGTTCTCGCTCATGTGGACCATGAAAAGAACAGATATCGGCGGCGAGGTTCTCAAGGATGATTGGGTGATCATCTGGGATGGCCGCGAGGTGGGACGAATTTACTTCAGCGATGTGCCATACAAAACCGCCAACCCGTGGGTGTGGGCGATCTGGGTGATCCCTGCAGAGACCGGGCGCGTAAAAACCTTGGAAGAAGCGAGGGAGACGGTCAGACGTGTAGTGCTGCGCGTGTCTGGCGACTAATCCTAGCGCAGCAACTTTCAGCTCATATCAATCCCCTAATGCGCCGGTGTAAAGCGGACCTTTTTCGACGTGAACAAGGGCCGCTGCCGAACCCATAGAGGATGCTTTACGTAATTTGAAGCGGCGCACGTCTTGGATTCTGTGCCGATGAAAATATGCAGGCCACGGGTGTTTGACATTCAGCATATCGTGGACAAGCGCCGCCACAACGGTCAGGTTTCTTAGATGTTCTTCGTCGAAATAGTCTGAAGCATTTAAGGACTGAGGGGCTGCAACAGCGCGATCCTGCATGTCTATTAGCGCTCGTCGCATTAAAGGTCGCCCGTCAAAGAACTCAGCATCAACCTTCTTGGCATCTTCTTCATAAGAGAGAGCAATACGATCCGCCAAGTCTCTGGACATCGCCAGCTTCAATGGCTTGCCCCCTTCAGGCTGCGCCATAGCACCAATACGCCGAGCGATCTCCCAACCTAGAGTATGGCGTAGCCATTTGGGCTTGTCTTGGTACTGACCTTGCAAAAAATGCAAAAGGGCAAGCTCCCGCAGCCCAAGAGATTGGTTTTCTGAGGGGAAGTCGTCAAGTTCGCAGGGAAAACCGTCGAAAGCCACGTGGGCGAAATCTGCAAGGACCGACCCTGACTTCAGTTCTTCTCGGATCATTGGTCGAAGGATAAAATCCTCTCCGAAACACTCGCGCCACTTCTCGAACCGCGATGAAAAATGGAAACGCCGACTCTCCCAGTTGTGTTGAAAGAAGTCTTGCATTGATCCACGAAACCAGCCGATCTTGACTTGCTCAGCATAGCTGGAGAGGATCCTCTGCGCGTGTGGCCGCACATACGCAACAATCCGGATGCGATCCACGCTAGAGGAAAAATACCGCTCAACGATTTCTTTGAAACGCGGCGCAGGTACATTCTCAAAGACTTCTCCTGACAGAACAACATAGTCTGCTGTCGAATTCCTTATGTGATCTGACAAAGCTGCCAGCCCCAATTGACCAGGTTTGACTTTCGGCGCCGATTCACCACGATCGTCAGCAGTGATGTGCCCCATCAAATAATTGTGGTTCAGCTTTGCAGGATAAAGCAGCTTTGCCCCTTCAATCCGGACACAGTCAGCGGCCAAAGCATTTTGAATTGTGGTGGTGCCGGTCTTGTGATCCCCAATATGGATCACAAGTGTTTTGGGATTCCTTGTTGTCATCGCTTGTGTCTCATTTTTGAATGGTCCTTCATGGCAAGTCCGTTCATCCGACCCCCCAGCTAGCCATTGTGAAAATTGTGTTATTTCAACAAAATACGCTTGAAAAGTGGGCGAAAATTGCCCCGGTCAAATACTCAGTGGAGAACCTAGCATAGAAGTTTGGAAGCACAACCCAGGAGAGATGGGAATCTGATCAATTCCCCAAGCACAAGCGCGAAATCAACACCTCTATTTGTCAAATCTTACCACCAGCACTCAATTGAAGTGCCCAAGATGAAACTTGAAACACAGAGAAAAGTACCTGATGCTTCCGCGGTGTCGCGATCAGCAATTGTCCGAATTTTAATGAGGTTTTTATGTTTAAAAGTGTTTTGGCTACGCTTCTCATCATGCCAGTCGCAGCAAGCGCCGAATATAGAAAATTGAATGCGCAGGAGATCCAACGTGTACTCGGAGGCCAGGAGTTGATCTACGAAGACGGCACTCAGCGCTTCGACCTATCCGGCCAAACCAAGTCAATGTACGACGACGGCACTTATTTCGGCTCGTGGGGTCTCTCTGGCGATCGATACTGCCAAAAGTTCCGTGAAGCAGATGGCTGGCAATGTTACACAGTCCTGAAAGACGCGGAGAGGATCCGGTTCAAAGGCGACGATGGAACCTATTGGACCGGTGAACTAGTCGATTGATGGTGAGGTATTCAGCCTGCGTGCGTCATTTCAAACCAGGAACTGCGATTCTGATCGTGAGCTCGCTACCCTCCGCCCCCCATGAGCCAGACAAAACAGAGTACGCGATCGCACCGGAAACAGAAAGTGTGCCTAAACCTAGCCCCCCCCAAAACACCCCTCGAAAGATCCGGGTAGTTAGAAGTTTGGATCGATCGGGTGTTTCCAATTTCCGTGTCCCTTCGAGCACTGCATTATTAAATGACGCCCAGCCAAACTCACCCTGCTGTCTGTTTGGAACCGGCAATTCGGCTTTCTGACACGGATTTATTTTAACGCTATCTTCTGACGCTTCATTCGGAAGGGTGTCCCTCCATAGCTCTGCCTCCAAAACTTGGGTGTAGGTCGCGACCCTCTCGATGTATACACGTTCCATTTTTGACTTGCTCCAGCCCAAGAAGACCACCACGACAGGAATGGTTAGAAGACCTGGGAGAGCAACAGGATTTTCTAGGTATTTTAAACCTTCGCTGAAGAACCAGCCGTAGTATATAGCCAACGAAACAACCACATACGAACTAACGCGCTGCAACTCTGCAAGCGCACCGGACATCTTAGAGTGCATGAGTTCAAGCTCTTTAAGTCGACTTTCTGTCAATGGATCGTAGCCAGACAATTTAAATTCCCTCACACTTTCAAGGCGAAAACCTTGCTGATCTCTCATCTCAACAGTGTTCGGCAAAACCCTGCACGCTGCAACAACAAGCGCAATAATCCGCAAAATGAATTTTGCGCCTGTTGCACCCCATCTAACGCGACCTTAAGTTTGGCTGAACTGGTCGGGGGAAAGGCGGTGCCGTGGCAAGAGTTCCAAGCCTTGGCACCGTCTCCAAACGAAAAAGCCCCGCTCACCGGCGGGGCTTACACGTTGCAGTCATGCGGGTATCCGTTCGCGTCACCCATGACAGCCAGTTGTCTGGCAGTGCCTGCGGATCATCCGGCATCGTCGCCCTCGCCTCACCGTAGGAACCGCAGCCTGCATCACCAGCTATCAGAGTTTCGCCGCAGCTGCTCAATGTTGTCAGCGCGGCTATTCCCGCGCAGATCGTCCACTGCTTCACGACCGGCCTCCTTTCGCTTTGCGCCGTCTTTCAGCGTTTCGATGTAGGTTTCCTTGCGCCCCTCGGCCTTCTGTGACCGACCATAGACCCAGATGGCCGCGAGGAACGCCCCAGCGGCCACCAGATAGCCCCAGGCGCGGGACAGGAGCCGGGTGATCATTGGCGCTTCTCCGGGGCCGTGACGGACGCCCAGAAGCCGAGAACGGCCATGATGACACCCACCAACGACGGCCAGCCAGCGGCGCCGATCAGAGCACGCAGGAGTGCGGCCGGATCTTCGGCGGCCAAAATGACCGCCAGCACCGGCCCGATCGCTGTCAACAGGTGGCGGAGAGCGCCCTGCACTTTGGGATTTCGCAGCTTGTTCATGTCATGCCTCATTTGTGGAAATTGGAGTGCCGCCGGGGGTCAGGAAAATGCGGCGGCCTGTAACCGGGGTGCCAATCGGCCAGCGCGACGACAGCAGCCGGGATTTGGCGATCCGGGTGACGGTGACGGCGTTTGCCTGATTGCCACCCAAGACGTGGAAATGCGTGTCGTCTTCGCCGTGATAAAACCCAACGTGACCAGCCCAATGGCTTCGGCTGATCCGCCAGAACACCAGAATGGCCCCGAAGACCGGATCGCACTCATGGCCCCAGTGCTGCCAGTTGCGGGCGCCGAGCGGGTTCCTGGGCAGATCAATGTCCGGATCCGCCGCCCGGTGACAGGTTGCAACGAATGCGCCACACCAAGGGATTTCGCGCGGGTCGATCCACGCCACAGAGACATCAAACCAGCGCCGCAGGGCTGCAGTGTCGCGCTGCTCGTGCAGGCCGCGCATCTTTGCCGCTTCGGCCATCCATGGCAGGTCTGACCGCTTTCCCACCGCAGGCATCAGCGCCGCGCGGGTCAGAGGGCCGACATAGGGCCGCGCGCGCAGACCGATCGACCGCTTGAACGCAACAACCGCGGCGTCTGTGCGGGGACCACGCAGCCCATCGATCGGGCCCGGATCAAAACCCAGCTGAGAAAGCCGCTCCTGCAGCCAGAGTGTTTCCGCGTTCATGGTGTTACCTCAAATGTGTTGCTGGTGCGCCTGACCTCGCGCGCCCTGCCCTGCGTTGGATGGATGCGCCAGAGGGTGTTCACCCGATACTCTCCCGGCGGCAGGTGAAGCGGATCCGCCCACGTCCACCAGCAGAGATCGAGCTTGTCCGGCAGCTGATTTTCCGGCCGATAGTCATTGGCGCCCTGAAAGGTGCGATAGGTGGCCCAGCCATAAGAAGCACGCCCCATAATGGTGACGGTCCACGCAGCCTTGAATGGCCTGTTGATCTCCCGATCAAACTGCATTTCCGGACAGTCACCGGCTGAAGCATCGGCAACCCGCAACTCCCCGGCCTCGAACCACCAGCTGGCGGGTAGCGCGCTGGTCATGAGGCTCAGCGCAAGCACCGCACCCCAAGCCCCAGCGATAAACTTGCCCCAGGTCATTTCTTGTTCCCCCGCAAAAGTCGGACTGCATCCTCAATGCCGAGGGAGAGCACCTGCCGGGCGATATGCTCACCGGTCAGCGCGATCAGCGCACAAACGGCGTAGGTGTAGACCTCGCCATCCAGCTCCAACCAGTCCATCAGCGGCTCGGTGAACACCAGAGCGCAGCAGATCGCTGACGCGGTGGTGGTGATGGCCCCGAACAGGGTGATCTGGGGCGAGGCGCGCAGCTTGAGCAGGATTGCCGCCGCCATTGCCAGCCAGAATTCCATCGAAAACAGCAGGTCTCTCATGTGCTTTGCTCATCTCCATTTGTGGATGGTGACGGCCAGCACCATTGCCAGCCTGCGGACGCGCGAAACGCCAGCGGCGCGCAGCGCTTCAGAAAAGGGTGCCGCCGCGCTGACCCGCCCCCAGCCAAGCCGGTGAAGGGCGAAATCATGCAGCGCAGCAGCTTTCAGATAGCGGGGATCGTGCCGGTCAAAGATCCACCCGACCCAACGGGGGATTGAAACGTCAAAGGCAAAGCCCGGCGGCACGTAAAGAAAGAGACCGGAGCCCTTAGCCCCGATCTCCCATGCGATTTCAGATGTGGTTAGGTATCCGTCCCCGTGGCGGATGCACCAATCAGACGGTCGGCCAGGCATCCAGAACGGCCTGCGCGCCGTTGGGAAGGAAGCCGACAGTGGCAAGAGCAGCAAGCCCCGGTGCAACCTCCGGATCGTCCCGCTGCACCCGCTCTGCCATGTCCAGCATGACCCACATTGCAGCAAGCTCAGGAGCTGCGCGCGCCTGCACCAGCATTTGGTGTGTCATACCGCCCGGCCCCATGCACAGGCGTGAAAACTCGATCCGGGTCAGTGCGGCATAGACGGTGGGCCGAGGGGGCAGATCTTCAACAGTCCAAGCGCTCCCGCTCCAAGTGACCCGCTGAGTTACCGGGTCGTGATCAGGGCGTTCAGGCGAGACGATGTAGCCTGCATCTGCGATTTCTTCAGCGGTGAAGCTGGCCGGATCGGTGCGGCTGCGCCCGTCGCTCAGACGAATGCGATGCGGCAACGGTGCCGGGGCGGTGGTGGCGGTGTGATAAAGTGTCATCGCGCGCTCCTTATGGTCGGGTGATGGTGTTGGAGGTGCCAGAACCAGTGTTCAGTCCAGATGTAACCGACCACTCATCGTCCCAAGTCTCCCCATCCTGAGAGGATTGGACAGTCACACTTGTTGGGTGTCCGCTTGAGGAGTAGTTGCTCCAGCTCACTTCGTTGATGGTCGTATCTGCGGCAAACCGCCACCCCGCCCATGATGGGGCTCCACCGATATCGTACCAGTAAGGCACCCCAGAAGGCCCTCCGAAGATATGATAAACTGCATAAACTTCAGAACCTGCGTAGCAGTCTTTTGACATTGCGCGATAGGGCGCTTCAGCGGGCACGGTGACATCTGCGCCACCTGGAGTTTCTCGAAATTCCATCGATAATATTTTCACGTCTGATCCATCGGTAGAATTAATCAGCAGGCGCCAAAACCTCTTTCCGGATAGTCCGCCACCCTTCCCCGCCCCCTTCAGGCTGGCCCCGGCAGACGCCAGTCCGCCCAGATGATGAACCCCGCGCATCACACAGACTCATCGTAGTAGGTCACGGTCAGCTCCAGATCGCCAGCCGCAGAGGCGAGCGCCTGTAGCTTGTCGCCTGCTGACAGCGCGAACGCCCCGACAGTCATAGTGCGGCTGTCCTGAGCATCGATCGTGACCTGATACGCCAGGCGCGTGACCGCATCTGCGTTGCTGGCATCGGTCCACTGAATGGTGGCGTCTGCCGCATTCGCACCGTCCACATTGCAGACCTGGATCAGGGTGACGTAGCGAACAGTATCGGCCGGAACGGTGAAGATATCAGCGGCTGCAGTGGTGAGCGCCACTCCAATTGTGTCGGTCATGTCTTATGCTCCAATCCATGTTGCGAAGCGGCGCGCGCGGGCCGAGATCAGCTTTCCAGCTTCTTCTATGGGGTTGAGGTTGTGCCAGTTGTCCGGATCAGCAGACGGATCGATCATAGAGGTGAAATCCCCCTTGGCCCGGTAGGTCAGGCCATTGATCGGAGACCATGCCGACTGCCCGTCGCTATAGTCTCCTGCCGCCCATCGATCGGCATTCACACCGGCATCGATAGCCGCGCGGGCCTCTTGCACATCTGCAGCCTGTGTTTCGACCTGCGCCGCAAGCGCGTTGACCTCATCGGCTTGCTGATTGCCCGCCTCAGTGCGGGCGTTGATCTCGCTCAGAAACGTATCCACATCGCCTGAGAAGGTGGCTGGCGAGCTTCCACGATCCGGAACCTTGGTGAAGCTTGGTACTTGTGTGATTGACATTAGGTCACGCTCTCTACTTCAAGGGACAGCTTGGAAATGGACGGGGTTTCGTATGGGAATCCGAAGTCACGCGGATAGCCGTAGGTAATGGTCCCGCCGCGGGAGGCATCGCCGATATAGATGCACGGAATATCGGCTACATTTTCGAGGAAATCGGCAACGTAATCATTGTTCCGTGTCTCTACCGCGACCTCGTAGCTGACCAGCTTTGCCTTGGCTCGCGATACGATTTCAAAGCGCCCGAACTGGTCGCGCTCCTTTGTGGAGAAGTTCAACAAATCGCGGCGCGTTCCATAGACAGCCGTGCCAATGATCCGCTGACGCCCGACAAAGGCTCCTCCGACGCTGACTTCTTCACCCGCCGGGCCGGTCACAGTGACCCGGATTGGAAGTGAGTAGGCAGGAAGATCGATGAAGGTGAGGTCTTTGCGCCGCAGGATGGGCGAGAAAAAGTGCTCCCAGTAATCAAGCACCTGACTGTTATCCAGGAGGCTTTGTGTCTGGTCGTAAAGCGTCCCACCTGCCCCATCCTCGACCCTTACCCGTGCTTCAAGGGCGTCAAGGTTGAGAAGCGTCACCGAGTTCACCACCTCAGAAGGCTGGATTGTGACGTCGATCTGATCAACGGCAACAGTCTGAGAGTGGTAGAATTGGTCGAACATCTGGAACCGGTTGACCACACCCAATCGGATCCAGGTTGGTGGGTCCGCATTGATGCCGACCACTGGGTCATCAGTGGTTTCGACCACTGCACGGTACAGATCATTGCCCACGCGCCGCTCTGCCCCCTCTGGCGTGGTGCCAGCGGTCCACTCTTGTTCTGACAAAGCAACGTTGGTCACCAGATTGGAATCTGTGACATCAATTGGCTGAATGATGATCATGCCGCCCCCTTGGTGGTGAGACCGTCGCGCACTACACGCTTCAGAGATCGATCCGTTGCGCCAGTCGCTTTGGAGATAGGCCCGAGATAGCCGACGAGCTCCTTACGCATCTCGCGGACTTCGCGTGCCGTTGTATCCTCCTTGCTGACAGCCTGAGCCCCAGCCGCAGCGCGACCGGCCTGCTGGCTGTTGATCGTCTGGGTGCGTTCAAGCGCTTTGATTTGAGCGATCCGGTTTGCTTCGCGTTGAGCCGCAGCATTTGCAGCGATACCAGCAGCCAACCCGCTAAGGCTGCCACCCAAAGCCTGCACGGCTCCAGCCACCCCAGTGATCCCGGCATTGATGCTGACCAGTGTCGTGTTGCCACCAAGTGTTTCAGTGACAAGCTGCTCCATGGTGGAGCGAATGGTTTCCAATTCCAGCAGACGGGTCTCGACTCGCTCAGAGACAATCGCATGCCTGTCAGCAGTTTGGTTGAGCTGATTGACAGCGTTCTCCACGTTGATGGCCGCGATATACTCGCCCAACGCCATATCCAGAGTTTTGCGCCCATCCTCGATAATCTGATCGAGGCGCTGCATTTCTTCCTGATGCAGCCTCTCTGCTAGCTCAATTTGGCGCTCCAGCGCATCCACAGCGGCCTCATCTGCCGTCATCTCAAGCTGCGCATCACCAGCACGGCCAGCAATGATGTTGGATGTTCGGTAGTAGTCAGTCAGATAGTCTGCATAGTTTGAAAATTGACCGGAATTGTCCTCGCCAAGAACTTCGAGCGCGTTCGAAAGCTTGCCCGGATCCGATCCTCCATTCTGGACATACATCAGCGCCCGGCGTCGTTCCCACTCAGCACCCTCACGCTCCACCCGGCGACGATCTTGGCTTGCAGCCTCAAGCGTTTCGAACAAAGCGCGAGATGCCTCTGCCGCATCCTCCAGAGTCGCCAACCGACCCGAAAGCGTGTCCAGCAACTTCTCGTGCGCGGCCGATATTGTCTGACGCTCCGCATCGACGGACACCTGAAGTCTCTTGAAACGCAGGCGCAGGCGATCTTCAACAATTCCAAGCTGTCCCTGCAAGTCGGACACTGCTGCACTGATTGCCCCATTAAGTGCGGCGAATGCATCCCTCAGATCCTGCTCTTTTAGCTTGCGAGCCTCCGCTTCAGCATCGGCAAGGGCTCCGGCAACGCCGTCCAGGGCATCGGCCGCTTCCTGCGCTGTCCCGTGAACCACGGTGAACTCATCGGCCAACCCGATCAGAGCAACGTATGCTTCACGGCCTTCCTCAGTTGTGCGGTCAAGGCTTTCAACCAGCGCCCGGAACTCAGCATGGGTGTTCGGGATTGTCAGATTGAGGTTTTCCGCAGCTGCGTCCAATGCCTCTTGAGCATATTGCTGGCGCTTCGCCTGCTTCTCGACATCAGTAAACATCAGCTCGAAGAATGATCCGACACCAGATGCAAACTGCTCAATGCCTCCGAAAGCATCCATCAGAAGAGAGGCGCTGTTGGCGGCCTCCAAACTGCCCTCGAACAGGGTCTGGCTCAGCAGCTCAAATCCATCATTAGCAGCCATGAGGGAGCCACCAAGACGGGTCAGTGTCTCATACGAACTTTCCCCTTCGCGCGTGTATTCCTCGGTTTTCAGGACGAGATCCGTCATACCGTTGGCGAGGGTGTTCAGGTGCTTCTCGAACTCCTTCGCTGTCGCTTCCTGATCACCAGCATTCCGGCCAGACAGCCAAACGGTGAACTGTTCCCCTTCCCACTCGAAATCCTTGATCGCATCAGCGCCCAGATTGAGCGCGCCCGCCATGGTTTCGATGTTGTTGACAATGCCTGCAGTAGCGTTGTCGAGCATGGTTTGGATTTCGTCACGGGTGTCGTGATATTCATGCTTGTCGCCGCGCAGAAATCCCCCCTGGTAGAAGTCGAACTCGAAGCCGTCAAAACCATCCGGCCCCAGAGTGCCGCGCACAGCACGCCCGTGATGCTCGCGGGACAGACCCTTCGCGAGGATCGCAATGCCTCCGGCGATGATCCCCAATGCTGGAAGGGCCGCGCCGATTGCACCGAAACCTGCAGAAGCTCCAGAAACCAAGCCACCCAAGTTTGCGAAGCTCGCGCCGAGCCCGCCACCAGTAAAGATGCCGCCAAGACCGGACATGATACCGGAGGCTGCAGCACCACCGCCCAAAAGCGTGGTGCCGAGGTTCATCAGCCCTCCGCCCAAACCGAAGAAGCTACCAGTTTCCCCTCCAAGCAAAGTGCCCGCCGCCTGTGTGGCACCGCCAACACCACCGCCACCGCCAAGGCCGAGGCGCAGCACAATCTGATTGCGCAGACCAGTTGCGATCATCTCTTTGAGCCAGCGCTTGAACATGTCCCCCATGTCATCAAGCGTCCCCTTGAAGCCATTGAAAAGGCCGTCCGTGAAGGAATCCGCCAGGTCGCCCACCAGCGGCAGACTGTCTGCAAGTTCAACGTTCAGATTGCGGATGGCTTGGGCCATTTCACTGTCCGACAGCAGCCCTTTCAGCCTCGCCAGTTCCGCCAGCTCTTGGTTGTAACGCGCAACGGGGCTCAGACCAGCTCGCACAGCAGCAGCTTCCTTTTTGAGCTGCTTGATCGACTTACCGCTGGCTGCGGCGACTTTCTTCAAATTGCGCTCTCTCTCGCGCGCGGCTTCACGCTCCTTATCCAAGACAGCATCCAGTGCGAGGCTATGCTCAAACTGATATTGCTCAGCATCGATCTTGAGCCGCTCAAACCAGGTCGCACCCTCTCGACGGGCGTCAAATTCCATTTCCTTCTTGAAACGCTGAGCTTCAATCGCGGCGTCTCGAATGGACTTACCCGCCTTCAGGGCATCGATTTCTGCTTGTTTGGCCGCATTGGCCAGGAGACCGCCACCAATTGAAGCGAGCGAAGCCATGATCGCTTGAATTTCGGAGTTTACTCCGGACAAGGATGTCGCCCAATTCTGCGTCTGAACCGTGGCTTCTTCGGTATCCGCGAGAGCCCGGCTGGATGCGGTAATCACCGCCTCAAGCTGGACAACTGCATCAGCCAACGCAGCCGGAAGCTTTTGCCCTTCAGGGTAAAATCCACGAATTACATCCAGCGCAGCTTTAGCCTCGCTCTGAATCTCTTTCATGGTCTGTGCGCCACGAAGAGTGTCGAAGCCGGACTTGATTGCACGGACCTCTTCGGGCATCAGCCCGATCGCCTGCGCTGCTGCGTAGGCTTCGTCTTCGAGACCTTCAAAATTCTCCTTGAAGACTTGAATTTGCTCTGAGGTCGCGCCGAGTGCTTTGTTGCGCTCCAAGGCGGTCAAAGCATCGTCCATTTGGGCGATGACATTGGCAGCGTCTGTCAGATTTGCAAAAAGATCGAAGTTTTCTGTCCGAAGACCATCAAGGGCACGCTTAACCGAAACCCCCGAAAGATACTCATAGGTGCTTTTGACGTCACTTGCGAAGATGCCAAACTCCTTGACCAGGTCGACAGTCTTAGCTCGCGCACCTTCTGCGTAGCGGCTGTAATCGTCCAGGGCACCGACAAGGTTATCCAGAGCGGTCGCGTTCAGCTTGGACCGCTCCTCCAGTGTCAAAGAGGCGTCACCCAGATCCAGCAGAACTGGAGCAAGAGCTGCACCCACCGCCAGAGCCGTGCCAAGCCAAGGCACAATCGTGCCAATGCTTCCGCCCAACATAGAAAATGCGCCCGCAGCTTGGGGGGCCTGTTGGGCGACGGCACGAAACCAACCAATCATCGGCCCCGATACGAATACATCCTGGATCTGGTAGCCGACCTGATTGGCAACAAGCCCGAACTTGCTGACACCTTGTTGCGCACCAACAGATGAAGCACCAACAGCAGCCATGTTCTGCTTCAGCAGGGCGAGGGTCTCGGTGCGCTCACGGTCGTTGATCACGCCTGCCTTCTGTGCAGCGGACAGGGTTTCAACTGCTGCCTCGTACTGCTTTGTCGCAGCGTAGGCAGGATCAATGCTGGCGCGAAGGCGCTGGTAGCTTTGGGTAGCTGCTGCAGTTTCAGCTGCAATCTTTTTTTGAGCCGCCGCTGCCTGCTCAGCAACATTACCCAAGCCCAGGTATTTTTGCGCAGCTTGGTCCAGCACCCTGTTGGCTGTGCTTTGACTGGTCACACCGCTTTGCACGGCGCTTTCGACCTGTTCAACTACAGCTTCATACCTTTTTGACGCCGCAAATACGGGGTCCAGAGATGCACGAAGGTTATCGAATGACTGAGCGTTGCGATTGAGTTCTGCAGCCCATTCACGAGCAGATGCAGAACCACGGCTGTTGGCCTGGACCAGTCCCAAGACCGCGAGAGTGTGGTCTTTTGCGGAAGACTTCGCCTTGCGGACGCCTGCATCCCAACCACGTTCGATAGCTTCCATGGAGCGCAACGCATCACGGGATGTTGTCTCAAAAGTGCCCCCCAAGGCACGGAGTTGAGATCTTGTCTTATTTGCGCCGGTCACAAACGCTGCGGCATCAAAAGAGGCCGATGCACGAACCGATCCAATTTCGATTGCACTCATAGGTTGCTCTCTCTTGCCTTGGCGTGAAATGATCCACCGGAATCAATTTGAGGAGGATTTTTCTATGCGAGTTATTTGGGGGTGTGCTGCAGCACTCATGATTGCGGCTTGCACAAGCTCTGCTGGCTTTGTGCAGTCCGATATGACCGACAGAGACAAAATGGTTCACGATCAGACGCTAAAGCTGAGGTTAAAAAACCATGCTGCAGCTCAGTTCATTGGGGAACCGAAATTGGCAGTAAATCCAAAAGGTGGCCGTCTAATCTGCGGAACAGTCAACGCACCAAACGGTTTTGGCGGTTACAACGGTTTTCAACCTTACGCGATTGTCTATGTCCCGCATATCAAGAACTTCAGCCCAATTCTAACCTTGGGTCCCCTTGCAGGGATCGATTGCAGAGGAGCCGGACTGCATCCTTCACTGCCATCGTGAAACAGCAACCCAGTCCAATTTCCAAGTCTGGGCGAGTGCTGCAAAGCTCTTCAAGTACACTGCTTGGGTCATTTGAGCGAGAAGCCCTATCCCGCCATTGCGGAGAGCGCTGTCTCCAAGGAATTGGAGACACGCTGGCGCTCCAAAGCAACGCCGGGATCCTCATCAGGATTATCTTTGAAGGCCGGAGAGACCGTCATCGGGTTCCTTCCAGCAATGTACCCAAAGACGTATGAAACGCTCATTTCGCGCAACTGTCGCGCTTCCCAAGGCTCCAGCTCTACGCCCGAGGCTTGGGAGAACGCTGCAATTTCACTCCAGGGTACTGGCTTGATGTTGCCCATCGCGTCGAATTGGCACCACGAAAGGCCTTCCTGCGCCATCATCTCCAGCAAGTACTCGCCTCCACGCACCTCCGGAAGGTGTAGATCAAGCCCCTCCTTTTGCCAAAGCTTCAGGCGGGACAGCTTCCAATCTTCAGGGGTGGAGGCAAGGAACCCCGCCTGTTCAGCATAGAGCTTCAGGCGGTGGAGACGTTTCCCAGGTAGCTCGCACGCTTCGCAGAAAAATCGGACGCCTGCTCAGCAAAAGACTTCTCACCTTTTTGCCCGTTCATTCGGTTCAGACCAAAAAACCAAGGGGCGTCCTTTTTTGTCGCGGGCTTGTCTCCCTTGAACACGTTGTTGAAACCAACAACACGTGGCAATAGCAGTTCCACCGTTTTCTCATGGAAGTCATCCATGGACAGAAACTCAGCATCATCACCTTCAGCATCCGAAGTGCCTTCAGCCTTTTCAGCATTCAGGCGGGCCTTTTCTGCTTCACGATATGCAGCACGAACGGAAGGGGCTTCAGAACCCAGAAGAATGATCTCGCAAGGCTTGCCATCTTCTGTGAACAGCGGCTCGAGCGTGGTCGGATCCTTGATGTGCATTGCAGCGCCTTTTTCTGCCGCAGAGACGCTGTCGAACTTGTTGAAATCCATGTCTTACCTCATTGGTTCGGTGGTTCTAACGGGCCGGGGAAGCGAACCATTCTTCACCCGGCCCTCCACCCATTTGGGTAGATCTTTGCTGCTGGCTTACGCTGCCTTCTTCAGGATCTGATCCGGCTTCAGCTCAATGGTTGTCGATGCAGTCACCACATCATCGACTCCGCCGATATTCGGCTTGAAGGACATGACAAGCCCGACCAGGTAGAAGATCGTTCCGTCCTGAAGCGTGATGGACAGGTAGACCGGATCGTCGCTTTCGAGAGCTGTTTCCATCGCGGTCTGGCCAGCATCGCCGGGATCAAGTGCCAGACCTGGAGACAGGCTGCCGTTGTTGAAGCTACCTTTGCCTTTTTCAGTGCCGCGTGTGGACAAGGGATTGTGAGTAACGAGACTCCACTCTTTCCCGAATTCACCAATGTTGGTGATTTCGCCAACGTTGATGAAAGTGAGAGCGTCAAAGCTCGCAATATCGTGTGCTGCGGGTGCAACGGCAGAAATGCCGAGTGTCACCCCAGAGGCGGTCTGGTGCGCCATATCAGTTTCCTTTCAATGGAGATGAAAGCGCCCTGGGGGCGCGGGATTATAGGCCGCGGCCTATTTCTTGGTGACAGCCTTGAGAGATCTCGCGAACTCAACCATTACCTCGCCGTTCACTTCGATCGCTTCGGCAACCTCCCCTTGGTACGTCACGCCATTTTCGAGGGTGAACTCGATGACCTCACGAGGTTGAGGTGCCTTGCCCTGATACAGTGCGGCTGGATGCGAAGGCTTGTTCCGCTCCATGGGCAGGCGGATCAGCGAAACACCATCAATTACGCGGGGCGCTGCAGTGGATTTGGCAACAGTTTTCCGGCCCGCCGCAGCGGGTTTCTTGCTGGTCATCAGAATGATCCTTTCAGGTTGGGTCGAACCGCTCAGTCGTGGTAGGTCAGCGCAAAGGTGAGGGAGACGCGCTGCGCTGCGGTTGCGTCACTGCTGAAACCATCTCTCGTCGCGGTCAAATGCGCGCTGACAATGGGGCCACCGCTGTACCGCTCCAGCACCGCACGGACGTCACGGCTTGCATCGAGGGCTTGGGCATAGGTTAGGCCCCAGCAATCAATCTGGACCGCCCCACGCATCAGACCTTTCGTGGTCAGGGTATGCTCCCGCTTTCCCGACATACGGATCATGGTCACGCGCGGCATGGTTTCACCGTCGCTGAAGTATCCCCATTTTACCGGGCAACTCAGAGCGCCGTCCAGAAGCGCAAACAGGTGTTCTTCCATCACAGCCCCCGCCTTGTCCGACGCGCCAGTGTCGCCTCGATCTCTTGCCGTATGCTCGCGGCCAAACCCTCAAGGATATTGCCTTTGTAAGCATCCCACGCGGGCGTCAACATCGGCATCGGCGGAACTGCACCGACATATTTTCCACTTTTGTGGTAGCGGGGCTCCGTCCCCCATTCCAACAAATGGGCATGAGGCGATGCGGGAGTTGATCCGACAAACATGCTGACCGCGTTTGGCCCAGCCTCCGGCCCCTGCTGCCCCTTTTTTAGCTTCGCCGACACCGCGAAGGCCCCATCATCTGCGCCCGGCCAAAGCCCATTTGCCATATCAGCGACAGGCGCCAGCTCTTTTTTGAGCGCTCTGCGAACAACAGCTTTTGACGTTGCGCGCGGCAGAGCGGCCAAAGCACTGTCGATCTCCTTTAGGCCCTCGATCTTAAAAGACCCAGTCACGCGCCACTCTCGCAAATGAAGTCCAGGTACTGACGCGGTTTGTCTCGGTTAGGCTCCACAGCGCGGATGTTGTAGACGGTGCCGCTTGCGGTATCGCGCAACTGCCACCTGGTGGTGCCATCGGTGCCGATATCCGCCGTGGATTCCGACTTGCGCACGGTGGCGACGATGGCCTGCGTGCCAGACAGCCGCCCAGCCTGAACCTTCTCCCCGCCGCGCAGGAAGGTGAACTTGGCTCGGGTGGTGAAGCGCTCGACAGCAAGCAGGGTTTTGCCACCGAGCCCGTCGCTGGTGCCGTCAAGCTCGTCAAAAGCCACGCGCTCGATCAGATGCATCAGACCGCCACCCATCGATAGGGCCGGATCAGCGCCTCGACGCCCATAGGCAGGCCCTGCTTTGTGTCCCCCGAGCGGTTTTCATACCAATCCGCCGCCAGGCAATTGATCGCAAGTTTCAAGTTCGCAGGAACATCCGCAGCCGTACCAAAGCCGCATGTGAACTGCACCTTGATCGGCGCCGGGTTGCTGTTTTCCAGCGTCGGAAGGTCAAAACTATCGGCCAGCGAAACCAGCGTGCCGCTCGCGATAGGCAGGACAGCGATGTCATCCGCTGTTACCGACTGTTCTGCCCCACCCGCATCAGCGTAGCTGATAGCCACGGCCGAGACGTCGGGCACCGGCAGGCAGATTTCTCGCAACCAAGCCGCCTGCTGAACCTGCCACGTCTGCGAGACCATGGCCCGCCCCAAAATCCCCCGAAATCCGTCCAGATGCGCCACAGCAGCGTCACGCAGGCCGGTCAGAAGGTCATCGTCATCGGCAAAGTCGACAATCGCCTGGGCCTTCACCTCGTCCAGTGTGATAGGACTTTCAGCCGGTGGTGTGATGAGAATGGGGCGGAATTTCACTTGCCGCGCGCCTTGCTCTTCGGCACAGCCCGAACCTTGTTCAGGACTTCAGGTGCCTTCTTGCGCAGAACGCCGCGCGCCACCAGGTGCGAAACATCAGACGGTTTCGCCTCGCGGGTTTCACCCTCCTCATAGAACTTGTCGCCTTGGTGGCGGCGCATGACTTCATACTCTTCCATGACGGTCTCCTTTCGGCTCATAGAGAGGGCGAGAAAACCCGCCCTCCTTGATCAGCCGAATTAGGCCACGCGGCCGAAATCACCGTAAATGAACGATTCCGGGCGATACACGGCCAGCGCCAAGCGCTCCTCAGCCAGAACAGTGACCTTGTTCCGGGTGAAGTCGTCGTTCTGGAAGCCGGTTTCGATGCGCGCCGACCATTGATCAAAGATCTGCGCGCCCATGTCGAACGCGCCGACGAGCACCTTGTCAATCTGCATCGCCTGAGTGGTGACCACCGGTAGCCCCCAAAGGGTCGGCGCGAGAGAGCCCTGCGGATTACCGATGATATAGCGCCCCTCGGAATCTTTCAGGAGTTCGATAAAGGCCCAGTCAGACGGGTGCATGACAATCCCCGTGGAAGGATACTCCGCGAGGGTCGCCTGCAGCGCCATCAGGCGCACTTTGTCGATGGAGGTTTCCGAACCAACGGCAATCGGTGCGCTGTATGCAGTGGCCTGAGGTACGATGCCGTGCAAGTTTTCGCCGGTGTTGTCGCCATAGAGAAGCTGCTGCTCCTCCTTGAAGCCCAGGCCGTACAGCAAGCGGTTGTCGATGATGCTGCGGATTTGCGCAACGTCGGACAGGGTCTGCTTGGACGCACGCATCCAATGCGCAATCACCTTGGTGCGAGTTTGCACTTCTTCAACGGTGATATCCGACTGCGGCTTCAGATCGCCTTCAGCGACCATGTCAGCATTGTTCGCAAAGCCGGTTTCGCGATCGAAGTCAATCAAAGGCCCATCGGTACGACCAGGCATCAGCAGGTTTCGGACGGTCATACGACGCTGCGGCAAAGGCATAATGCCCGGAATGTGGGTGGAGTGGACTGCAGCCCCCATTCCACCAGCACCGCCGGTTGTGGTGGTCAGATCAGCCTTGAGTTCAGCCTCGAAATTGACCGAAGCGCTGTCGCCTTTCCGCGGGTTCGCGGCGAAGCTCTTGAATTCTTCGGATTCAGTGAAACGTTCACCAAAGGTCTTGCAACCTTCTTCGCCTGCCTGTCCGCCGCGCGCCAGCTTCTGCTCCAGTTCATCCAAAGACGCTTTCAGGCCGTTCATCTCGGTCAGGGCTTCGTCAGCCTTTTCCTTGATGCCGTTCGCCAGTTCCTCGCCCTTGGCTGCCTTGCCAAGCGCGTCCTCTGCAATCTCTTTGACCGCATCGAACTTGCTGGCGAAATCCGCCTTCACTTCTGCGGCCATCTGTTCCGCAGTTTTGGTATCATCCAAAGCCATTTTGGCCTCCTATTTCGGGATGGGGGTTAAGACGTCAGCTCTTTCAGGAAGGCTATCGTCTGTTGCGCCGCGCTTGCCGGTTCCCCCGGCCCTTTCAGGTGGATACGTGCGGCACGCTCCGCCTGTGAGTTCGAAAGCCCCAAGCTCCCCTTGAGCAGCGTTTCAAACTCCCGCTCAGTGAGCCGATCCCCGGCCTTGAGCTTTTCTGTGATCTCGTGTGCGGCCTTAGCCGATTTTACGCTGGTGATTGTCGCCTTTTCGTTGGCACCAATAGAGACGATTGAAACCTCGTGCAGCTCCAGCTTTTCGAGATACCAAACGCCATCCTCATCATCGACTCGGAAGCCTCCCGTGGCGATGCGATATCCAATGGACAGGCCGTCGATATCACCCTCCTTGAGCAAAGCAGCAGCCTCCCGGCCGCGTTGGACGCCCATATTCAGACGCCCGCGCATCAGAAGGCCGGTTTCATCCTCCTCAGCCGCAAGCCACTTCCCAATGGGCTGGGAAGGATCGTGCTGCCAGAACAGTTTGGGCATGGTGCCTTTGGCCTTGTGGTCTGCCAGGCTGTCCGCGAACGCGCCCGCCACCACAACGTCGCCGTAGCTGTCAGGCTCGCCGCCGAAGGTGCTGCCGTAGCCTTCGAACTCGCCAGTTTCCTCGTCCAGCGCCTTGATCGAAAGGACCGGAGCCGCCGCCTTATGCATCATCATCATTTCCAGACTCCAATTGATTGCCCGCCTCGGTAATCGGCACGTTCTGCATCTGCATCCGCGGGACTTGCCCGCCCGCAACCGGAGGCTTGTTCTCCAGCGCGCGCACTTCGTTGATGGTCAACCAGCCGTTCTGCAGACCGGACTGGTAGAAATCGGCCCGCGACTTGCTGTCACCGCGAAGCAGCCCTTCCAAATTGAATTCGATCATCAGCCCGCGCGCCCGCTCGGCAGGGGTCAGGAGCTGTTTCATCAACGCCTGCTCTATCCGCTTGATGCGGCGGCGCAGGGTGAACTTCTGAAACGCAAGGGTTTGCTGCTCCAGGCCAGTGCCCCAGCTCGTGCTTTTCTCGGTGTGGCCGACCATATGCGGAGGAACCCCGAAGAACCGGCAGATTTCCTCCACCGAGAACCGGCGGCTTTCCAGCATCTGCGCATCATCCGGGTTGATCGTGAACGGCATCCAATTCGTTCCACCCTCCAGCACAATCGGGCGACCGGAATTTTGCGCGCCGACCATATCGTCAATCAGGGTAGACTTTGCCCGCGCTCGCTGCTCATCCGTCAGCCAGCCTTCGAATTTCAGGGCACCAGATGGACGCATCCCGTTCTTGAATGTCTCTCCTGCCGCCCGATCAACCGCCCGAGCCAAGCCAAAGGCGTTACGGGCGAACTGCAGGGTAGACATCCCGCCAAGTGGAGACCCGCCAAAGCCACGGATATGCAGAACCGCACCATCAAGCTCGCGGTGTGTTTTGCCCTCATCGGACCAACGGTATTCGATTTCACCGGTTGGCAGGCGCCGAACGCCCATCAGATCCGGCGCGACCGGCGTCAGCCCGACGATCTTGCCGTTGTCGCGCATAATATGCGCGTAAGCGTTGCCCCACAGCTCCAGAGAAGCTGCCATGAATTCCCAGAAGTCCAGCGCGGTCTGGTCATAGTTAGGACTGTCATGCAGCAACCGGTAAATGACGTGCGAACGGTCAGCCGTCCGGGTTTCTGCACTCCGGCGATAAACCATCAAGGGAAGGGATCCGATCGTGCCTGAAATCAAGTTTGTACAGGCCCAAACCGTTGAGATACCAAGCGCGCTTTGCCCCGTTACCAGCTCCCCTGCATCACTGGTGCGGTGAAAACCTTCAGGATGCGCGTCCATCAGCCCAAAGCGGCGAACGATCATGGATTTCAAGCGATCTCGCAGACCCATTTAGCCGCCCCCAAGTGAAGCAAAGTAGTCGTCCATACCGGACTTAGTCTTCATCGCCGCGGTGGCTGACCCTACGGCCATCGCCAGGGTGACAACCCCGTCGATCCGTCCCCGCGACCGCGATTTGTCAAACATACGGTTGCCGAAACCATCCTCCCGGATGATGGCGTTTCGCGCACAGATGCTGGTGAGCTTGTTGCGATCAATTTTGACCGTGCCTTTCAGCATGTGATCCTCAAGCTGTGTGATCGAGGTCGGCATACAGAGGAATTTTCCGTCGAAGCTGACGTTCGTGCCTTGCTTGTGCCTGACGATCTTCAGGCCGGAGCCCGCTTTGTCGTCGCCTTCTTCGATCCAATACGCGAAACCCGCCTTATCGAATGCCTCGCAGAGTTTTTCCATGTGGGCGCTGTCGATAGCCATCTGCACCACTGCCTGGCGTCCGCAAAAGTCGATGATCTTCGCCGCAATGAAGGTGTAGTCGATTACGCGCCCCGGCGTGACCTCAATGAGTTTTTCCGCCTCTAGTTCGCGATAAGGGATCGCATCAGCCGTTGACCGCTCTTCGATCTCAAACTCACGAGTCCAATACCACGATTTTACATCGATCTTTTCGCCTTCCCAGGCAGCTGTAAGCGCGGTGAGGTCGTTCTTTTCGGACAGGTCGAGCGCCAAATGCGCCCGGCGTCCGATCATCGCCGCCTCTTCAACCTTGCCTTGCACTTCTTTCCATGCCTGCTCAGAGGTCCAGAACCCTGCCGAGCCGACCGGGATACCGAAGTACAGGCGCCTTGTGGTGAGCTGCGTGCTAATCTGCTGTTTCGCCGTCACAACCAGCTTGCGCACGTTTTCCACCGGGTAGGTGATGCCCAGGGCGGGCAGTGCCTTGACCCAGCAGCTTTCGTCCTCCAACGGATCGTCGCCCTCGTCCACCCGCGCGATGAATGCGAAAACGCTGTCATCGGTGAAATCGCCGGTCACAACCTTCTGACAAAATTCACTGTAGTCAGTCCCGACCTGCTGGTCAGCGCTTGGGGTGTTAGTCCCAAGCATCAGAATACTGTCACCGTGCTTCTTGGTCACCGCGGCGCGCCACATCTCGATGGCCTTGCCGCTTTTCATCTCGTGGATCTCATCTCCCGCCACAAGGATGGGCTTGGGGCCAGACACGCTGTCATTGTTGGCGATCGGCCGCATGAATGACCCGCTGTCTGGGTGCTCCACGCTATAGGCGAGGTCGCCTGTTCCGCGGATCACAAACGCCGCATCTTCCAGCGTCATACCTCCCTTGTCAGGGATTGGCGCCCGAAGCATCGCCACAGCATCACGGAACATCACCCTTGCCGTGTCTTTGGTCTCGCCGATGCAGTAAACCTCCGCCCGCTTCCGGCCATAGAAACCACTGAGATAGATCCCAACCGCAGCCATCAATGGCGACTTGGCTTGCCCTTTGCCGGTCTCCAGCCACACGAACCGGAACCGAATAAAGCCCTCTGCAGTCCGCCAGCCGAAAATCGAGCCAACCACGAACAAATGCCAGGGCAACAGTTTGAACGGCTCGCCCTCCTTGGCCCCCTCTGTGATCGACAACATGGCAGGAAAAAAGCGAATGGCCCGCTCAGCCTGCTCTACATCCCACTGCAACCCGCGCGCCGGGCCATGCTTCAGGTCATCAAGGTGCCGTTGGCATTGTGCGCGCACGAATGCGCCCGCCACGATCTTTCCCGAAACCACATCCCGCGCATATTGCGTGGTCTGATCAGTGCGCTCCGAGGAACTCATCTGCTGCCGTTTTTTTCGGTGCCTTCTTTGGCGCCTCTGCCTTTGCTCCAACGCTCTCAGGCGTAAGCGTGAGCGCCTTTTCCAGCTTGCCGATCTGCTCGGCCATGTTCTTCACCTGAGACCAGAGCATGTTGACGAATTGCCCGCCTTCACCGCTCTCCCGAACCGGTCCTTGTGCCACAGCCAACGGCTGATAATGCAGATATTCTGCAGTCATTCGGACAAGCCGGTCCAGTGTCCGCGCCCGAGCCTTATTCCAGAGCCCACGCGCCTCAAGATCGGCCTTGTATTCCTCCCAGAGAACCTTGGCCTGCTCTGCCATCGGCCCGCCCTCGTCGTGACCGGCGAAAATGTCGTCATATCGGGGGCGCTGAATGCGGGTCATGGGTACACCCCTACTTTTGCGGGCAGATATTGCGCACGGAGGACACGCGATAGGTTTCCAAGATGGAGGCCTGAACTTTGGACCTCCCCCCTACCCTCAAAACGGCACAGAGGGGCCAGAAACGGCCCGCCAAAGGGGCGAAACGCCTTGCTCTTTCACCACTCCTGCCCCACCCGCTCTTTCGCCTGAGCGATCAGCTCAGCATCTCCTGGGTGCGCAGCTTCGATTGATGCGCAATGAGTTAGGTGGCAACCTGCGCAGACGAGTGAAAGGTTCGCTAGTTCGTATGCGAGATCAGGGCGGAGGCGCCATGGGCGAAGGTGGTCCACCACTGCCGCGCGTGTGCCTGTTTTGCCTCGCAGGCTTGGAGGAATCGGTCGGCTACACATCCGGCATTTTCCGCTCTGCTGCGCGTATAGCACAGATGCCAAGCGGTCGCGGATAGCACTGCCATTACGACCTGAAAATGGATGATGGCGGCTCAATCGTCCCATCTTGTTCAACTAGAAAACAATAAACTATCGAGCGTTACATCTACAATGCAGCAGCAACCGCCCTTTCCACAGTTCCGAAACCGGGGGCGCATGGAGATCATAGCCCAAAGCCTAACTTTAGGGATCCTATGATTGGGACATAGCATACCATATATAGTGGCCGCAGCAAGCCATAGTATCCATGCAAGCAAGCGTTTTGCTTTCTGTCTGTTCGAACTTGTGGCTCTCAAAGTGTTTCATTGTACCAGTGCATTAGAAAAACCGCCCGACAATGCTGCCGAGCGGAATAACTTCAGACAAAGATGAAATCGTCTTGGTTCAATGCAGCCCGATCGACACCATCAAGTTGGATCGAACCATTGTCCCATGAGACACGACTACCGGAGCCAACTGAAGAGATCGTAAGATCGCCATAGTTGAGACCATACATTTTAATCGTTTCAGTACCATCAGAGAAATCAGTGATGGTGTCATTACCCTGAGGGACGCCACCGTGGAAGATAAATAGGTCATCGCCAGTTCCACCAATCAGTTGGTCGTCGCCAGCGCCACCAATGATTGTGTCCCTATTAGATCCTCCGCTGACTTTATCGTCACCATCTCCCCCATCAAGGTAGTCGTACCCTTGCTGGCCGTACATTCTGTCGTTTCCGGTCCCACCGACGATAGTATCTCGGTGCACACCACCCAGCAGAATGTCATCTCCTGACCCTCCCTCAATGGAATCGTCTCCGCGGTCCCCCTTCAGTGTGTCCGCCCCGCCTGCGCCGGATAAGGTGTCATGGCCATCGCCTCCCCTAACGCTGTCACTACCTTCAGCACCATCTTGCTCGTTGTCGAAGAACAGGTCGTGACCTCGGCCAAGGTCAACAACATCTCGGCCGTCATTCCCCCAAACGCTGTCATTTCCGCTTCCGGCAAAAATGGTGTCATCTCCAGTTCCGCCGCGCAGCGTATCATGGCCAATTCCACCGTTTAACGAGTCATCTCCAGTCCCGCCATACAGATCGTCCCCAAACAGATTCATCACCGTCGAGTTATATTCGGGGCTACCGAGGAGATTGCTATCAAACAGATCGACTGCCTCTGAGGTGCCTGGACCTGAAACTTCAATTGCCAGCGACTGAAGTCCACCATTGTCTAAATACAAGATTGTGAGGTCATGGTTTCCGGCAGTAAGATTGATCATCACACTGCCGGTTCCCCATACATCCGACTGATAAACCTGATTGTCGTCTACCAAAATGCGAACCCGATCATCCTGGCTAACAGTGAATTCATAGTTTCCAGCGACTTCAATTTCGAGACGCCCGTGCAATTGGAGACCGAAGGGATCTCCTCCGCCATGGCGGATGTTGATGTCTTCAACATTGAGATCGAACGCCATTCCGGTGCTGGCAACATCAGAGGTGGGAATTTGATTCAGGTCCGACAACTGAGCTGAATAATATTGGTAATACAATCCATTCAGACTTGCTCCGGCGGCATCGCCCACAAGGGTATCGTTCCCGTCACCGCCAAAGACGGTATCAGATCCTTCACCACCGAAGAATTGATCGTCACCTTCTCCAGCGTTAAAACGGTCATTGCCCTTGTCACCCCAAGCACGGTCGTCGCCTTCGCCACCTGTTATGTTGTCATTGCCATCACCGCCAATGAAGGTATCGTGACCCGCGCCACCATTGAGCGTATCATCGCCATCTGCCCCTTCAAGAACATTGTCGATTTCGTTTCCGACAAGTACATCAGCGTGACTGGATCCGATGACATTCTCGATGTTGGATAGCACGTCTCCAGCGGCATCGCCTCCTTCTGCAGTATTGGCGGCAAGGTCGATCTGAACAGCCTCACTCGACCCTTGGTAACTTGCGGCGTCAAGAAGGCCGCCGCCGCCGTTTAGAAGATCTGCACCTGCGCCACCGTTTAACACGTCACGGCCACTGCCACCTTTGAGAGTGTCGGCACCGCTTCCTCCGAACAACCAGTCATCTTCAAGACCGCCTTCTAAGTCGTCATCACCGTCACCACCGTGAAGTGCATCAAAACCTTGGCCGCCATCCAAAGTGTCATTTCCGGCACCGCCATAAAGCACGTCGTTTCCAGCTTCACCTTTCAGACTATCGCTGCCCTCGTTGCCGCTTAGAAGATCTGCTCCGCTACCACCAAGCAAGTGATCCTGCCCAACACCCCCAAATAGGGTATCTGTTCCGTCATTGCCAAAGAGCGTATCATCGTGAGCACCACCGGTCATATAGTCATCGCCAGCATTCCCATTGATAAGGTCGTTCCCATCCTCACCGTGAAGCACATCTGATCCAGTGTTTCCAAACAGCGTATCATTGCCAACGCCGCCTTTGATGTCATCTGCACCAGATCCGCCATTGACTAGATCATTGCCGGTATCGCCGTGAATTCGATCTGAACCGCTGCCGCCTCTAAGAGTATCATCGCCACCAGCACCGTAGACTACATCAGCACCCTCACCTCCGATAACTAGATCGCCATGGTCTAGCTGACCAACCAGAAAATCATTGCCAGTCTCCCCATCTAAATGAGACCCATGGAAATCCGTGATCCAGGTCGAATATGTTTCCACTCCGTCCCTATTTCGCTGTTCCCAAACTTCACGGTGCCCATATTCCCAGAGATATTCATCACCTATGCGGACACTGTGACGGGTTTGAAAGCTGCTATCCCCATAAACTATATGATTATTAGTGCGGGAATAGTTCTCCGCGGTGTCTGCTTCTATATTGGCGCTCAACGTGTGAGTGACGCCGTCTGAAAATTCAAGGGTTTCAATGTCCTGAAGGTCAACGACGGAGACAGCACCGCTGACCGCATCAAACCATACAATTTGCCATTGGTTGGTTGATGTACCACTCAGCACTTTTTGCAGAGAGTAGTTTGACGATGGCAGGTCAATGTAGGCGGTATCGTTTCCTCTACCACCTTGCAATACTGCCCAGCCAATCGTTGGCACATCACCATATCCGGCATTGGCCACGACAAATCGATCATCGCCATCGCCGCCCTCAAGACTGTCATCACCTAGCCAGAATGAGAGCGTATCATTGCCCTCGCCGCCGCGCAGGGTGTCGTCGCCTCTCCCGCCGTCAAGTTGATCGTTTCCGGCATCTCCCGAAACGATATCATCGTGGCTATCGCCAGAGAGCGTATCATCGCCTTCGCCACCCGAGATGAAATCGTCACCGTCACCGCCTTCGATGTTGTCATCACCGTGGCCACCAAAGGCGAGATCATCACCGTTTTGAGCTAGGACAATGTCGTTGTCAGCGCCGCCGGAGAGTAGATCGCCGCCATCCCCTCCCCGCATAGTATCGCGCCCATCTCCGCCATTGAGGTGATCTCCCGCAAGGCCTCCGATGATACTGTCGTTGCCACCTCGACCATCGATGACTAGTTCTGTGTCTAATCCGGATCCCGAAAGAGTATCCGATGCAGATCCGGAAATGCCATCCAATGTATCTGCGCCATAGACCGCCTCCAGTTCATGCGCGGCCAACACAATGTTGACTCCAGTTGCCCCAACCAAGTGGAGAGTATCAAATCCGACACCGCCATCGACGTGCCCTCCGGCTCCAAAATCAGCGGCGTCAGCAAAGATGAAATCATTGCCGTTACCTCCCCGGATCGTGTCCACGCCAGCATCACCAGCCAAGAAGTCATCGTTGTTGCCACCAACAACAGTGTCGTCACCTTCACCACCAGCGACTCGCACCGCCCTAGAGTGCCCACTCGCGTCAAGCAGATTTGCATCTGCATCACCCTGAGCGCCATCTAGGGCTAGAGCATCCAAATCAACGTTCTCGAAGCTCTGGCCTTCAAGATACGCATACTGCAGAACTTCTCCTGTTTCGAACTCAATACGCGTACCAAAATCCGTTTCAATTTCACGGTATCCAAGGGTGTGGTAGTTTAACGATAAATCACCAACACCACCCAAGATAGTTTCTCCATTCATGGTAAATGACGCGAGACCGTGGAGAGTGTTTCCAAAGACCTCAATGTCATCATCAGTATTGGAATAACTTCCCCCGTCATCGTATTCGAGCTGTATTTCGGTAATGTTCCAATCGTCTAAAGTCGAAAGTTCACCGCTGTCTGTGCGACCATTCTGATTTACATCTCGCCAAACTTTCAACCGGCTCCATATTTCAGTATCGGCGGCATTCAATACAGAATTGTCATCCTGATCAAATGCATGCCCGAGAGCTTCAAGGTCAGTTTGCCCTTCTTCCCCCCATCTTCCAAAAGAGAGCTCATCTACCTGATCAATTTTTCCATCGCCGCTGCCTAGAATGCCATCTGCATCTAAGTCCAACACCAAGAAACCGTCACCAGATGCAGCCCACGAGGTTTGCTCCAAAAACCCGTCTTCATCCCAGTCGAAGGCAGTGGATTGGTTGAACGCAATATCAACAGTACCTGAACCATCTAAGTCCAAGATAATTGGAATATTCGCTCCTGTAACATCACCTGTATATGTTACACCACCGGAACTGAATGTGTAGCCATCTCCCTCGAGAGAAGGCTCCGTATTTGAACCCGCAACATCGTCAAGACTGGGAGAGTTCGGGTCTGTTGAGCCTCCTGAACTATCTGCAGCAGGGCCATTCCCCGTGTCATCACCACGATTTGGCTCACTACCTTCAGTGTCGGTACCATTTGGACTCCCTGGAGCGACTCCCACTCCCCCATTAAATGCATCCTCGCGCTGATCACGTGAATAGCCTCTTCGCTCCAATTCTGCGTCGATCAAGCCGATAGTATGGTTATTGACACGCCCGATCACGTCATTAGCCACCAAGCCGACGGCAGCTGCTGTGCCAGCTATCCTAACAGCGGTTTCGCTAACGACGGCTGCTACAGAAGTAGCTTGCGCACCGATCAAGGATGACACACCCGTTACGGACCCAACACCAGCTACCAGCCCGCCGACAGATAATTTGTCGGTGATGGACTTAACGTCGCCTGCACTTTCAGCCATCTCTAGCAACTCATCATCAGATAGTCGCTCGAGTCTCTCCGCACTACTAAGGCTGGCAGTAATATCCTCTGCCATCGTATCCAAGTGATTTGTCTCATAGCCAAATGAAATCCGAATACTTTGGTCTCCGACGGACCGAGACGAACTAACTTGAGCAGTTGGGGTAGTGGAGTTATCCATTATTCACCTTGTTTTTTTGAATCACCACTTCGCAACTGGCGACATACAAAAAAGAAAAACACGAACGCAATTAAAAGGGAAATATGCCTCACCTCAAATATTAAATTGACAGCAGGTGAGTACAGAAAATCGAAATCTGCCCTCATTCGAGCAACCTGAATAACTAATCCAGCTCCCGCCAGAGCGGTAAAAATAACCATGACATAAAATTTCACTCCCAGTTTCTTCTTGAACACGACAGTACCTCTTCTAAAGCATCACGCCACTTAGCTGCAGAGAACGCACCCGACCAAAAGTGCGAAACGGGTAGCCCCAAGAGAGGGGCTTTCGGTATAAAATTGTTTCTTTACATAGACTTGCATATTTCACCATTGAGGCGCACACCTCCGCGAGACGAGAGCTGATCGATTCCATCTCGCCTTTTACCGGCTAGATACAAGTAAAGACTAGAAGCTACAACTCACCCACATCGCGTTTAGCCAGATGCGAAAGCAGGCCGACGCTCAAGCGTTGAAACCGGAGAAATATCAATAACAGCTCACCCCATGGCAACCCCGAGAACTCCATTTACCACCACTCTCAACATCGGAAATTCAGAGTCTAGATCACCGAGGATGCAATTCTCAACCGCATTGGAGCCATGAAATAGATCCGAATTTAGGACTATAGTTATGTTCAAAAAAGCAAGAGGCGGTATAAATCAGATTTCACCCACCTGATCTGGCTCCAATTCTATAGGCGCATCCCTTCCAAGGATTTCCACCGAAACTCTCAGCTTGGCGTAGTCATCATGTGCTCGCTGGACGGTGTCCTGAAATTTGGCGTGGAGACCCTCAAAGGCCCCCTTCAGAATGACCAGTGCCTGGCCGGGTCGATACTGGCACTGATACTGACTGTTTTCCATTAGTCTCTGGGCATCAAGATACTCCGCATTGACTGCCTCTTGAAAATCTCGCAGTCCAGGTGTGCCTCTGCCGCTGTCGCCTTCAATGTCCAACCGGGAGAGCTGCATCGGTTTCCCAATGACGTGCTTTAGATCATAGATGCCACGCCAACAGATAGCTGGCACAACACAGAAAAGTAGCTTCGGAACATAGGGGCGATCATACCAAACGGTTTCACGCTTTTCCTTCACGTAGCGGCTGTCCAATCGGCGAGGCACCCAAGGCTGAAGGCCCATAGCCTTCAATTCTCTCTCAACCTCGAATTCTTTGCCGCGTGTTGTATTGATAGCGTAGGTATTTCTCATTGCGTACTGACCTCAGAAAACTCGTGTTATTGGCCTTTTGGGGTGGCACGGGTGATCAGCAGTTCAATGCCCTGGGCGGCAAGGATCGACCTTACCAGCTTGAACTTGTCAGTTTCATGCCCCTTGCGGTCTTCAACAACCGTGACGCCCAGCGCGTTGTCGACATAGACGAAATCGGCCCGGTAGACCCGCTGTTGTTTGCCGCTGTCAGTCATGATCGGGCCATCCCGGCCAATGAGCGGGATTGGGGCCTGACGGCGCAGACCGCAGATTGCTCCGCTCGCCTGTAGCAGCTTCAACTCTTCCCAGCGCTGGGCCTCTGTCTTGCTGTCATGGGTGATGCCGTCTGCGGTGGTGGTGCGTTGTGTCCCCCGTACCCGGCGACGGTCTTCTTTGTTGCCCTCAACGCGCTGGGCGTCGTTGTAGGCTGCAGCTGTCATACGTTCCATGTGTCTGGCTCACCCCATGCCCAGCGCTTCTTTGTACATTTCAAGGACGGCCTCTTCCTCGGCAATGTCGTCCTTGTCGCGTTTACGCAGTGCAATGACCTTGCGAATGACCTTGGTGTCGTAGCCCCGCCCCTTGGCCTCTGCCATGACCTCCTTTTGCTGATCGGTGGACGCCTTCTTTTCCTCTTCCAGGCGCTCAAACCGTTCGATGAACTGGCGCAGCTCGCCCGCGGTTACACGGTAGCTGTCGCTTTTTTTGTCTTCGGTCAGATCCATCGTGCCTGCTCCTTTTCCTGGTTTCTCTTCTGGTTCTTGAGACAGCTGAGCGCCGCTCGTCAGAACGGGATTTCGTCATCATCAATGTTGTGGCCTCCGCCGTACTGGCCGCCATGACCAGCATCGGAACCGTAGCCGCCATTATCCTGATTGCCCCCATAGCCTCCCTGACCATCCCCAGAGCCGCCGTTGCGGCCGTCCAGCATGACCAGCTTTCCGCCAAGCCCCTGCAGGACCACCTCCGTGGAGTAGCGGTCCTGCCCGCTCTGATCCTGCCACTTGCGCGTCTGCAGTTTGCCCTCGATGTAGACCTTGGAGCCTTTGCGGAGATACTGCTCAGCGATGCGGACCAGGCCATCGCTCAGGATCGACACAGAGTGCCATTCGGTCTTTTCCCGACGCTCTCCCGTGTTCCGGTCTTTCCACGTCTCAGAGGTAGCGATGCGGAGGTTGCAGACCTTTCCGCCGTTCTGGAATGTCCTCACCTCTGGATCGCGTCCGAGATTGCCGATCAGCATCACCTTGTTGACTGAACCTGCCATTAGCGTTTGCCTCCTTGGCTTGTCGCCAGATGCATGCCCGCAAACTTGAGAGCCGCAGCCATATCGGCGGAATGGGGGTGTTTCTTGGGCTGCTTGGAAAACCGCGTGTGGACCTCGTAAGCCCCGCGGATCTCTTCGATCGTGCGCAGCGTGAATGTCTTGGCCACCTCGCCGATCAGGCCCTGCGCCGGGTGCGTGATGGCACAGCTGCCAGTGGCGAAATTGACCTCAACCGTGATCCGGCCAAAGGTCTCCGAAACAGGGGCTTTGCTGCTCATGCCTGGGCGCCCCGCTTCTGTGGCTCTAGGACCGCGCGGATCTTCTCAGCGCCTTTGCTCACGGTCGAATGATCTGTCTGGAACGCACCGGCGATCTCGTTGGCCGACAAGCCGAGCTCCATCAGCTTGAACCATGCGAAATGCCTGGCGCGCACCAACGGCTGCTTACGGGCCTTTCCCGTGATCTCGGTTGTCAGGATGCCCGTTGCAGCTGCGACCTCGGCCACCACGATCTGCACGACCTGGGACACCTGCGGATGAACCTTTGCAGCCTGCTTCTTGAGGTCAGTGGCCCAGAGCTCCCGGGCAACCTTGTTTTCGAGCATAGAAGCGGCTTTCAGCGCGTTGAGGCTCATAGCGCGATCCCCGCTTGCAGGCAGTCCTGTGGCGTTACCAGCCCGGCTGTGATGCACTCACCAGCGGCATGGGCGGTGATGCTGCGGCAGAGGAAGGTTTTGCCCTCTAGGATGGTTTCTGCCCGAGCCTGCAGGATCTCATCGCGGCTGGCGACCTTGGCCGCCACTGGCACATGCCGCCGCCAGAAATCACCGGCAAAGAAATTCTGGCTAAGCTTCACCCGGCTTTCGTCGTAGCTGGCGGATTTCTTGGCGTATGCCTTCACCGCGGCCAGCAGATCCGCAGGGCTTGCGCCTTCCTCGATCAGCGCACTTGCGGCTTTCTCGGTGGCCAGCTGATCACCCTTGCGAGGATACGCTGCCCAAATCTCATCCAAGACCAAATTCAAATCTCGGTGGTGCGAGGCGTCAGCCGCGCAAGGTTCTTTTACTGGTTCTGTTACTAAGGTTTGTGTCTCAATTTGAGACTCGGAAATCGCGTTTTTTGAGACTCGGGAATCGTCATTTTTGAGACACGGCTCCGTGTCGCATTTTGAGACACGGCCTTCTGATTTGTTCCCCTTTTTCCCCACACCTTTCCGTGTCTCATTTTGAGACACGGCATATTCAACAACCGGTGGGTTGTCGAAATTCAGGCCCAAGATGTAGAATGTCGAAAGAGCCTTGTTGGTGCGCGGGTTTACCCGGGGGACACGCCGAATGAGGCCGCATGTCTCCAAATCCTCCAAGTGCCTGTTGACCGTTGCACGGGACATATTGCAATCGGCCGCGATCAGGTTCTGATCGGGATCACACTGCAAGGTGTCTTTGTTGTGCCGGTCAGCCAGTTGGATCAGGACCACCCACGGCCCAGGCTTCAAGTGGCGCTGCTCAAGGGCCCAGCTTACTGCCTTGTGGCTCATGATCTCAACTCCCCACGGCGGCCCCGATCTGGCCAATAGCTGCCAGAAATATCTTCCCCGCCTTTGACGGCCTCTGCCTCGTCGGCGCGACGAACAGCAAGCGTTGCGTTTTTCACTGAGCTCAGCGACACGCCCAGCGCGTCCGCGATTTTCTGAGGGGCAATGCCCTCGCAACGCATTGCCACCATTTCGAGATACCGCTCATCAGCGGCCCGGCCTCTCTGGCCCCCGCCTTGTGTCATTGCTGCCTCCAGTAGAAATCAGCGTGAATTGTCATTGAAACGCCGCAGCTGATCCCGCAGCGAATAGGCTGGTGGCGGCTGGTCATCGTCCCACCTCTGGCAACTTTGCCTCCAAGTCGTCAAAGTGGTGCGCCAGCCGCCGCAGCTCTGTCCCCATGCCCTTCTCAATGTGGCCGGTGAACAATGGCTTTGCCTCTCCCCCTTCGACATCGGGGAAGAGGCTGAATGTCTGTCCGTTCTCTCTGTGAACGGTTGTCCTGACCACCACGTGGCCAATACGGAAATAGCTCTGGTCCAGGATCCGCCTGCGCTCAGCCATCGCTATGACCTCCGGAACTGGCCGCTGCTGCCGCGTCTTCATCGGGATTAGGGCCGCTGCGCATAAGGGCTTCTGCCTCTTCACGGATCTTTCGGTGCGCGGCTTCAGCTTCCCCGGCTTCACGCGCGATCTCAGCGAGGTCTCCCCCCTCGATTGCTGCGGAAACAGACTCGCCTGACTCTTTGGCAGCACGCGCGGCCAAGACGGGCATTGGTATGCTGGGAGGTAGGTTCCCCTCCTGAACCTCATTGAAAGCCAACAGAGGCCGCTTATCGCCCGTGATCTGAACCAGGGCGAAGAGGTCATAGACATCGAAGGCGCGGCTTCCGTTCATCTTGCGTGAGAAACCACCAAAATCGACGTCGCTGTCTTCCAGCCCGCGACCAGCCCAGAACTCTGCGATTTCGCGAGCCGCGCAGTTCTGTTTGCCGGGGAAGTATCGGACCACCAAGCCGCGGATAAGGGTGTGAAGATAGTTTCGCTGGTTAGCCATGCTGGGCAACCTCATTGCTTTGGCATTCGTGCTGACTGCGCCCAAATTGGAAGCATGGAAGCAGTGATTGGCAGAGAGGAAGGGTTAGGCGGCGTCTCCAAAGAGGCCCGCCAAATCCGGTCGCAAGTCTCCGACAGTGACGCCCAGAGCCTTCGCCAGCCGACCGACCGTTTTAGGGCCGGGGCTGCGCTCCTTCCGCTCTATCAGGCTCAAGAATGGCCGGGAAATACCGGCTTGCTCGCAGATCTTGTCCCGCGAGAGCCCATTTGCGTTGATGTGTTCGGTGATATCCATGCCGAACTTTTACTTTATGTGAATTTTTACAGCAAGGGATATTTTACATAATGTACATGGATCGCATACCGCACATGCCGCATAGGGTAGGCATGAGATTCAGCATACGTGAAAAACGCCTTGCGGCTGGCATGACCCAAGAGGACATGGCTGACCGGCTTGAAATTTCTACGGGCCTCTACAATGGCCTGGAGAAGGGTAAACGCCGCATGAATGAGACCTACTTGGAAGGTATCGCTAACATTCTAGGCGTTGCCGTTTCGGATCTCATCATTGAGGATCGCCCAACCATCGCAGTAGCCGGAAAAGTCGGCGCCGGTGCGCAGGTGCCTGTGTTCGACGCCTACGAAAAGGGCGATGGCCCTCAGGTCGAGTGTCCGCCTGGTCTATCTCCGCACGGCATTGTTGCCGTTGAGGTCGAGGGCGACAGCATGGAGCCGGTATATTCCGCCGGGGATCTGCTGTTTTACAGCCGGAACGGACACGACAGTGTGCCAAGCGACGTCATTGGAAATCGGTGTGTCTGCGAGGACACGGACGGCATGGGTTGGGTCAAGCAAGTCAAAGCCGGAGATGAGCCGGGGCTGTTTCACCTGATCTCGCTGAACCCCACCGGTGCGAACATGTGGAATGTTCGCCTGAAGTGGGCCGCCCGCGTCAGGCTGCATTGGCCAGTGGAGTTTGTGAGGAAGAGGTAAAGGGGGCACCTAGCGACGCGCGCGATGACAACGCTGCAATGACGTATTGGGTCTATAATCGCAGTACAACTACAAAACGGAGTAGATGAATTGACATCTGAAATCTGCGTAATGAACAGAATGAGTGTTGTCCTCGCTGCCGACAGCGCTTCAACCGTTTCGTATTATGAAAACGGCGAACGCCATCAGAGATATTTCAAAGGTGCGAACAAGGTTTTTCAACTATCTGACCTTCATCCGATCGGACTAATGATCTATGGAAATGCTGAGATAATGGGGGTCCCCTGGGAGCTTGTTATCAAGGCATTTCGAAAGCACTTGAGCGATAGTTCCTTCGATAGCGTCCAAGGCTACGCCAAGGCCTTTGAGCAATTCCTCAATGACAACCATCAGTTTTTTCCTGCCTCGGCCCGTCAGGAAAATTTCACCAACTCTGTAGCGATAGAGACAGCGATTTCTTGTAAGGAATTCAACGAGAGACTGGAGGATGACGCCGAATTCGATGAAGAAGGGCACATTCAATTTCTCGAAGGAAAGGTAGAGGCGCTGGCCTTCACGAACGGGTTAGACAATGATTTCATTGCTGAAATTCTAAATGAAACTCCGTCCCATGTTCTTCAACAAATGAGAGCAGATGATGGCTTTCCTTACCTAGAAGATCGTACAGATGACCAACTTCTCAAGTTAATTTCGCTCCATATTAAGCTCAAAGCCAAACAGCTCCCAGAGAGCTCCACCGGACTTGTCTTTGCCGGTTTTGGAAATGCTTCAATCTATCCAGAAGCGTTTGCAGCAAAAAGCACCGGCTTTATCGCAAACAGACTGGTAATGGCTGATGAGCAGGTCACCCAAATCTCGCACGAGAATAACTCGTACATTTCCGGGTTCGCTCAATCGTCAATGGCGGACACCTTTATTGTTGGCTTTGATGCTCAAGCTTACAGCACAATTCAGGAGATCCAGAGGTCTTCTCTACCCGATATGTTGGCTCCATTTGTTGCTAAGCTTGGAGGGGCAATAGAACGAACTGACACAGGCAATGCGCTCAAAGACGCCAGTGGGCAGATCATAGTCGACGAGAGGGACTTCGAGCAATTAACACAAACGGTACTGAGACCAGTAGGTTCACAAATCCTAGACGAGTCTCGACAAAAGCATGGAGCTCCACTGGAGAGAGTAATCTCGATGCTCCCAGTAGAAGAAATGGCCGAACTGGCCGCTACGATGATTGATCTCCAGTCCCTTAAAGAAAAAGTAACCCGTCCAAGCGAAACAGTGGGGGGACCCGTCGACGTCGCAATCATCACGAAGAACGAAGGGTTAGTGTGGAAGAAGCGCAAACACTTCTTTGACATTGATTTGAACCAACGCTACTTGCGTAGGCTGCACTCAAAAGACTAAGTATAGTCAATAGGAGACGCCATGATTACTTTGTGTGAACTCAGTTCGCTTCCAGCGAAAGAAGACGTGAAAGCCGGGCATGAAGGCTTTGACATCTATCAGCAGGAATACTTGGACTTTGTCAAAAAAGTCAGGCACAATCAGACCCTTAAGGAAGATACAGCTCATATCTGGGTGCAGAGATCGAAATCCGGTACGCAAGTAAACAAGAGCCAGAACTAGGCACGTGGGATCTATCTCAAGAGACCTGACGAAGGCAGATCGATAGCTGACTGAAGTTATGCTGATTGGCGCCCTTTCAGAAGCGGTGCTTCAGCTAAAGAAATCAAAAGCACTACACGATCCAACCCCGCTCCGGCGGGGTTTTTCTTTGGCTGCACGATTAACCACACGTTAACCACTCTGCCCGCATGTTGTTCTGGCCCAACCTCTTCCTGAGAAGTTTGGCAGTGACGTTTATAAGCACCTCTGGAGTGACCACCCTGCACTCCTTGACCCCGGCCACTGTGCTGGGGTTTCTTTTTGTCCGCGCTGCGCACCACCTTTATTGCACGTCTGGCAGCGCAGATCGAGGGCAATTTACATTATGTGAATTTTCTTCTTGCGCCTATTTTTCACATTATGTAAAACGATTCTCAACCAAGGGAGAATCGCAATGAAGAACGCACCCTCAGAAAGTTTGATTTCAGACGGCCAGCTGCGCGCCATGGCGGGCAATGATCCTGTGACATCTTTGGCCACCTGCACTGACGAAGAGTTGGCGGCCATGGCCCGGCATATGCTTCCAGAAATGGCAGGTGAGCTGCTCGCCTATCGACTGGCAGGGCAACTGGACACGGTGGCGCGCCCTCGTAGGACGCCAACCCTTTTGGCAGGCTGGCTCATCAACAAGCTGCCCGCCCATGTTGTGCGGCAGTAGCACCATGGCATCGCCCGTGACCCACCAAGAAATCCACGCCGCTGCCCTAGATCTGGAGCACCGCTCCTGCTTTGGCCGTAGGACTCTGATCCGGACAAACGGAGGCAAGATCTCCCCTGCGGTCTACGAGGGCGGCAGTGGCTGGCAGATCGAGATGCTTGGCATCGAGGGCACCGGCCATGATGTGAATGCCGCGATCTCCAGCTGGATCCGGGCTGCTCGCGTCCGCTGCAACCTTGACCCGGCACGGCGCGCGACGGACTGGCGCCACGACTGCCCCTACAACGGCCAAGCGCCGCTTCCTGAACACTCCCCCTTGCCGAAGGCTGAAACCTGCTGACGCAAGAACTGGCCGGGGCCCCGGCCCCGGCCCCTTTTGAACAACGCGGGCAGTCCCGCTCCGCCGGGCGCGGCAACACCCACTCACGGTAACCGGCCGCGCCCAAGTGCAGATAGATCAAAGGAACATCGCCATGCCTCACCCCATCGACATCCATGTTGGAAAACGGATCCGCCAAGCTCGCCTTCTGGCTGGGATTTCACAGCAAGAGCTCGCAAACGCCGTGGGTATCAAGTTTCAGCAGATCCAGAAGTATGAAACTGGCGCAAACCGGGTAAGTGCGTCCCGCCTCTGGATGATTGCCAATTACCTTGAAGCAAAAACGTCGGATTTCTTTCCCACGGAAGACGCCGCACCTGACGCCGACCCCGAATTGAACTCCGACGAGATCAAGATCGTGCGGGCGCACCGGGCCGCAAGCCCAATGGGGAAGGCAGCTCTCAATGTCGTCGCTGCAGGGCTGGTTGGCCTCAACGGCGATATGCCAGGCAACGCCGCAGCCATCGCTGCTGAATAAGTCCAAGCTCCCTCACCCCGTTTTTGCGAGTATCACCATGTCAATTTCAAACCACCTTTTCGAGACGCCCGAAGACCTCGAAGTAAAGCGCAAGCTTTGGCGAGCAACTGAACGAGAAGTGATGGGGTTCGCCCAGCGCTATGCGGACCTGCATGCCGTTGGGAGCAAGAAGCCCTCAGATGGGCAGAAGGACATCGCAGCGGCCGCGAAGAAGAAGGGGTATCCGAAAACCCTGATCTATCAGGCCGCCAGTATCATCAGGCGCAAGGCCAAAGAGGACCGCAATTCGAAACTCGAAAAGTGGGCCGACGTAGAGATGCAGGATCTGATGAAAAACTACGCCGACAACCTTGGGCTCGGCCGCGGCGTTGCGGCCCCAAGCGCATAGTCATGCATCGCGCCCAGCGCGTCTACACAAGGCCTCGAAACTCAGGAGCTCGCTCGCCAATGAGAAAGCTGGAAATAAACCTGTACGATTCACACATCGGTATTTGGCAAGATGATCCCAACGACCCGTCCTTCAAGAAGGAGGTTTACGGTGGCCTTATCCGACTGCTGCGCGATCGAGGCTGGACCGTCCATGAAGACCCGGAGACCAAACGGAACTGGGCGTCTTTGAGCCCAAATACCCGTCAAGCAGCGAAAGGCAATCTTCGCGCGCATATTCAGGCTGCGGGGAGATGTGTGGAGCTCGAAATCTGGTCATCAGTCGCGCGGCAGGATAACCGCAACGGCCGCCGCTATGACTTCGACAAGTTCAAGAGGATGCCTTTCCTTGATCAAAAAAGCTTCATGCTCGAACGATCAAAGCTCCTTTCTTGGCTGCAGGACAATTTCGCAACTGCCATCAAAGGCCGATCCCACGAGCCCAAAAGCGCAGACGAGAAGCTTGCTCAGAAGTACGAGGAGTGTACTCACACGGACCCCAAACTTGGGCATCCGAACTGGCATGCCGACTACAATCGCAAGAGCGCGGATGGACGCCTCCTTGAGCATGGGCAGATAGTCTGGTTCGCGGGCCTGGATGGCCGTCTGCGCCGAGGGCAGGCGTTCTACAATTTGAACAGCATGTGGTGGGTCAAGGTATCACCCTACGAACTGACCAACATGGCCTGCTCTAAGCTGTTCTCTATTCAGCCAGACGATCTACGCCGCAAGCGGAACACAAGAGCACGCCGAGCCAAACTCGAAAGCCTGATCTCTGCTGCAATCGCTCGATCTGACTTCCTACGCGCCCACGAGCTGCAGCTGGTCCTGTTCGGCGATCAGCCAGTCTACCGAATTTGGTCTCGGAAAAATGACGCCTACTACGGTCCAAATTACTGTGGCTATTCGACCGACGCGAACCGGGCCGGACGCTATACCCGCGAAGAGGCAGAAGCCGAGGTCCGCCGCGTTCCAAATGTCCTTTCACTTGTCACTCCAGACGGCCAACACGTCCGCTTTGATAAAGCCGCCTGATTTATTCAGACGCCACCGCGATCCAGCCGCTGAGTGTTTAACGGAGAACCACGTCATGAAAAACAAGCTGTCCGACCTGAATAATCACCTCTTTGCCCAGCTGGAACGGCTGTCGGAGGAAAACCTTACCAGTGAGCAGATCGAGGGTGAGGTCAAAAGGACTGAGGCAATCGTATCGCTCTCTGATCAGATCGTAGGCAACGCTGACCTACAGCTGAAAGCCGCGAAACTGTTCGCTGAACACGGATCAGCTGTTCTGCCCCACCTCCCCCAGCTCGGAAAGTCAGAGGCATGAAAGGTCACGCCATCAAATACACCGCACAAGAGCTGGCTTGGCTTGAGGCCAACCGGGGAATGGTGATCAGCGAATACCACCGCGCATTCCAGGAGCGCTTTAAACGTCAGGACGTTTCGGCCAACAATCTACACGCCCTGCGGAAACGAAGGGGCTGGAAGACCGGTCGTACTGGACAGTTCCAAACAGGCCAGAAGCCGCACAACAAAGGCAAGAAAATGCCTTTCAACCCAAACAGTGCGCGTACCCAGTTCAAGAAAGGCAACCAGCCCCACAACACGAACTATCTCGGCCACGAGCGAGTTTCAAAGGATGGGTACGTCGAAATTAGCATCGATGAGCGCAACCCGCACACGGGATACGAGCGCCGCTACGTTTTGAAGCATCGCTATCTTTGGGAGAAGGCCAACGGCCCCGTGCCGGAAGGCATGTGCCTGAAGTGCCGCGATGGCAACAAGACAAACACGGACCCTGAGAACTGGATTCTGATCTCCCGGGCGCTCCTTCCCAGACTAAACGGCGGGAATTCCGGGAAGCTCCCAAAGTATGACAGGGCAGAGCCAGAACTACGCCCCACCATTCTCGCGGTCGCCCAGCTCAGCCACGCGGTGAAACAGGCAAAGTCGGGGGAAAACCATGACTGACACAAGCAAAGAGGCAGTGGCCAATCAGAATGCACTGGTGAAGGCCAGAGGCCGATATGCCCAAGACATACGCCAACTGCCACTGGCTCGAAGCCGACCAAAGAAATAACCGATGCATTCCGCCTTGCAGGGTGCTTCACGCCGAAAAGGAGGATAACTGATGGGCAAGCATGAACCAGTCACCAAGCCGCTTTGGCGCCCGGCGGATCTACGCAAGGCGGTCACAGAATGGGCAGCACAAGGGTTTTCCGTGATCATCGAGCCGGATGGAAAGGTGCATGTAAAACCGGCAACACCTGGCGGCGATCTGGATGACTTCGATCAGGTGGACTTCAAACGATGAAGCGAGAACTACCTGCGCACGTCTACAACAAGAAAGGCGTGCTGTACTTTCAGCGCCGCGGCTACCAGACCACACGCATTGAGAGCCGCCCTGGGACCAAGGAATTCGCTCTGGAGTATGCCGCACTTCTGAATGGCGCGCAGGCGGCCCCAACCACCGGCAAAACATTCTCTGCCCTTGTCACCAACTACGAGCGCAGCCAGCGCTACAGGCGCCTGGCGCCTCGCACAGCGCGCGACTACGACAAGGTGCTCTCGTGGGTGCGGGAAAAGATCGGCAGCAAGGCCGTTGCTGGCATCAAGCGCAAAGACGTGATCAGGGCACGGGATGCCAACGCTGAGACCGTGCGCTTTGCCAATTACATCGTGCAGGTGGTCCGGATCCTGATGGAGCACGCGATCGACCTGGGCTGGCGCGACGACAACCCGGCCAAGGGCGTTTCCCTTCTGAAAGCTGATACCAAGCCGCGCGAGCCATGGCCCCCGGAGATGATCGAGAAATTCCGCGCCGCCGCTGACGGCCGGGCGCTGCTAGTATTTGAACTGTGCCTTGGGACCGGCCAGCGGATCGGTGATGTTCTGAAAATGCGCTGGAGCGATATAGAGGGCGACGGCATCAACGTGGCGCAGGGAAAGACCGGGGCCAAGCTGTGGGTGCCGTTCACCTCGCACCTGCGCGCCATCCTGGCGGACACGCAGAAAATTGGCCCGACGATCTGCGCATGGGGCCGCGGAAAGCCGACCAGCTACCGCAGTGCTCATGAGGCGGTGATGAACGTGCGCAAGGTGATTGGCGCCGAGGACTATGACCTGCACGGGCTGCGCTATGCCGCGGCGGCAGAGCTGGCCGCGCTGGGTTGCGACGATGATTTGATAGCGGCAGTCACCGGCCACACCACGAAGGCGATGATTGCAAAATACGCAGGCTCGACGCGGCAGAAAGTGCGGGCTTTGGAAGCGCAGCGGAGGCGCAAATAGCCTTCGCAACTTTCACGGTTCGTTTCCGTTTTATTCCGCCTTTTTCTCAACACGTAATCCAGCTATTTCAATGACTTGGGTTCGGATTGCAAATCCGTGTACACCGGTTCGATTCCGGTACTCGCCTCCAGTCTCCATCTACACAAAATGAAAATTTCGAGCTGGTCTTCCGATCTGTCGACTGACCGCCCTCACTGCATCGTGTCACAGACAGCGGTCCGCGAGCTGGAAATGGCCCAAGGCAGAGAAGCGATCTCCTTGCCTTGGGCCTTTTGTCTTTCCTGAGCACCATCGCGAGGACAGGCAATCAAGGTCAGAATAGTTGCAGATCCTTGCTGCCAGTCTGGATCTCAGTGTGGCTTGGCATATTTTGGACAGCAAACGGTGCCATTGCTTGGCCCGGCATCGAAACCGTAGGCTTCATGGCTGCAGCAATTCCGAAACCAGACTGATCCAACTCACCCCGAATGTCGCGCAAGAGGGTTTTGTGGTCTGGCATGGCTTTTAGGATTTGAGCCAAATCCATCTTGGCCCCCTTCCACCACTGGAACCAGATCGGCTTTTTCAAAGGACGCAGCCGGTCCCGAATGCCCGCGCCGTAACCTGTGTCATAAACCTGCTTCCCCAGAAGCACTGTTTGATACACGCGATAGTCAAACAATGTTGCAAACTCGATATCATGGGGCATAGGGAGACGGTGCTGCCACAACTCAAGGTTCTCTGCCAAACGATCAGGGACCTTCATCTCCGTCCGTGCATCGATCCAATATTGATCATCCGTGCGGTTCCCAAGGCGGTAGTGCAAGCAAATGAATTCGAGAACCTCATTGTATAGCTTGTCCATTTGACGATTGTATCTGCTCCGCAGAGAAGGCGCGATTTCCTTTGTTGGAAGATGTTCGGCGAACCAACGCACAGCATGGTCGATCATGTGGATCGCGGTGCTTTCCAACGGCTCGATAAAGCCGCCAGCAAGTCCAATCGCCAGACAATTCTTGACCCAAGCGTTTCGCACACGACCAATGCGCATTGGGATCACTCTCGGGGTTGCGCCCTTGCCGCTGTCTCCCAGCCATTCAAGGTATTCATCTGCGGCCTGATCGTCCGTACGGTGTGCAGACGAAAATACATAGCCCGTCCCAACACGATTGTAGAGCGGCACCCGCCATGTCCATCCAGCACCAAGCGCCGTAGATCGTGTCAGGCTCTCAATTTTTTCTGGGTCCGGATGCTCGATCTGCAAAGCCATGGCGCGGTCGTTAGGCAGGTATTCTGAATAATCCAAAAAAGGCTCACCAAGCGCCTTGTTGATAATCAATCCACGGAATCCTGTGCAGTCGATGACCATTTCGATGTCATGACGGCCGCGTTTCTCCAGCATCAGATGGCTAACATTGCCGTGCTCGTCTAGCTCAACCGAGGTCACTTCATCACGGATGTGTTCCACACCCTGTTTCGTGCAGACCTTTGTGAGCATCCCTGCGAATTTGACTGCATCGAGGTGGTAGGCATATCCAAAACGTTGCTCAAATTCCGGCTGACCAAGGGGACGCGCCCCCTTGCAGAGACGGCCAAGGTCATCATGAGGTGCTATCGACTGGGTGAAATCGCGATCGCCGTTGCCAAAACGGAGAAAGTACTCGGCGGCTTCCAGCCCCTCTAACAGCTGCCCGTGCGCAAAGGGGTTAACATAGTCAATCCGGTTCCCCTTGGCATCTTTGTTCCAATTGCAGAATTTTACGCCCAGCTTGAACGAAGCGTTGGTTTCGCGGAAAAATGCCCTCTCAGAAATTCCTGCTTGTCGCAGCGTTTTGGGCATCCGCGGCACCGTCGCCTCTCCAACTCCGACGGTCGCGATATTTGGACTCTCGATCAGGCAAATTTTTGGTCGATCTTTTGCTGCGGATGTGCGGGCAAATTCTGTCTCTAAGATCAAAGCGGTCATCCACCCCGCCGTGCCACCGCCAACGATGGTGATCTTCTTCAGTCGATTATCCATGTAGTTCCATCCCTGTTTCTTTTTTAGGGATGGTAGCGTAATTTTCTTGCGCCTGGCTACCTTTACGACACCGAAAGCGAACTTGATCCTGCGCCCGCAACCCAAAGACAGTTCTGGATCAGGTCCCACAAGTCAGAAGTCCAACCCAACCCACAGATGGCGTTGTCAGAACCTCGATAGCTGGCGCTGTTCCAGGCGGTAGCCGCCGGAGGTTATCTCTTTGCGGAAATCGGGGTCGTGGCTGACGAGGAGGACGGCCTGATCAAGGCTGTGCAGGATGTCGACCAAGCGCGCGTAGTTGTCAGGGTCCAGCGCGTTTGTCGGCTCATCCAGGATCAGCACGTCTGGCTCCATCGCCAGAACAGTTGCCAACGTCACCAGACGCTTTTCGCCGCCTGACAGCTTATGGGTCACCCGGTCACGCAGATGCAGAAGGCCGAGACGGGCCAGAATCTGGTCAACAATGGCGAGCGCTTCTTCCTTTGATCTGCCCAGATTAAGCGGACCAAAGGCCACATCCTCGGCCACGGTGGGGCAAAACAGTTGATCATCGGTGTCCTGAAAGACCAGACCGATGCGGCGGCGCACCTCGTGAAAATCACTTTCCTGCCGCCGGATCTGGCCAAAGGCTGCGACGCTTCCAGAGGTAGGGGCCAGCAGACCCATGATGATTTTCAGCAGGGTGGATTTCCCCGCCCCGTTCGGACCGATCAGGGCCAGTCGCTCCCCCGGAGCCAGCTGCATCGACGCGCCTTCCAGCACCGGATCAAGACCGGGATAGGCAAAATGGATGTCGCGCAGTTCAATAAGTGGCATAGGCGATCTCTGCCCCAATAAGGCCCAAAAGCGCAAGCCCAAGAGCCGCGGCAAAAGCAAGATCGGATCGACGCAGATGAAACCCTTCGAGAAGGGTGATGCGGCCATTGAACCCCCGGCACTTCATTGCGGTCAGGATCCGCTCTGAGCGTTCGATGGCGCGCACCAGCATCATCCCCACCAGATAGCCATAGCTGCGATAGGTGTGCCAGTTGCTGCGGGGGCGAAAGCCACGCAGCTTCATGGAGGTGCGCAGGCGTTGGTATTCCTCGCGAAGGACATCGATATAACGGATGGTGAACATCATCAGATGAACCAACCGCGCAGGTGTCTTCAGCGCAAAAAGCGCATGTCCCATTGTGACCGGCTCCATCGAGCCCACCAAAGTCATGACCGCGAGGATCACCGCATTGGCCGTCAGCGCAATCTCCGTCGCCCGCCACAGACCTTCCCAGCTGGCCTCAAGCCCCCAAAGGCTGAAAATTGCGCTGCCGGGCACCGTAAAGGGCAAGAGGATCAGGGTGAAAATGATGAAACTGTCCATCATCGCCATGCGCTTTAGCGTTTTGCGAAACGGCAGACCAGACAGTGCCAAAAGCGCTATGGACACAGCCAGGGCCCCGCCCAGCACCCAAAGGTTGCTCAACGCGACCACAACCACAGCATAGATCACCGTCATCGCGATCCGCATGCGCGGATCCAGACCGGCAACCGTTCCCCGCAGGAGTGAGGCCTTTGACCCTGGCTGGTCCATGTCGGTCAGCACATACGTCATACCCCTGCCCCCATCTTGCGGCGCGCCGCGATGTAAAAGCCCAGACCAAACAGGCCAAAGATATAGCCGATGCCCCCCAGAACAGACTGGAAATCGGACTTGTTCTTATAGGCCGTCAGCTCCTGGCGCAGCGGACGCAGTTCATTGCGCAGCATTGTCGCCAGCTCTGCGCGCGCCTGATCCGACAGCCCACCGCTTGCCATCCCCGGTGAAACTGTGGGGGGCGCTGCGGCGGGGGTCGCCTTGGGCGCTTCGCCCAGGATCAGGCCCACGTCAGCGGCATCCATCACCGCCTCGGAAACATGGCCCGCCCCCAGATCACCCCGAAAGATGTGGGTTACAGGGGTCTTCGGTGTAAAGACGAAAAAACCATCCCCGTCAGTGCGCGTCTCACCCAGTTTGCGGCCGCTGTCGTCAAAGACCTCGATCAGCATGTCAATGGCCATTTCGCCATTGGAAAAACCGACCTCCCCCTCAATGGCAGAGCCCGAGGGAAAGACGTCTGAAATCACGTTATGGGCTGCAGCAGGCAGCGGCGCCATCAGCGCAAGCGCCAGAACGACCGATCGCAACCTCATGCCAGGCCTCCCTTCGCGTCATGGAACAACTCGGGTTTGACCCGGCGAGCCAGAAAAATGGCCGCGCCCGACAGAACCGCCTCGATGACCATGACGGGAATATGCGCGAAAAAAACCAACTGCGCGGCAAGGATGAATTCATCACCTGACAGCATCAGCGAAAAGGCCACCGCAAGAGTGGTGGCAGCAATCGCAACACCGCCACCGATGCCGCCCCAGATTGCCCCCTGCATCGGGCTGCCGCGGGCAACCAGCGGCCGAAACAGCAAGCCGACCAGAACCGCGGGCAAGGCAATATTGAGCGCATTGACCCCAAGAACCGTCAGGCCCCCAAAACCAAAGAAGACCGCCTGTAGCAACAGCCCAACAAACAAGGCAGGAAACGCTGCCCAGCCAAGAACAAGCCCGGCAAGCCCGTTCAAGATCAGATGCACCGAACTGGGGCCGATCGGCACATGGATGAGCGAGGCAACAAAAAAGCTCGCAGACAGGACACCAGCCGCAGGAATACGTTCCAGCGGCAGGTTGCGCAGACCCATCGCAATTCCGCCGACAGCCGCGACTGCGCCGCCGATCACAACCGGATTTGACAGGGCTCCATCTACGATATGCACGCGCTCAGCCTCACTTCAGATCTTCGGCGCGGATCCACAGAACCGCATCTTGGCTCAGCTCCTTGCCTTCATGCTCGCGCAGAGGGCCAGATCCGAGGGCCGCAAAACCCCAGTATCCAGCTTTCGGGATACCAAAGGTAAAGACGCCGTTCTCGTCAGCGATGGCCACGATTGCGCCGCCCGCCATTGGCTGCGCGACGGGGGCGGTGGTGGAAAATCCACTCAGATCCGGCTCCGCCGCCATGTATTCGACCTCGATTTCTGCACCGGGCACAGGTTCGCCGTCAGCCAGCACCTGACCTGAAAAGGTCGATCCCGTGATCACATTGTATGGCTTGTTCAGCGGCAGAATTTCAGTCGGCAGACCAACCGGCTGGTCCCAATCTGTCGGCAGTGTATTGCGGTTCAGCACGACCTTTGCGATCTGCTGGATGTAGATGTCTTCGCTCTCTTCATAGTAGGGGGCGGGCACCGTCACCACGACGTAATCGCCAGAACGCTTGACCGGAACGGTGGCAGAATAGGCCGCCGCGTCATTTGTGGCCCCCTTGAAGCGTTGTGGCTGCAGCCGATCCGAGAGATCGGTTCTTTCGCCATTGTGCACCATGAAAAATTCCTGCGGCACACCCATGTCCATCACATGACCGTTTTCAAACGGGTGCCAGAAAATCAGCCCCATCGGCACCTCACCGGGCCGATCCACCAACAGGCTTTCGGTATAGTTCAGTTGAAAATGCGCCGATGCTGTCACCGGCAAGGCAGCGGCAAGAGCAGCCGCCAGATAGGTTTGTTTCATGTCGTCCTCATTCGACATCACAGGTCGCCCTGCAATCAGGAATGAACAACGGGGAGTAATGGCGCGGAGTGGTTTGAATAACCGCCGTGCCAGACGCTCACCCCGGCGTCCGGTTACATGACCCCAACAGGGATCAGTTTCCGGCAGGTTTCCTGACTTGCGGGTCTTTGTTCAGCTGGCCTTCCCGGATAGATCCCAGTGGCATCTTCAGCGTCACTCACCGCTCACAGTTGCGGGGGCAGTTACGGATTTGGTCCCTATTGGGTACGCCGCACCGTATTCCCTATTGCTTCCGTCATGTCTGAGACACGTACGGAACCGGATACATCTTTGGGAATGTCAAATGGGCTGTGGCAAGTCAAGAAATTCCGCATCCGGACACACCCATTGGCAGAAAGGCGACATCGCAGCGTCGACAGCGACATCGCCCCCGCGCATATGATGCGCGTCCCCTACACAAAAGGATTCGCCGGGCCTCAAGACAACCGCGGCCCCTGCGGCCCCTAGCCTTTCAGGCGGAAGCGCTGGATCTTTCCGGTCTCGGTTTTTGGCAGGGCGGCTGTGAATACGATGTGACGGGGGTATTTGTAGGGGGCAATCGTGGCTTTCACATGATCCTGCAGCAGTTTCACCAACGCCTCGGATGCGCTGTGCCCCTCGCTCAACACCACATGCGCCTGCACGATTTCGCCGCGTGCCTCATCCGGTGCGCCAATCACCGCACATTCGGCAACCGCTTCATGTGCCAACAACGCAGCCTCCACTTCCGGACCTGCGATATTGTAACCCGCCGAAACGATCATATCGTCATTGCGCGCCGCAAAATGAAGATATCCGTCGCGGTCCATGACAAAGCTGTCACCAGTGACGTTCCAGCCGTCCTGAACATACTCCGCCTGACGCTCATCCGCGAGATAGCGGCACCCCGTCGGCCCCTTGACCGCAAGGCGGCCAACCTCTCCGCGTGGGGTTTCATCCCCGTTGCTGTCCAGAACACGAACCTGGTATCCCGTGACCGGTTTGCCGGTACAGGCCGGGCGATGGTCATCGAAACGGTTTGAAATGAAGATGTGCAGTATTTCCGTTGCACCAATGCCATCCAGCATCGGCTTGCCCGTCTTGTCGATCCAGTCCTGATAGACCGGCGCTGGCAAGGTTTCCCCCGCCGAAACCGCCGCCCGAAGCGACGACAGATCCGCCCCTTCCTCCATCGCGCGCAACATCACGCGATAAGCCGTGGGCGCGGTAAAACAAACCGTGGCCTTATATTTCTCGATGATCTCGATGAGATTTGGTGGCGAGGCATTTTCCAGCAAGGTGGCAGAAGCGCCAAATCGCAGCGGAAAGATCGCCAATCCACCAAGGCCGAAAGTAAACGCAAGCGGCGGGGAGCCTACGAAAACATCCTCAGAAGTCACCCCCAGAACCTCGGCCGCATATCCGTCCGCGATCATGAGGAGGTCGCGATGAAAATGCATCGTTGCCTTTGGCGCGCCCGTGGTGCCCGACGTAAAACCCAACAACGCAACATCATCGCGCCCGGTTTCGACCGCCTCATAGGTGACCGGTTTTTCAAGGGCGAGCCGGTCAAGCTCTGCATCGTGATTTGACGTCCCGTCAAAGCCCACAACCGAGGTCAGATAAGCGGAGGTCTTTGCGCAGGTTACCAGCTCATCCATCAGCCGCGTATCACAAAGCGCATGGCTAATCTCGGCCTTGTCGATGATCTTTGCCAGCTCGCCTGCCCGCAACATCGGCATGGTGTTGACCACAACCGCCCCCGCCTTGGTCGCGGCCAGCCAGCAGGCAACCATCGCAGGGTTGTTGGCTGAACGGATCAGCACCCGATTGCCAGGCTTAACTCCTAGATCCTCACTCAGCACATGGGCAAGCCGGTTGGTCCAGTCGCTCAGTTCCTTATAAGTGCGACGTCGCCCGTTGCCGATCAGCGCAGTATGATCGCCAAAGCCCTTTTCGACCATCGCATCGGTCAGCTCCACCGCGGCGTTCAGCCGTTCGGGATAGTCAAACCCTTCCATCAGGAATTCGGGCCAGCTGTCGGCAGGGGGCAGATTGTCCCGCGTGAACGTGTCGATATGCGCGCTTGGTCCCAACATGTCACTGTCCTCCCAGATGGGCTGCAAGTGTCTGACGCGCAATCACCACGCGCTGCACGTCCGAGGCCCCTTCATAGATCCGCAACGCCCTGATATCGCGATACAGTTCTTCGACTTTCTCACCGCGCCGCACACCGTCTCCGCCATGAAGTTGCACTGCCTTGTCGATCACCAGCTGTGCCTGATCGGTGGAAAACAGCTTGGCCATCGCCGCCTCGCGGGTGATCCGCGCCGCGCCGCTATCCTTGGCCCAGGCCGCGCGATAAACCAGCAACGCAGCAGCATCCACATCCAACGCCATATCAGCGATATGGCCCTGGACCATCTGCAGATCGGCCAGTGGCGCGCCCTGCACATGGCGTGCGCTGACCCGGCTCAATGCCTCATCCAGGGCCCGCCGCGCAAACCCAAGGGCCGCAGCCGCCACGGTGGAGCGGAACACATCCAGCACCGACATCGCAATCTTGAAACCCTGCCCCGACTGCCCCAGAAGCGCCGATTTCGGGATACGACAATCGCTGAACCGCAACCTTGCAAGCGGATGTGGTGCAATGGTGTCCAACCGTTCAACAACCTCGAAACCCGGCAGGCCTGCAGGGACGATAAAGGCGCTCAGCCCCTTGGCGCCGGGTGCCTCTCCGGTGCGCGCAAAAAGCGTGTAGACATCCGCGATGCCCCCATTGGAAATCCAGGTCTTTTCACCGTTCAGGACATAGCTGTCGCCATCCAGCGTGGCCGTCATTGTGGAATTCGCCACATCCGATCCGGACTGCGGCTCTGTCAGGGCAAAGGCCGACATCGCCTTGCCCGCGCGGGTCAGCGGCAGCCATTCCTGCTGCTGGGCCTGCGTACCAAACAACGATATCGCGCCGGTTCCCAGCCCCTGCATGGCAAAAGCGAAATCCGCCAGCCCATCATGACGTGCAAGTGTTTCACGGATCAGACACAGGCTGCGCACGTCCAGCCGCTCCCCTGTCATGGCGGCGGAATGCTGCGTCCACCCCGCCTCTCCGAGCGCCGTGACAAGGCTACGGCAGGCGGCATCGGTATCGCTGTGATCCACATCGCCAAGAGCCCCTGTAGCCCAGTCATCCAGCTCCGCCGCAAGAGAGCGATGGCGATCCTCAAAAAACGGCCAGCTCAGAAACGTCTTGTCCGCCATGTCTCATCTCCCGATCAAATGGGCCAAGCCCCTGTCATCTTTCCAAAAATACTCCCGCCGGAGGCCTCTGCCCTCTCCCGTGGCACAGGCTTCGGCAGCGGCGCGCCTCAGTCACCCTGAAACAGCGGTTTTTCCTTTTTGACAAAGGCCTGATATGCGCGCTCGAAATCAGCCGTCTGCATGCAGATTGCCTGGGCCTGCGCTTCGGCCTCGATCGCCTGTTCGATCGACATCGACCATTCCTGCGCCAGCATGGTCTTGGTCATCATATGCCCAAAGTTCGGCCCCGCCGCGATCCGTGTGGCCCAGGACTGCGCCTCGGCCAGCAGCTCGTCTGCAGCCACAACCTTGTTGTGAAACCCCCAGGCCGCGCCTTCCTCTGCCGACATCGACCGCCCGGTATAAAGCAGCTCCGCCGCGCGCCCCTGCCCGATGATCCGGGGCAAGATTGCACAGGCGCCCATGTCACAACCTGCCAGGCCCACGCGGGTGAACAAGAACGCGGTCTTTGTCTCAGGGGTGGCAATACGGATATCCGATGCCATCGCAATGATGGCGCCTGCCCCGACACAGACCCCATCCAGGGCCGCAATGATCGGCTTTCCGCAGTTGACCATCGCCTTTACCAAATCCCCGGTCATCCGGGTAAAGGCCAAGAGCTCTTTCATCGACATCTTGGTCAGGGGGCCGATAATGTCATGCACATCCCCGCCCGAACTGAAGTTGCCGCCGTTGGGGGCAAACACAACAGCCTTCACATCGTCATCATAGTGCAGATCGCGGAACCAGTCGCGCATCTCGGCATAGCTGTCAAATGTCAGCGGGTTCTTGCGTTCCGGCCGGTCCAGCGAAACGGTGGCGATGCCATCCTCGATGCGGCACAGAAAATGTTTGGTGTCTGTTGAAATCATGTGTCTGATCCTTCGCTGTCCAGTCGCTGCGCCACCTGCTCCAGCGCCTCGGAAAGGGTGTGCACGGCATCTTTGGGCACCGCATCGAACATCTGGTCGATCCAGCCCTCATGGGCAGCCGCTTGCCTGCCAAATTCCGCCAGCCCCTCTGGCGTCAAGAGAACCCGGCTCGCGCGCCGGTCGCCCGGCACCTTTTCGCGCCGCACATGACCGTCATCCACCAACCGCTCCACGATGCCCGTGACATTGCCATTGGACACGCGCAGCACACCTGACAGCTCGCTCATCTTCAGCCCATCAGGATGACGGCTGAGCGCCGCCATCACGTCAAAGCGCGGCAACGTGGTTGCAAAATCCTGACGCAGGTTTTCGCGGATCTCCGCCTCCACCGCGCGGGTTGCTTTCAACACCTTGAGCCACAGGCGCAGCCTGTCCTTGGACCGTTCCGACTGCATCAGATCTCCCCTCCGGTAAGGGGCAAACACGCCCCATTAATGGATCCTGCGGCAGGCGACACCAGAAACAGCGCGGTGTCAGCCACCTCTTCGGGTTGAATGAACCGGCCTTGCGGATTGCCTGCACGCAGTGATTTCGAGGCCTCTTCCTCGCTCATGCCGGTGGTGGAGACAATGGTTGCGATCGACCGCTCCAGAAGCGGGGTTTCGATGAAACCCGGGCAGATCGCATTGACGGTGATGCCGCTGCGCGCCAATTCCTGCGCAAGCGAGCGCGTGAGCCCGACAACCCCATGTTTCGCAGCGCAATACCCCGACACATAGGGGTATCCTTTCAGGCCTGCGGTCGAGGCAACAGCGATCATTCTGCCCCAACCTGCGGATTTCATGTCCGCCAGGACCGCCTGCCAAAGGTTGAACACACCGCCGAGATTGACCGCAAGCGCCGCAGAGAAGTCTCTCTCATCCATCTTCGCAAACGGCTTTGATGGCGCCGCGCCTGCGTTGGCAATTGCAACAGCTACGGGGCCATGTTCCGTTCGCGCGGTTTCCAGCGCGGCTCTGACTGCGCCTGCGTCAGTGACATCACAGGCAAGCGGCAGGCCTTGGGTTTCTTCCGCTATTTCCTCCAGCGGCTCGATCCGCCGCCCCAAAAGCGTCAGCCGCGCACCCTCAGCCGCAAAGCTGCGCGCAAGGGCGGCCCCGACGCCAGATCCCCCGCCGGTGATGACCACATGCTTGCTCATCATGCTGCTCATGCCCGGATCACCTCTGCCTCGCGATCCGCCAGACGCCAGGCCTGATCACGGCCAGCAAGATAGGGCAGCGGCCAGTCCGCATGACGGTCACCGATCCGCGCCGCCTCATGCAGGGTCCAGTAGGGGTCGGCCAGATGCGGCCTGCCCACACATACCAGATCAGCCCGCCCCGCCATCAGGATAGAGTTGGCATGATCCGCCTCATAGATATTGCCCACCGCCATTGTGGCGATCCCCGCATCATTGCGGATCCGGTCCGAAAACGGCGTCTGGAACATCCGGCCATAGACCGGGCGTGCCTCTGTGGTGGTCTGGCCCGCCGAAACATCGATGATGTCCGCGCCAGCCGCAGTAAAGGCCCGCGCGATCTCCACCGCGTCTTCCGGCGTCACGCCTTCGTCACCAACCCAGTCGTTTGCCGAAATCCGCACCGACATCGGTTTTTCCGCAGGCCAAACAGCGCGCATTGCGTCAAAAACCTCTAGCGGATAGCGCAGTCGGTTCTGAAGCGATCCACCATAGTCATCGGTGCGAATGTTCGATTTTGGCGAAATAAAAGATGAAATCAGATAGCCATGCGCCGCATGAAGTTCGATCATGTCAAATCCTGCACGTGCGGCCATCTCCGCAGCAGCCACGAATTCAGCCTTGATGCTGTCCATTTCAGCGCGCGTGATCTCCCGTGGCGACGGGTTGGCGTCGGACCAGGCAATGGCCGAGGCAGATACCGTTTCCCAGTTCCCGCTGGTCAAGGGCGCATCCATCGTCTCCCAGCCGACCTGGGTCGAACCCTTGCGCCCGGAATGCCCGATCTGGCAGCAGATCTTGGCATCGGTTTCAGCATGGACAAAATCGACCAGCCGCGTCCAGGCGGCCTCATGGTCTGGCGCATACAACCCCGGACATCCCGGCGTAATCCGCCCCTCGGCAGAAACACAGGTCATTTCGGTGTAAACCAGGCCTGCCCCACCCTTGGCGCGCTCTCCATAGTGGATAAGGTGCCAATCGGTCGGGCAGCCATCCACGGCCTTGTATTGGGCCATTGGCGACACAACGATCCGGTTCTTCAACTGCATGTCCCGCAGCTGATACGGCGCAAACATCGGCGGACGGGTCGGCGCATCGCTGGGCGCGCCCGCGGCATCCTGAAACCATTTCTCAGCCGAGGCGAGCCACTGCGCGTCGCGCAGACGCAAATTCTCGTGTGAAATCCGCTGTGATCGCGTCAACAAAGAGTAGTTGAACTGGACCGGATCCATATCCAGATAGCGCTCGACCTCTTCAAACCATTCCAACGAGTTGCGCGCAGCTGATTGCAGGCGCAACACATCCAGCCGCCGCTCCTCCTGATAGCGCACAAAGGCCTGCTCCAGCGTTGGTTCGGTGGTGATGAATTCTGCAAGCGCAATCGCACTGTCAAAGGCCAGTCGCGTCCCCGACCCGATGGAGAAATGCGCCGTCGCAGAAGCGTCGCCCAACAGAACAACGTTTTCATGGTGCCATGTTTCGCACAACACACGGGGGAAGTTGATCCAGACCGCAGAACCGCGCAGGTGATCCGCATTGGAGATCAGGGCATGGCCACCCAGATGATCAGCAAAAATCGCCTCGCAGGTCCGCAGGATCTCTTCCTTGCTCATCGCTTCAAAGCCCCAGTTTTCCCAGGTCTGAGCAGAGCATTCGACAATCACCGTCGCGGTGTCGGCATCGAATTGATAGGCGTGGATCCACATCCAGCCATGCTTGGTCCTCTCGAAGATAAAGGTGAAGGCGTCGTCAAATTTCTGTTTCGTACCCAGCCAGATAAATTTGCAGGGGCGCACATCGATGTTGGGTTTGAAGTGTTCCGCAAATTCGCTGCGCACACGAGAATTCAGACCGTCACAGGCCACCACCAGATCATAATCCGCCTGATAGGACGCCGCCGGGCCGACCTCTGTCTCGAATTGCAGATCAATGCCCAATTCACGGGCCCGCTCTTGCAGGATGATCAGCATCGCCTTGCGCCCGATCCCGGCGAAACCATGCCCCCCGGAAACTGTCCGCACACCGCCGTGAACCACTGCGATATCGTCCCAATAGGCGAATTTATCGCGGATCTTTTCGGCGCTCACCGGATCGTTGGCGGTCAAGTTTTCGAGCGCATCATCCGACAGCACCACGCCCCAACCAAAGGTGTCATCAGGCTTGTTTCGTTCGAATACCGTGATTTCAGCATCCGGCTGACGCAGCTTGGTCGAGATCGCAAAATACAGACCGGCGGGGCCGCCTCCCAGACAGGCGATTTTCATGATGCACTCCCTCCTGCAATCTTGGCTGCAGTCAGAATATGCGGCTGGCAATACATTTCAAGTTTAAAATTTCATGCTTGAAGCTTTTCCGTGAAGCCGGACTTTGCCTTAAGAAAATCTTCACCTTTTGCCCAAACCCTTGCGCCGGAGTTTCTCTCTCGCAGTCCCATCACCGCTTGAATGCCGGTCGAAGCGGTGAAATTAACGCCGGTTAACAAACCCCTAACGGGCAGAGTTGATGTAGAGAACCTCTCCCCGACAAGCATATTCAGACCAGATCGGTACCTCATGCCGTCAGCAAAATCAGAGAGTTACTGGACAGGACGACGGCCCTTCGCTCCTGTGGATAAATCTGGGTATCTTTCTGGAACACTCACCCATAGTGAGAATTCTTCGCATCTGAACGAAGAACGCCGCTTTTGTCGATATTTGTAAATCGTTTCCCAAGAAACCGCTGATATGCGCATATCTTCGCGCACTAATTATCAGAAAAAGACAACCCAAGACAGGAGCCGAGCCGTAGATCCCACGTGGAAAACTACAAGACAAACACCAATAGATTGAATCAAATTTCCATCAGAAACAAAAAGGCGGGAGCCCCGAGAGGCTCCCGCTACCGTAAAATTCACTGAACTGGATCAGATTTCGCGCAGATACTGCATCACCGCCGGACGGACAGTTTGATCGCCGCGATGACGGGCATCGGTGATGATTTTGCGCAGTTCACCCAGGTCAACACGCATCAACAGCGACTTCACAGGACCAACCGACGCAGGCCGCATCGACAGGATCCGCAATCCCATCGCAGCCAGGCAGACGGCCTCGATCGGCCGCCCTGCATCCTCGCCACAGAAGCTGAGCGGTGTGCCGGAAATCTCGCAGCGTTCAACGATCTGGGCGATAAAGCTAAGGTAGCTGACATTGAGCGTATCATAGCGCCTGCGCACCCGTTCATTTTCACGGTCAGCCGCGAAAAAGAACTGCTTAAGGTCATTCCCGCCGATGGACAGAAACTCTACCTCGTCAAAAAACTTCTGCGGAGCAAAGGCCAGCGATGGGGTCTCAAGCATCGCGCCCACTTCCAACTTGGACGGCAACGCATGCCCCAGGCGGCGCTCGCGCTCGATGGTCTTGTCGACCTCGGCCTTGGCGTCGCGGAACTCTTCAAACTGCGCCACAAACGGGAACATGATCGACAATGGCCGCCCGTTCGCCGCGCGGATCAGCGCCTGTAACTGCATCCGCATCACGCCCGGCTTGTCCAGACCGACGCGAATGGCCCGCCACCCAAGCGCAGGGTTGGGCTCATCCGTTGGCTTCATGTAGGGCAGAACCTTGTCCGACCCGATATCAAGCGTACGGAACACCACCCGCTTGCCCCCGGCCGAATCCAGAACCCGCTGATAAAGTGCAACAAGTTCAGACCGCTTGGGCATCTGGTTGCGCACCAGAAACTGCAGTTCGGTCCGGAACAGCCCCACGCCTTCGGCGCCAGAGTTTTCAAGCGACGGCAGATCTGCCATCAGGCCAGCGTTCATCAGCAGATGCACGCGCGAGCCGTCACGGGTGATCGCCTTTTTGTCACGGATGGAGGCATAGCGCTCCTGCGCCTTGGCCTGCATCGCGATCTTGTCCCGAAATGCGCCGACAACGGTATCGTCTGGCCGCAGGTGCACGACCCCCTGCTCGCCATCGACCATGATATGATCACCGTTCAGCGCCTCATTGGTGATGCGCTTTGTGCGGACAACCAATGGAATTGCCAGGGCGCGGGCAATGATCGCGGCGTGAGAGCCCACAGAGCCCTCTTCCAGCACGATACCACGCAAGGAACGCCCGTATTCCAACAACTCACCTGGGCCGATATTGCGGGCGACCAGAACCGGATCATCGGGCATTTCTGCCCCGGTTGCACTGCCCTGCCCCGTCAGGATGCGCAGCAGGCGGTTGGACAGGTCATCAAGATCGCTCAACCGCTCGCGCAGATAGGCATCCTGCACTTGCAACATGCGCGCGCGCGCCTGCGACTGTTCCTTTTCCACGGCTGCCTCGGCGCTCAGACCGCGGCCGATGTCCTCTTCCATCCGGCGCATCCAGCCTTTGGAATTCGCAAACATCCGGTAGGCCTCAAGAACCTGCAACTGCTCCTTGTCACCGGTCTGGGTGACTTCGAGCATCTTGTCGACACCCACACGCAGCTCTTCCACAGCCTCATGCAGGCGTTCCAGCTCGCGGTGGGGATCATCGGCAATCGGGTTGGTGACAACGACGCGTGGTTCGTGCAGCCAGACGTGGCCTTCAACGGCCCCCTCCTGCGCGATCGTCGCACGCAAGAGCACGGGCTGCTGGTGCAGGGGCGACAACGCCGCACCCTCACCGACAAAGGCGCCAAGCTCGGTCATCTCGGCGATGACCATGGCCACGACCTCCAGCGCATAAACCGCATCAGAGGAGAACTCGCGCGCCTCTTTGGACTGGACAACAAGCACGCCGAGCATTTCGCCAAGGCGCTGGATCGGAACCCCGAGGAAAGAAGCATACCGCTCCTCTCCCGTCTCCGGCATATAGCGAAAGCCCTTGGCGCTGGGGGCGTCAGGTGTGTTCACCACCTTGCCAAACTTCGCCACGCGCCCCACCAGACCTTCGCCGATGCGCATACGGGTCTGGTGCACGGATTCGACGTTCAGGCCCTGTGTCGCACAGAGTTCAAGCGTCTCATCATCGCGGAACAGATAGACCGAGCACACCTCGCAATGCATGCTGTCCGCGATCAGCTGGGTGATCTTGTCCAGCCGGGCCTGGCCGGCGTCATCGCCAGCCATGGCCTCGCGCAACCGCATCAACAGGTTGCGGCTTTCAGATTCGGTCGCTTTTACCATAGGGCCGTTCACACAATTCTGGTGTCAGTCGGCCAATAATGGATCAGGCCGCCTTGTCCAATTCAAACGCATCATGCAGCGCCTGAACAGCAAGTTCCATGTATTTCCGGTCAATCAGCACCGAAATCTTGATTTCGGAGGTGGTGATCACCTTGATGTTGATTCCTTCATCAGAAAGCACCTTGAACATCTTGGCCGCCACACCGGACTGCGAGCGCATGCCGATCCCTACGACAGACACCTTGGCGACATCCTTGTCTGCCAGCAGCTCTGCATAGTTCAGCTCGCCCTTTTCCTTGATCGCCTGCAGCGCCTGCTCGGCTCGGGCCACCTGATCCGTCGGACAAGAGAAGGTCATGTCGGTGCGACCCTCGTCCGAGATATCCTGCACGATCATATCGACGTTCACGCCTGCATCGCTCAGCGTGGTAAAGATGTTCGCCGCAATACCGGGACGGTCTGCAACCGACTGGACGGTCAGCTTGGCTTCGTCACGGGAATAGGCCACACCGGCCACAACATTGGATTCCATGATTTCCTCCTCGTCGCAGACCAGAGTTCCGGCCTCGTCCGATTGTTCCTCGAAACTGGACAGAACGCGCAGTTTCACCTTGTAGCGCATCGCCAGCTCGACCGAGCGGGTCTGAAGCACCTTTGCCCCCAGAGAGGCGAGTTCCAGCATCTCTTCGAATGCGATCTTATCAAGCTTGCGAGCCTTGTCGCAGATCCGCGGATCGGTGGTGTAGACACCATCCACGTCGGTATAAATGTCGCAGCGTTCCGCATCAAAGGCCGCGGCAAAGGCCACCGCAGTGGTGTCGGATCCACCCCGCCCCAGAGTGGTGATCCGGCCTTCCGGGCTGATCCCCTGAAAGCCTGCGACAACCGCCACACGCATGCCTTCACCAAATTTGGCATTGATGTTGTCGGTCGGGATCTCCTCGATCCGCGCCTGACTGTGCGCGCTGTTGGTTTTCAGCGGCACCTGCCAGCCCTGCCAGCTGCGTGCAGGCACATCCATTTCCTGCAGGGTCAGCGCCATCAGACCGGCGGTGACATTTTCCCCGGAGGACACAACAGCATCATATTCACGCGCATCATAAAGCGGCGAGGTTTCATTGACCCAACCCACCAGCTCGTTTGTCTTGCCAGACATGGCAGACACGATGACGATCACGTCATAGCCTTTGGCCACTTCGACGCCCACACGCTTGGCAGCGCGGCGGATGCGGTCAAGGTTGGCGACAGATGTGCCGCCGAATTTCATCACAAGAACGGGCATGGGGCAAAACTCTCCGTGCGCTTGCGGGTTTCAACTCCCCGCCTCATATGCGAGCGGCCAACGGAGGGCAAGTCTACCGATTGTAATGATACATGGCAGATTGACGGGCTCACACGCAGTTTTGATGCGTGTTTCAACAATGCATTCGTCAGATCGACTAGCTACGCCAGAAACGGATCGTCAGAATGGCGTAAACGGCCATCAATTCCAATCGACCGATCAACATTGCCGCACTCAGAATCCACTTGGCCCCATCATTGAGGGTCGAGAAATTACCGGCAGGTCCAATGGTGTCGCCCAGCCCCGGCCCGATATTGGCCACCGCAGTGGCCGCGCCAGAAACGGCGGTGATGAAATCAAGCCCGGTCAGAGCCAACGCCCAGGACACGATCCCCAGCGTCACCACAAAGAACATGAAGAACGAGATCACCGAACTCAGCACCTCATTGTCGACCGCGCGCCCCTCGTAGCGGGGGATGAACACCCCATGCGGCGAGTGGATCCGCTGGATCTGGACCCGGACAGAGGCAAACAGCAGCTGGTACCGAAAGATCTTGACTGAACAGGCCGTCGAACCCGCACATCCCCCGATCAAGCCGATGAAGAAGAACATAGTGACAAGAAAACTGCCCCACCCCATGTAATCCACGCTGGCGTATCCGGTGCCTGAAATGATCGAGGTGATATTGAACAGTGCTTCGCGGACGGCCTGTTCCGGATGATGGGGAAAGACGTAAACCAGCACGCAAGAGGTCACGACAACCAAAATGGCGATGGTCGCAAGGAATGCGCGGATCTGGCTGTCACGGATCAATGGGCGGGACTGACCGTTGATCAACTGGACATAGCGCACAAACGGAAGGGCCGCGAGGATCATAAAAACGGATGCTGCATATTCCGGTGCGCCAGAGAATGTCCCAAACGACGCATCATAATTGGAGAACCCACCGGTTGAACAGGTGGTGAGCGCATGCACCAAAGCGTCAAAGGGCTCCATGCCCAGTGCCAGATAGACCACCATACAGGCCACTGTCAGCCCGACATAGATCAGCGAGATCTGTTTCGCGATTGCCTGCGCGCGAGGAAGGATTTTCCCCATCGTGTCAAAGGCTTCGGACTTGAAAATCTGCATACCCCCAACGCGCAGTTCGGGCAGGAACACCATCGCAACAACGATGATGCCAATCCCGCCCAGCCACTGCAGGATACCGCGCCACAACAGCAGGCCGCGGGGCAGATCATCAAGGCCCGAAATCACGGTAGAGCCCGTGGTCGTCAAGCCTGACATCGCTTCAAAAAACGCATCCACAAACCGCAGTTCGGTTGCGCCCAGCATAAGCGGGATGGCCCCAAACAACGGCAGCGCCACCCAGACCAATGTCGTCAGAAGAAACGTCTGCTGGATCGTCAGACCTTCACGCACGCCATTGGCACAGCTCAGGGCGATCAGACCGCCACCAAGAATGGTAATCACCGCACTTTCCAGAAAGACCGGCCATTCGCCCTGCCCGTCATACAGGTCGACTGCGAGGGGAAACACCATGGTTGCCCCAAGAATAGCCACCAAAAGGCCAATGACATATCCGACCGGACGCAGATCCAACATGGGCGCAGCGTTGGCCTCAGCGGCAGGTGAAGTCAAGCCATCGCGGTTTGGATCAACTCTTTGGTGGGGTGGTTTTCTTCACCTGTGGCACAGGTTTGCCTGTCTCAGCCGTCGCTTGCGGGGTCGGTGCGGGCGCAGCCTTGGGTGCGGCCTTGAAATCGCCTGCGACCTTTGTGGCGGTAGCGGATGGCGACACCGCCTGTCGTTCGCTGGATTGCTCCGCCTGCAAACTGGAAGCGGCCGCTGGCATTTCTGCCGGCTTGGACGGTGCCCTGTGGCGCCTGCGAACCGGCGTCGGGCGGGTTGGCTTTGCCTTTGCGGCAGACGGGCGCGTGGCATCTGTGTTGGACGTCGCACCTGCGGGGTCGCCCTGCGTCTTTCTCTGGCTGGCAAAAGGTTTGCTGGCCGATGTTGCCTTTGCAGGCGCAGCCTTGCTGGCTGCGGTCCGTGCGGGTGCAGTCTGCGGCGTTGCCTGCTTTGTCGCCGCCTTACGCGATATTGGTTTTGCCTTGCTGCGAGCCACGCTCTTGCGTCGTGCGGCTGGCTTCGCTGCGGGTTTGGTCGTCGGTTTTTGAACGGCAACAGCATCAGGCGCAGCGACAGCAGCAGACGCCCCAAGCCCCCAGACGGATTGGGCCAGCTCGACCTGTGCTGCAGGGACCGCCCCCATCATTGAGATCGCGCCCCGCCAAAAACGCAGGTTCTGGCCCACAATGGTTCCCGCCATTGCAGCTGGGGTTCTGGGCATGTCGGAAAAGTTGAAAAAGGCAATCATGAACGTCTCCCTATCTGGCGGAGAACCTCCGCCAATCGATGGCAGGACCAAACGCACGGGCAACTACAGCCCAGAACACTGGCGCCGTGGTGGAGGCAGATCAAACTGCCTCTCATATCCAGAAAGCCTAGCAGATTCGCACTGCGCTGCAGCACAAATCTCGCCGCATCGCAGAAATTCACTGAAGGTGCCCAATTTTTACGATCGCGTCTGGCGGAAACGCAAAATCGCCCGCCGATGGGGCGGACGATCTTGATAACGTTCGAGGGACACACCAGCCCCTTCCGATGGCTCAGCCCTGATGGATCAGTGTCGCAAACAGTTTGGGATCGATGCTTTGCGCGGCAAAGGTGTCGCCTTGGGTCAGCACGCTGATGGCATCGTGGCTGTGCAGGCTTTCCTGATGGCTCGCGATGACGCGGAAATCGCCAATGCGCGGATCAGACTGCAGCGCCTCACAGAACAGGCGCGCTGCGTCTTCGACAAAGATCGGGTTGGCGGCGTTCAGCTCGGCAAAGGCCTGCTCGTCCTCGCGCTTGACCATGACCTGGGTTTCGGTCGGAACCGCGCGGCGACAGTGTTCGATGACGTCCTCAAACCACAGGCAGGGCGTATCCCCTTCCACTACAAGTGAAATCCGGGCCACAGACCGCTGAGAATGCGGCGTCGCCAATTGACCACGAGCGCTGCGGGCATGCTCGCTCAATTCCAGCGAACAGGGGCAGGTCGAAGAATACACATAGTCCAGATGCAGGATCTTGGTGCGCTGTCCGCCGTGGTCCACCAGTTCCAGTGCGATATCGTAATACTGATACCCGGCCAGACCAGAGCGCAGGCTCTCCACCTTCATCGGGAACGAGAAACGCATCATCAACCGCGCGTCATAGCTTTCGAGATCCGACAGATAGTCGTCCAGCGCAGCTTCCATCACTTCAAAGCTGAAAGTCCGCTCAGCGTGTTTGTAGAAGGACCGCATGATGCGGGACATGTTGATGCCCTTCTTGTCAGCCTCAAGGCTGACAGTGCCCGTCACACTGGTCTCAAGCGTCAGATCGCCATTGTCGCGTGTGTGTACGCGGATCGGCAATCGAAAGTTCGAAATGCCCACATGCTGGATCTGTTCATGCGCGCCGCGGATCAGGCTGGAGGGGCCGTTTTGCAGATCAGGCAGGGTCGCGCGATACGCGGCATCCGCTTCAAAACCGTCGGGGTAGTTCCGGGACAGATCCGGGTAGTTGCCAAGGGGGGCATTCGGCAGCAGGCGGGCCACAGCCGGGTTCAGCTGCGCGATCTCGGTCTCTGTTGCGGTGCTGGCCCACTGGCGCAGCAGCTCCAACGCCTGCTCCGCATCCGCCCGATCCGGCGCCTTGGACAGGTTACGCGTGTGAGAGTTCATGAAACAGAGACCTCCGCTGATGCCGCCCTCCAATAGGCAGCAGGTGTGCTTTTAGAGTGTTACGCGCAGGATCGCAAAACAGATCATTCAAAAGCGTCGTATCTGACGCCAATCCGTCCCGGTTTTCAAATCCGACCCAGGGTCAGGCGGGCTGCATCGCCGCCACAGTGATGGCACCACTCATCGTCACAGGTTTATCTGGTGCCAATCGGGGCCGCGGCAAGCCCGCCCCCCCGACTGGGTCGTTTTCAGGCGGACGCCGCAGCAAGGGCCTGCGTCAGATCCGCGATCAGGTCCTGCGTATCTTCCAGACCGACAGAGAACCGCACCAGACCCGGTGTGATGCCCAGATCATCCTTCTGCACGTCGGAAAGCCGCTGGTGCGTGGTGGTCGCCGGATGGGTTGCGATGGATTTCGCATCACCAAGGTTGTTGGAAATCACCGGAATGGTCAGCGCATTGAGGAAGGTAAACGCAGCCTCCTTGCCGCCCTTGAGATCCAGAGACAAAACAGTGCCCCCCTTGCCGCCAAGCTGGCTTTGGACAAGGGCGTTTTGGGCGTGGTCCGCCAGACCGGGATAGATCGTGCGCTCCAGCGCCGGGTGACCGTTCAGTGCTTCGGCGATCTGCAGTGCGCTCTCGGCCTGTGCATTCACCCGCAGCGTGATGGTCTCCAACCCCTTCAACAGGGTCCAGGCGCTAAACGGGCTGAGGCTACCGCCGGTGTGCTTCATGTAGGGCTCGACAGTCCCGCGGATAAAATCGCGTGTCCCAAGGATGACGCCGCCCAGAACACGGCCCTGCCCGTCAATGTGCTTGGTCGCGGAATAGACCACGACATCGGCCCCCTGCGCGATCGCGTCAGAGAAGACGGGTGTTGAGAACACATTATCCACCACAACGGTCGCGCCGACCGAATGGGCAATCTCTGCCACGGCTTTGATGTCGATCACCTCAAGGGTGGGGTTCGACATGGATTCGAAAAACACAGCCTTGGTGTCCGGGCGCATCGCCGCGCGCCAGGCGTCAAGATCGGTGCCGTCCACAAACGTCACCTCGACCCCAAAGCGGGTCAGGATGTTTTCAAGGATGTAAAGACAGGAGCCAAACAGCGCCTTGGCCGAAACAACATGATCGCCCGCCTTCAGCATCGAGGTGAGCGCGCCGTTGACCGCCGCCATGCCGGACGCCGTGGCAAAGGCATCTTCTGCCCCCTCAAGCGCTGCGATCCGCTCTTCGAACATGGCAACGGTTGGGTTGCCATAGCGGGCATAGATGAATTCATCCTCGCCGGTTTCGATAAACCGTGCCTCGGCCTGTTCGGCGTTTTCGTAGACAAAGCCCTGCGTCAGAAAGATTGCTTCGCTGACTTCGTTGTACTGGCTGCGGCGGGTGCCGCCGTGAACCAGTTTGGTGCGTTTGTTCCAGCTCTCGCTCATCTCATCACTCCTTGCGCCATCCGCGCATCAAAAAACCCCCGTTCGGCCAAGCGAAAGGGGGTCCTTCACATCCTGACCTCTTTAGCGGGATTGTTTAACGTGGCCCGCAATCCGGTAACAAATCGCCACGATCAATGTCTGCCGGATACGCCCAATCAGCCCTTGGGTCAAGCCCAGCAACCCTCACAGCAGGGGCTGCTGCTGTTCAAATTCATCACGTCCGCGTCAGCACCGGGCGCGAGGCGTCACCAGAGATGCCATTTGTGACAGCCCGCCCCATCTGGTTGCGGAGCGCTCACGGTCCTTTGAGGCGATCAGCCCTCGTCTTCGTCCGCGTCCGGCAGCGCGTAGGCCTGGAACACGCGGGCCTGGGTCATGAAAAACGCAAACATCGCAAGCGACAGCCCAAAGGTCTTGAAATAGACCCAGGTGTCCGTGCTCTGCGTGCGCCAGATCAGCTCATTTGTGACCGCCAGCGCAAAGAAGAAATAGCACAGGCGCCGGGTTAGGATCATCCAACCCGCGTCTTGCAGCGGCATCAGTTCGTCAATCATCACCTTGAGATAGCTCTGGCCCCGCATCAGGCCGATCGCCAAGGCCGCCCCCAAAAGCACATAGAGGATCGTCGGCTTCATCTTGAAGAAGCGTTCATCGTTGAACCAAACCGAAAGACCACCAAACAGCACCACGATCACAAGCGTGCCCACCTGCATCTTGGAAATATGCCCGGTCAGCCGCCACAGCGCGAGGGTAGAGGCGATCATGATCGGAATGAACCCGGCAGTCACCACGATGAAACCGTCATACTCGCTGCCCCCAATCAGAAACACCTCGTCACGCAGCAGCAGGTAGCCTGCGAAAAACGCAACAAGCGGGCCGTATTCCAGCACCAGTTTCAGGGTTGGGTTGATGGGTTTGCCCGCCATGGGATCTCCTGCCTGTTGCGCCCGCGGATCACCGGCGGTCGCGCTTCGTTCTGCGAAATCTGGGTTGTCAGACCAATGTCTTCAACCTATCTGCCTATCATACGATGGTGATGTCCGGGCAGATCATCCGCCCATCTCCACTATCACGGCGCCTAGCGCGATCAAAGCCATCAGGGCGATGCGACGTGGACCGACAGTCTCCTTCAGCACCAGCCAACCAATGAGCGCGGCAAACACCGTGGATGTCTCCCGCAGAACAGCCGCCTCACCCACCTTGTCGAGCCGGGTCGCCAGCATCACCGCGCCAAAAGAGCCAAAGGCGATCACCCCGCCCAGGAGCCCCTTCGCCATCAGCGGTTTGGGGTCAGGCCGCGGCGACATCGCCCGCCAGCGCAGATAGGCATAAGGGGGCATCGCCAGCCCGTCGATAAAGAAGAACCACGCCAGAAAGGTGAACGGATCGGCCGTCGCACGGATGCCGTAGGCGTCATAGGTGGTGTAGAGCGCCACAAACACACCGGTCGCCACAGCCAGCGCCAGCGCACTGGTCAGGGTCTCGCGATTATGGGTCAGATTACGGTAATTATAGAGCGCGAGACCAAAGATCCCCGCAAGAAGCACCGCAACACCAAGCCACTGCACTGGCGTGAAACGCTCGTCAAACAGGACGGATGCGCCCAACACGGTAAACAACGGCCCCGTTCCGCGCACCACAGGGTAAACCACCGTATAGCTGCCCCGACTGTAGGCCAGCCCCTGCAAGATCTTGTAAAGGACATGGATCACCCAGACACCCGCAAAGATCGGCCACATATGGGGTTCGGGCCAGGGCACAACAAAAAGCGCCACCGGCATCGCCATCATCCCGTAGGAGAAATCAATCGCGCCCCGCGACAGCCAGGGATCATAACGCCCTTTTTGCAGCGCCCCAAACAACGCGTGAAGAAGCGCCGCCATCAGCGCCAGCCCCAGCGCAACATGATGCCCCGCCTCAGTGCCTTCAAGCGAGATCAGCCAATCGCTCACGCCAAATACCTTTACAAAAACACGGATCCGACGGGGCAGTGCTGCCCCACGGGGTATTTTCAGCCATCACGAAGACCCCTAGATCTGGGCCATGGCACAGTCGGACCCAATAGGGCCCGGCTCAGGAGCCCTCTAGACCTGTCAGGGCTGCGGCGAATTCCTCTGGATCAAAGGGTGCCAGATCATCAATCTGCTCGCCGACGCCGATGGCGTGGATCGGCAAGCCGAACTTATCGGCCAGCGCAACCAAAACGCCGCCCTTGGCCGTTCCGTCCAGTTTGGTCATCACCAGACCGGAAACATCCGCGAGCTTTTGGAAGGTTTCAACCTGGTTGAGCGCATTCTGACCGGTCGTCGCATCCAGCACCAACAGGGTATTATGCGGCGCGGTTTCATCCTTTTTGCGGATCACGCGCACGATCTTGGCCAGTTCTTCCATCAGATCCGCGCGGTTTTGCAAGCGTCCGGCGGTGTCGATCATCAACAGATCCGCACCGTCCTCCTGTGCGCGGGTCATGGCATCAAACGCAAGGCTTGCGGGGTCAGACCCTTCTGGCGCTGTCAGAACCGGAACGCCTGCACGGTCGCCCCAGACCTGCAGCTGTTCCACCGCAGCGGCACGGAATGTGTCACCTGCCGCAATCACCACCTTCTTGCCGGCCGCCTTGAACTGGCTGGCCAGCTTGCCAATCGTGGTGGTCTTGCCAGAGCCGTTGACCCCAACCACCAGAACCACCTGCGGGCGTTTTTCGTAAATGGGCATCGGGCGGGCGACTGGCTCCATGATGCGGGCCACCTCACCAGCAAGGAGTTCCTTGATCTCGCGCGCGGACAGCCGCTTGCCATAACGTCCCTCAGCCATATTGGCGGTCACACGCAAAGCGGTATCCACGCCCATATCCGCCCCGACCAGCAGATCCTCAAGCTGTTCGAGCATCTCATCATCCAGCACGCGGCGCGGCTCTTCTGCCTTGCCCCGTCCGATCAGACGCCCCAGCAGGCCCGCCTTGGGGGTCTCAACCGGCTCTGGTTTGGGCGTTGAGACCGGGGTCAGGCTGGGCTTTGGCATCGGTTTTGCCACCGGCTCCGTCCGGACGGGCGCAGGCTGAACCTTGTCCTCCTGCGCAGGCGCTGTCGGCACTTCGCTGGGCGCTTCGGCTGGGGTTTCCTTCGGGGTCTCGGCAGGGATTTCGACGGGCGGTGCAACCGGGGCTTCGACCGGTGGCTCTGCCGGAGTTTCGACAGGGGTTTCAACAGGGGCCGGTTCCGGCGACACATCCGGCTGAGAAACAGCAGCCTCCGCGCCTTCCTCGACAATGGCGTCCAGCCCCTTCTCAAGCTTGGCTGACGACTTGAACAGCCGATCCTTCAGTTTTGAGAAAAACGCCATCTCGGTCTCCGCATTCAGATGTCTTGGTCTTTACCTGCGGACACCTAATCCCCTTTTGGGGCAAGTGCAAAGGACCACGCGCAGATCACGTCAGGAAAATGCCAGCAAAAACGCCGCCTGCGCCCCCCAATAAAGCGGCCAGACCGCATAGGGCGTGGCACGCCGCGCCGGATGATCCTCTGCCAGCACGAAGGTTTCAAAGGCAAGCGTGATGTCAGACGCCATGAAGGCAAGCGCAGCCGGCAGCACCAGTGCAAGGCCTGCCACCGGCGGCAGCGTCAACGCCGCCACCCCCATTGCAAGGATGATCGGCACATAAGCAAGCACCGCCACCTTCAGATCACCAGCACGCGGTGCAAGAAGCCAGGCCATGAACAGGCCGACGACGGCAAAACCCGCAACAAACGCAGGTCCCACACCGCTGATCAAGCGCGTTGGATCACTTTCGCCAATGCTCAAAAACAGGGCCACATAGGCCAGATGCCCCGCAGCAAAGGCCCCGACACCGGCCATGAAGCTCGTCTCGCCCTCCTGTGACAGGCAAAAATCCCCCGCCGCACATAGCCCAAGCGCCAGCACCAACAGCCAGGGCGCACCGCCAAGGGCGGCTGCAAGGGCCAGAAAGGCCACCGAGAGCGTTTTACTGAGACTGCGGAAAGGACCAGCGGCCCCCGCCGCCATCGGCAGGTAAATCACCGCAAACACGGCCGCCACCGCAAGGGACACCCCCGCCCCACCCGAAAGCGCCCCAAACCCGTCAAATGCCATGATGTTCAGTCCCTTACTTGCCCGACGACATCACCCTGACCCTGTAGATGTCCGCGGTCAAAGGTGACGCGACGCAAAGGGCCGCGGCTCACAAAGGCACAAAATTGGCCAGAATGGCGCCGCTCTGGCACAGTTGACCCATGCGACACCTGCAACTGATTCTCTTGTTCCCGCTGTCTCTTGGCCTGTTGATGGGCCCTGACGCAAAGGCTGCACCGCTCGGTGCCGAGGAATTTGACCGCTACACCCAAGGGCGCACGCTGTTTTACGGCTTTGATGGTGTTGCCTACGGGGTTGAGCGCTATCTGCCCGGCCGACGTGTGATCTGGTCTTTTCTGGATGGCAGGTGCCAGGACGGCGAATGGTATCCCAAGGGGGATCAGATCTGTTTCGTCTATGACACCATCGGCTCGCCCCAATGCTGGGTCTTCACCCTGGATCAGGGCGGATTGGTTGCACAGTTTGAAGGCGACCCTGAGGAAACCCAACTGTACGAGGCCGATGAGGTTGAAGAGGAAATGATCTGCCTGGGGCCGGAGGTCGGCGTCTAAGAGCAACCGCTTAGCCGCCGCGCCGGACCTTCCCCAATCACTGCATCCTGACCCTAGAACAGTGTACCCTGCCCGCCATCATCCTGACCCGGATCCGCCTTTGGCTTGCGCGCGGCAGGTTTGGACGGTGCAGGCGTTTGCACGGTGCTCTGCCGGACGGTTTTTGCACCTGCGTCAGAGCCATCCGGGTGAACGGCGATCTCGCCATCGGCAAACTCGATTCGCAGATGATCTGCCCCCCTGGCCCCGGCGGCCCGTGTCACCACGTCGCTGCCATGACGCACAACCGCATATCCGCGCTCAAGCGTGGCTTTATAACTCAGGATCTCCAACTGCCTGCCAGTGGCATCCAGCCCCCGGCGCGCCTGCTGCAGGCGTTGGCCCTGCAATGCGTTCATTCGCTGCGCGAGTTGGGTCAACCTGTCACCCTGACGGGCGACTTCGCGCTCAATCGGGCGCAGGCTGAGCCGGGAAGACAGGTTTTTCAATCCATCCCGACGCCCCTGCACAAGCTGGCGCAAGGTCGCCGGGCGCAGCGAGGCGGCGGCTTCGCTCAGCTTGAGGCGGCGCCGGTCGACACCCCGGATCAACGCATCCGGAAGGCGATAGGACACCTGGTCCAGCCGCTGGCGCGGGGTTTCCAGCAAGGTATCGGGTTTGGGCAGGGCGCGGGACAGGTCGTTCAGCCGCTGGCGCCGGATTTGCACCGCCTGGCCAGCCCCGCGCGTCAGCCGTGCCCCCTGCTGTTCCACCCAGCCCAGCAGCTCCAGTCGCACAGGAACGGCCAGTTCTGCCGCCGCCGTCGGCGTGGGCGCCCGCCTGTCAGAGACAAAATCGATCAGCGTGGTGTCCGTCTCGTGGCCCACCGCAGAAATCAGCGGGATCTGGCTGCCTGCTGCGGCCCGTGCCACGATTTCTTCGTTAAAGCCCCAGAGATCCTCGATCGAGCCACCGCCGCGCGCCACGATGATCAGATCAGGACGCGGTAGCGCCCCTCCCGGTGTGAGCTGGTTAAAGCCATCGATTGCACGCGCCACTTCCACGGCGCAGTTCGCCCCCTGCACCGCGACAGGCCACACCAGCACCTTGCGCGGAAATCGGTCGCGCAGCCGGTGCAGAATATCCCGGATCACCGCGCCCGATGGCGAGGTGACAACACCAATGATCTGCGGCAGATAGGGCAGCGGTTTCTTTCGCTCTGGCGCAAAGAGACCCTCAGCCTCCAGCTGTTTCTTGCGTTTTTCCAAGAGCGCCATCAGCGCGCCCTGCCCCGCAACCGCCACCTCGTCCACGTTCATGTTGTATTTGGACTGCCCGCCAAAGGCGGTCAGCCGGCCGGTGACGACCACCTCCAGCCCTTCTTCTGGCACCACCGACAGGCTGCTGATCTGGCCCTTCCAGGTCGTACAGGCCAGGACCGAGCGATCATCCTTAATGTCATAGTAAAGATGCCCGGATCGGGCCTTGAAGACACGGCCCACCTCGCCTTTGACACGGATGCGGCCAAACGTCCCTTCCAGCGTGCGCTTTACCTCGCCAGAGATCTCCGAAACCGTGAATTCGGGGGCGTTCTGGCCGGGCCGGTCGGATGGGGCGGGATCATCAAACAGGTCTGACATACTGGGGCTGCTCTCCTGCGGCGCCGGGGCGCGTACTGAGTTCTTGTTTTGAAGGTCCGCGCAGCATAGAACCCGCTGCAAGCAAGGCAAGCCCCGCCGCGCGGTGGGAGGCCACGGGCTCAGGCAGATCGGAGAAGACGCAAATGAACATCCTCATCCTTGGCAGCGGCGGGCGCGAACATGCTCTGGCCTGGGCGGTGATGCAAAACCCAAAATGCGACAAGCTGATCGTGGCCCCGGGCAACGCAGGCATCGCCCAGATCGCGGATTGTGCCGCCTTTGACATCGAAGACGGTAATGCGGTGGCCAATTTCGCCGAGGAAAACGCCATCGACTTCGTGATCATCGGGCCAGAAGCCCCGCTGGCGGCCGGGGTTGCAGACAGGCTGCGCGAGGCTGGGTTGCTGGTTTTCGGCCCCTCCGAGGCGGCTGCGAAACTTGAAGCCTCCAAAAGCTTCACCAAGGAAATCTGCGATGCGGCCAATGCGCCAACCGCAGCGTATCGCCATTTCACCGACGCCGACGCCGCCAAGGCACATGTGCGTCAGCATGGCGCGCCAACAGTAGTCAAGGCTGACGGGCTCGCCGCAGGTAAAGGCGTCATTATCGCAATGAGCGAAGCCGAAGCCATCGACGCCATCGACGACATGTTCGGCGGCGCCTTCGGTGGGGCCGGCGCCGAGGTGGTGATCGAAGAGTTCATGGAAGGCGAAGAAGCGTCGTTGTTTGTGCTGGTCGACGGCGAAGACGTGCTGGCGATTGGGTCTGCCCAGGATCACAAGCGCGTCGGCGAAGGCGACACCGGCCCGAACACAGGCGGCATGGGCGCCTATTCTCCCGCCCCGGTCCTGAGCGCCGAGATCGAAGCGCGCGCAATGGAAGAAATCGTCAAACCCACCATGAAGGTGATGGCAGAGCGCGGCATGCCCTATCAGGGGGTTCTTTATGCGGGCCTGATGATCAAGGACGGCCAGCCACGGCTGGTGGAATACAACGTCCGTTTTGGCGATCCCGAATGCCAGGTTCTGATGATGCGCCTCGGCGCGCAGGCGCTGGACCTGATGCAGGCCGCAGCCGAAGGCCGTCTGGGTGAGGCGCAGGTAAACTGGGCCAATGATCACGCCATCACTGTTGTCATGGCCGCCGCAGGCTATCCAGGATCTTATGAAAAAGGTAGCGAGATCAAAGGCCTCGACACCCTGCCTGAGGACAGCAGCAACATGGTCTTTCACGCGGGCACCAAGGCCGAAGACGGCAAGGTTCTGGCGGTTGGCGGCCGTGTCCTGAATGTGACCGCCCGTGGCGACACCCTGCAAGAGGCCCGCGATCGCGCCTATGCGATGGTGGACGGCGTTGACTGGCCACAGGGCTTTTTCCGCCGCGACATCGGCTGGCGCGCGCTGAAGTAGCCAAAAGACAGGCTCTCCCGCCTGTTTCGGACCAATCAAAGATTGCCCCACACAGTTGGGCGTGGCCGGGCGCAATGCGCCCGGTTTTTCGTTGCAGGCCTCCCCCTCGCCCAGCCATCCCATCCGACCTTGCACCCCGACGCCAGCCCCCCACTCTTCACCAGCGCACCCTGTTGAGGGACCGGGTGTTGATCCCGGTTTGGGGTCCGGAAGTTACCCGCCAAGAATCCGGCGGTCCTGACGCAGATCGTGGTTTTCTGGAAAACCACGGCAGCTGGCGGGAATGCCTCTGTCCTGCCGCTTTCTGCGAAGTGGCGACGGTTTCGGCAGGCTAGGTATTGAAAGATATCAGGGGCACCACAACCCAAGCCCCCCCAGCGTCCCGAGTTGGACAAGACAGCACTGAACCGGACCGATTGACCAGACCGTTCCCAAAACCCCAGACGGAGCCCGTAACACGATGATCCTGCGCGACAAACCCGGATTGATGCAGTTGATGTTTGCGGTGCGCGGCTCTGTTCTGCCCCGGATTCTGCCGCGCATCATCGGTCTTTCGGCCCTCTCTGCGTTGATCCTGTGGATCGATAGCGAAGTTCTGCGCCTGCCCCATACCAACGCCGCACCCTTCGCGGTTTTCGGCATCGCCCTTTCGCTGTTTCTGGGGTTTCGCAACAATGCCGCCTATGATCGCTGGTGGGAAGGGCGCAAGCTTTGGGGGCAGCTGGTGGCCGACATGCGCGGGCTCAGCCGCGATTGCGATCTGTTTGTCAGCAACAGCGAGGCCCGCCACCGCATCCTGCGGCTCACCTTGGGTTTTCTGCATCTGCACAGGATCAATCTGCGCCGCCAAGATGACCGTTCTGCCGTCCTGTTCTGGGCGGGAGAGGATTTTGCAACCACCCCGCATCCACCCTGCGCTGCGCTGGACCGCCTGACCGTGGAAGTCGGCCGCGCCGCAGATGACGGGTTTGGCCGCAAGGCGCTGGGGGAACGCATTGCAAGCATGGCTCTGGCCCAGGCCGGCTGCGAGCGGATCGCGACCACTCCGCTCCCCTATGTCTATTCGCTGTTGGTGTTTCGCACGACCTATCTTTACTGCCTGCTTCTGCCCTTTGCGCTGATTGATGGCGCGGGTTGGCTGACCCCGGTATTCGTGGGCATCGTGGCCTATGTGTTCTTTGGCCTGGCCGAGGTGACAGAAGAGCTGTCGACACCCTTTGGGGAAACCGTGAACGGCCTGCCACTGGATGCGATCTGCCGAACCGTGGAGCGGACGCTTGCGCCCCGCCTTGGGCAAGAGGTGCCCCCACCGCTACAGCCTGTCGACTATTTCCTGTCCTGAGGCTGCCCGGCACTTCTTGCCGCCGTACCAACCGGGCCAACTCTGCCAATATGCCAGCCGGGCAACCCCTGCCAGCCGGGCCAACCGTGCCAGCCGGGCCAGTTAGACCAAGGGAGCTATCCCAAGGGTAACCTGTTGGCGTCACCCCGCCTGCCATGCCCCGCCTGTCATGCTCTGCCTGTCCGTGCCCCCGGCCTGTCAGCCCCCGCCTATCTGTGCCCCCGCCTATCTGTGCCCCCGCTTGCGCAAGACCACACCCACGGCGCGCCGGGGTTTACCGCAGGCTTTTTCCATGCGCCGCAAAAGGCCGGTCAGCCTGCCACGACCACGGCTGCGCGCCTGATTGCGCTGAAGTATACCTCAGCGCTGCGCTGGCGCGGAGGCAACAGGATCAGAACAACGCAAAGATCGGGTCAGAGAAGCCCGCCGATGCGGTGTCGGAATTCAGTTCGCTCAGCAACAGGAAACGGTTGCGGAACTCCTCCAGCTTGTCCGGCTTCAGCAGGTCCGCGGGATGGGTCGTCCCGAAGGACGCAAAAGCCCGGTCTTTCATCTCGTTGACCTGTCGATCCACATCCAGCTGACCAAAGCTCGATGGCAGGCCCAATGCGGATTCAAACACCGTCTTCAGCGGCGGCGAGCCAATGATCCCATACCAATGGGCATCCTCGCTGCCCCCGGCATCCGCGATGGACTGCAACTCCCGCTCAAGCGCGAGCGCAAGGCGCATGTTGGGGTCGCTTTCACCGATGGCAATTTCAAAGTTCCGGTCGGTATAAAGATCGGCAATCTCTTCGGCAAAACCGGGCGGATAGGTGCGATCATTGCCGCCGGGGTTGAAGGCAAAAGCATTCGCCATCGCCTGGACATTCGGATCGCGGTAGAGATTGGCATACGAGGTTTCAGAGGACAGATCCGACTCGAACACCTTGAGCATGAAGCTGAAATCCAGCTGTCGCTCATTCATGTTGAACACATCCAGCCCCGCCTCAAAGGCATCAAAGTCAAAAACAAACTGCCGCGGGTTCTCATAGCCGGACAGTTTCGTGCCCACCTCGTCTGCCAGAACCTTTACCTTGCTGGGCGGTGGCGTCCATTCGGTCTGATAGGCCTCGGCCAGATCGAAAAACGCAAGGTTGCCGGGCTGGTTCACGAAAGAATTCGGATCCGACAGATCCGATTCCAGAACCTGGCGCAGAAAATCCTCTCCCGGATTGCTGTTGTTGAACTGGTCCAACACCTCCTCCAGCAATTCAGGGCGCGCAAACAGCTCGTCCGGGCTGGAAAAACTGTTGATATCCGGCATGCCAAAGCCGAATGCGCGCGACATGGCCAGAACGCGCGGATCCTCCTGCTGCCGCACAGCAGAGTTTTCGTCATAGGGGTCCGCTTCCAGCATCCGCTTGAGGAAGATGGGGTTGGTGTATTCCAGATCGAATGTCTCGATCACCGCATTCAGCAGGGTTTCATTGCCAAGCAGCTCATCCGCGTTGGCAGGCCCCGCGCCATCGTTCATGGCCGTGAACTCCCCCAGCATGGCATCCATGCTGCTTGTGTATTCCGGCGGCGCGTTGAATTTGAACTGGCTGGCAAAATCGGCAAGCCGGGTATCGCTGAGCCGGTTCACAAAGGAATTGTCGTCCGAGAGATCGGATTCCAGCACCTTTTGCAAAAAGAACTCATTCCCCGCATACCGTTGCAGGCCGAAATCATCGAGCGCCTGATTAAGGAGCGTCTTGTTCGACAGCAGGTCTTCGGGGCTCGCCACGTTGACATAGGGCTTTTCCGCGCTTGCACTGGGCAATTGCGGGCCATCCTCGCTGCCAAAACCGAACGTCTGCGCCAGGCCAAGGTAGCGGTTGTCGTTCAATCGGTTGGCAAAAGAACGTGGATCGCTCAGATCCGATTCCAGCACCCGTTTGATAAAGGCGCGGTTGGCGATGTCTTCCTCCAGACCAAACGCCCCAAGGGCAACCTGCAGGACATTGTAGTCATCCAACAGCTGATCTGCGGTCTGAATGCTGTCGATCTTGTTGGTGAAATCCTGAACAGCACGGTCAAGTATCGGAGACTTTTCAAAAATCTGCTGCTGCTGGGTCCGGGTGCGATCCAGAAAATTCCAGCCGGCAATGCCGGTTCCCAGAACATAGGGTGAAAAGGTCACGCGCCTGTCTCCTGCTTGCAAACGAGATCCGCCGCTGCGGTTCGGAAAGTTGTCTGTTGCAAGACCGTACGGCGAAAGTGGTGAACAAACCTCAAACAGACAGGCCCACTTCCCAAGAAACAGGTAACAAAATGCCTGCAAATTTAGCGATACACGCAGCCCTGCAGTGCGGGCTGGCCGACAATCACTGCGGGTCGGTACAGCTCAGCACATCCCCCAGGCCGACATCTGCCCGAAACACGCCAAGATCGTGGGTCTTCAACCCATCGGAAACCAGTCGGGTCGCAATGATCCGGTTCCAGCCGGGGTTGAGCGTGATGATCTCGACCCCGTCACCACAATCGCGCAGGCCCGACGTGATGAAATCCTCACCAATCCGGTGGTTGGTCAGCCCGCTGGTCTGGGCGACCTCCGTCAACTCGCCCGCGCTGTAGCGCCACACCCGCAGCAGCCGTGCCAGATGCGGGCGATCGATATAGGCGATTTCGACATGGCCATCGCCATCCATATCCGCAGCCCCGGTCGGCGCCAGCCAGCGAAAGCGGGTGCCGATATGGGGCGTGGCGGCGATTTCGCGCAGCCCGGTTTGCGTCAGACCATAGACCACAAGGCGTGCGCCCCGCGTCGGGTGGCTTTCGACCACCACAACCTCTGCCCGGCCATCCCCGGTCACATCCCACAGCCGCGGTTGCAGATCCTCAAACACCGGCCCGTCTGCCGGCAGTTCAACGCGGTAACGGGTCCCAGCACTGTCGCGCAGGACCAGCGCGGAATATTCGACATCATCGCCCAGGACAGCATGCGGATAATGGCGGGTGGGCGCGTCATACCGCGCCTCGGTCAGCTGCGGCAGCACCTCTGCCACAGCCCCCTTGCCCCCCAATGAGGGCACAAACACGAAAGCGGCCGCCATAGCCGCCGCCTTCATCCACTTCTGACAGATCTGCCCATCAACCGACCGGGCGGGCCGCTCCGCGCGGCGCAGGGCCGCTCGCCCACCTTCCAACGGCAGACGCCGCGCCCGCGCAGCGCTTTCGCCTTGCGCAGGGCACGGCCCGACCATCAGATCTGTTTTTCCGGCATATGGACAACCAGACCATCCAGATCGTCGGTCACCTTGACCTGACAGGTCAGCCGCGAGCGCGCAGGGTCGGGCTCAAAGGCAAAGTCCAGCATGTCCTCTTCCATGTCGTCCTTTGCAGGCAGCTTCTCGACCCAGGCCGCATCGACATAGACATGGCAAGTCGAACAGGCGCAGGCACCGCCGCAGTCGGCCTCGATGCCCGGAATATTGTTGTCACGGGCGCCTTCCATCACGGTCAGCCCGTTTGCCACGTCCACCACATGCTCGGTGCCGTTGTGCTCGACATAAGTGATCTTTGCCATCGTCAGCTGTATCCTTTTTCGCTACGCGTCCGATTTTGTAGCCAACCCGCCATCGCCGCGCCAGTGCGAATTTGCCTCTCTGGCACTGTGATGTGGCGGCTGCATCAGGGTCTTTGCCCGCGCGCGGATCTGGGATAGTTTCGGTGGAACAACGCAACACAGGGCCACGGGACACACGGCATGGCGGACAACCTGCGCAGACATGGGCACCGGCTGCTGGCCGGCTGTGCGCTGTCGGGCCTATTGATGGGCGCGCTTGCGGGCTGTGCGGGCACCACCGGCACGCTCGGTGCGCAGGTCAGCCGCACAGAAACCCAGCCACCGCAAAGCCCCGCAGACGCCCCACCCGGCACCTGCTGGTCCACCCACACAAGCCCCGCCGTGATCGAAACGGTCACTGTTCAGGTCATGACGCATCCCGCCCGCGTCGCCCCTGATGGCACGATCGAACGGCCCGCACGGTTTCGCCGTGAAACTCGCCAAAGCATCGTCGAAGAGCGGCGCGAAAGCTGGTTTGAAACCCCCTGTCCCGATCAGATGAGCCCCTATTTCATCGGCTCTCTGCAACGGGCACTGGCGGTGCGCGGGCTCTATGACGGGCAGATCACCGCCACGATGGATGCCCCCACCCGCGCAGCGGTACGCCGTTTTCAGGAACTCGACGGGTTTGCAAATGACGAATTGTCATTGCTGAGCGCCCGCAAACTGGGATTGATTGCTGTTGAGCTCTGACATGACACTCAGCGCGCCCAAGCGGCGCAAGTGGCTGCTGCCGAACCGCGGGTTTCTCTCCGGTGCCTCGGAACGCCTGCTTGAGATCCTCGACAGCGAGGCCAGCGAAGTGCTGCTGCAGGCTGGCGATATCCTGTTTGATCAGGGCGACGACGGCGATGCGCTTTATGCCATCGTAAGCGGCGCGGTGGAATTTTCCACGCTCTCCTCCGCCGGGCGCAAACTGTCCCTTGATATCATGCGGGCGGGCGCGGTCTTTGGCGAGATTGCCCTGTTTGATCCCGGCCCCCGCACCGCGACGGCCACCGCGCTTGAACCAAGCCGCCTGCGCCGCCTGCGCAACCGTGACGTTCTCAGCCAGCTGGCGGCCCATCCTGATCTGGCGGGGGATCTCCTGCGCCTGGCGGGTCAGCGCATGCGCTGGATGAACACTCAGCTGTCGGAACAGGTTTTCCTGCCGATGCCCGTCCGGCTGGCGCGCAAACTGCTTTACCTCACCCCGGATGGCGGAGATGGCCGTCTCAGCCTGTCGCAGACTGAACTGGCCGAATTCGTCGGCGCCACCCGCGAGGCGGTCTCCAAGACGCTCTCGCAATGGAAACGCAGCGATGTGATCGATATCGGACGCGGCAGCCTGACCATTCTGGACCGCAAGGCGCTGATGCTGTTGGCCGACCCCGATATCGGCTGACACAGATGTCCTGAAAATGGGTCCAGAAACGGGCGCGGAAACGGGGGGCCATCCCCTCCATGCCTGCCCCCGGCAAAAAAATGCACCCTTTGTGAACTGGGTCACAGACCCAAAGGCACCTGATGGGCGAATGTCCACACAGGCGCCGTTATCCGTTCCATCCCAACGGTTGCCTGTCCCATCTAGAGCCATGTGCCACTTGTGTCCCGGCACATGGCTCATATGGGGGACGACAGCCAAACAGATCGGCCAGACGCCACAGACAAACGCGCCTGGCATCCGACTGACCGTCGCCGGGAGAGCACGCTGGGACTTGGCCGGGGGGCTGCATCCCAGACAGCAGCCACAGACAGACCAAAACAGACCGACGAGTTTCGCCAAATGCGGGTTGCCGCAGCTGGCGTAGGGTTTCGGGGCAGCCGTCAGGTGCCCGGAGGCGATCCGCAGGACACCAGCCAGACCTGCCGGGCCGCATCCTGCCTGCGTGATAGCCGTATTCCGCAGGATCAAAGGCTGGGGGCACTTGGGCCCCTGACCGGCACAGGCCCCGACGCAAAAGGGCCAGGCATTGCCGCCCGGCCCTTTTGTCGTGTCGTGAACAGGGTTTGCCCCCGACTGCCCTTGGGCTGGTTTACTCTGCCAGGTTCAGGGCCACAAAGCGTGGCTCACCCGCCCGGCGCACCAACAGCAGCAGCGATTTGCGGCCCGCCTCCTTGGCTTCGCTGATGCGGTCTTCCAACTCTGCAATGGTGGACAGCTTCTGCTGGCCCGCTTCGGTGATGATATCACCCGCACGCAGCCCTTTTTCAAAGGCTTCGGATGTTTCATCAACGCCGGTGATGACCAGACCATCGGTGCCCTCCGGCACGTTCAGCTCGCTGCGCTGATCATCGCTCAGACGGCTCACTGTCAGACCCAGCAGCTCTTTCTCGCGGGTATCCGGTGCGATCTCGCCACCGGTGTCGGCTCCGGCCTGACGCTGGGCATCTTCACGGCGCCCCAGGGTCACACGCAGGGTCTCGGTCTTGCCCTCGCGGTAGACCACGACGCGCACGGCCTTGCCCACCTCGGTGTTGCCAACCTGACGCACGAGGCCCCGTGTGTCTTCGACGTCAGCCCCGTCAAAGGACAGGATGACATCGCCAGCCAACAGACCTGCGTCCTTGGCCGGGCCCTCCGGCACGTCGGTCACCAGCGCACCCTTGGCGCTGTCCATGCCCATGGCTTCGGCAACATCACTGGTGACGTCCTGAATGCGCACGCCGAGCCAGCCGCGACGGGTTTCACCGTACTCACGCAGTTGATCGACCACCTTGGTCACGACATTGGATGCCATCGAAAAACCGATACCGATGGAGCCACCATTGGGCGACAGGATCGCAGTGTTCACGCCGATCACTTCGCCATCCATGTTGAACAGCGGTCCGCCAGAGTTGCCCCGGTTGATCGCGGCATCAGTCTGGATGTAGTCGTCGTAAGAACCCGACAATTCGCGGTTGCGCGCAGACACGATCCCCGCCGAAACAGAGAAGCCCTGACCCAGCGGGTTGCCCATGGCAACCACCCAGTCACCAACACGGGCAATGTCGCTGTCGCCGAATTTCACAAAGCTGAGCGGCATCGGCGCGTCAACTTTCAGCAGCGCGATATCGGTGTTGGGATCAGTGCCCACGACCTTTGCAGGCAGCGGCTGGGCTGGCTGGCCATCGCCCGGAAAGAACTCGATCTCGATTTCATCGGCTTCTTCGATCACGTGGTTGTTGGTGACGATATAGCCATCTTCGGAGATCACAAAACCGGACCCCAGCGCAGAGGAACGGCGCGGACGGTTGCCCTGACCGTTGCGATCCTGGAATTCACGAAAGAAATCCTCGAACGGGGATCCTTCGGGCACGATGCCCTGCGGGCCTGCGCGGCCCTCGACGACGGTGGTTGTGGTGATATTGACCACGGCGGGGCTGACCTTGTCAGCAAGTGGCGCAAGACTGTCGGGACGCGCCTGTGCAATGGCAACCTGCGCCAGCACCATCATCATGGCGAGCCCTGCCAGCAGCATCACGCGTGCCGAGCCCAAAAGCGCCAGTGGGCGCAGGGCTCCGCTCGTGATGGAATTGGATGTAACCTGTGGCTGCACGAAACTACTCCTTAGTTGTCGCATTATGACCATGCCGCATGGGGATCACCTGGACCGGAGCTCTGTCTTCCTGCTCTTCCGGAGTGGGGTCGCACCATGTCGGCTATGGCCGTTAATGTAGTGTTCCAAAAAAACCTCACAATGAATGTTGCACGTATTCAAATTGAAGTGAAACCCAGTGAGCTTCCTTTGCGGAACTATTCACTGTGGGATGAGCAAACCCTTGCCAACGCGAGGGTCTTAGTCATTGAACTTGCGGGCGGAAATCCCGGTTTCGGGGCCTGACCCCACGCTCACGAAAAAGGGGCCAGCCATTGGCCAGCCCCTGCTTGTCTTGTCTGCCTGACGAAAGGTCAGGTCTGATGACCGCCTGTTGCCAGTCTTACTGACCGCTGCGCGCCGCGCCCTCCGAGGACTTCAGGTAGTTGAAGAACTCGCTGTCCGGCGACAGCACCAGAGAGGAATTGCCCCCCTGAAGCGATTTCGCATAGGCGTTCAGGCTGCGATAGAAGTCAAAGAACTCCGGGTCGGCGCCATACGCGCGGGCAAAGATGCCGTTGCGCTCAGCGTCGGCCTCACCTCGGATGACCTCGGCTTCGCGTTCCGCATCAGATACCAGCTCGACCTCGGTCCGGTCAGCCTGCGCACGCACACGCTGCGCGGCCTCTTCACCGCGGGCGATCTCGTCCGCTGCTTCCCGCTCCCGCTCTGCGCGCATCCGCGCAAAGGTCGCCTCAAGGTTGGCCTGCGGCAGGTCGGTCCGCTTCAAACGCACGTCAATCACCTCAAGCCCGAGAGAGCGCGCCTCTGCGATGGCGCCGTTGCGGATCCGCAGCATCAGCGCCGCACGATCGGACGACAGGATGTCATTCGAGCTCACAGTACCCAGAACCTCACGGGTCTGGTCGCGCATGATGTTGTCCAGACGGGTTTCCGCAGCGGACACACCGCCCACGCCAACCGCTTCGCGGAAGCGCTGGACATCAGCGATCCGGTAACGCGAGAACGCATCGACCACCAGACGGCGGTCATCCAGCGGGGTGACCTCCAGCGGGCCGACTTCAAGGCTGAGGATACGGTCGTCATAGCGCACCACATCGTCAATGATCGGCATCTTAAAGGCGAGACCCGGGTCTTCCTTGACGTCCACAACCCGACCAAAGCGCAGCACCAGCGCCTTTTCGCGTTCGTCCACGATGAACACCGCAGACAGCGCCGCGATCAAAGCGACAACAATGACCGGCAGAATAAATGTCGATTTGTTCATCACTGGTTCTCCGTCCGACGCAGTTCATTGAGCGGCAGATAAGGAACGACGCCCTGACCACCTTCGCCACCGGCAGTATCATCAAGGATGATCTTGTCGACGCGGCCCAGAACCTCTTCCATCGTCTCCAGATACAGACGCTTGCGGGTCACTTCGGGTGCCTTCTGATATTCTTCCAGAACAGCAGTAAAGCGAGACGCCTCACCCTGCGCCTGGTTCACAACCTGTGCGCGGTAGGCTTCGGCTTCTTCCAGGGTCTGGGCTGCCTGACCGCGTGCCGCAGCCAGTTTGCGGTTCGCGTAGGCGTCGGCCTGTTTCTCAAGGCGGTCGCGTTCCTGACCAGCAGACTGAACCTCGCGGAAGGCATCCTTGACCGGATCCGGCGGATCCGCCCCGTCAAAGTTGACCCGCACAATGTTCACGCCGCTGTCGTAGCTGTCCAGAGTGGACTGAATCAGTTCCTTCAGACGGTCGCTGATCACACCCCGGTCCCGGTTGAGGATCGGCGCCAGTTCAGACTGGGCGATGATCTCGCGCATGGCGGATTCGGACACAGCCGCAATGGTCGTGCGCGCATCACGCAGGTTGAACAGGAACTTCGCCGGATCATTGATGTTCCAGACCACTTGGAAATCCACATCAATGATGTTTTCATCCCCGGTCAGCATCAGACCCGCGTCAGAGCCACGACCACCAGCACCGATATTTTCGGTCTGTTCCACCAGAACCGGAATCACCTCGTAGGTGACGAACGGCCAGGGCGCAAAGTTCAGACCCGGCTGGCCGGTCTGTGAATATTCACCGAGGAACAATTCGACAGAACGGGATTCCGTCTTGACCGAGTAAAAGCTCATGTAGGCCCAGAACGCCGCTGCCGCGAGCGCACCAAGCGCAACAGTGCCCTTGGTGAACATGGGGCCACCCCCACCAGAGTTGCCGCCACGGCCGCCACCGGAGTTGCCACCACCACTGCGACCGCCCATCAGAACGCGCAGCTGTTCCTGACCTTTTTTGACCAGCTCGTCGATCTCGGGGATCTGGGGATCTTCGGGGCGACGTCCGCCGCCGCCGCGGTTGTCATCCCCACCGCCCTGATTGTTGCCTCTGTTGCCAGAACCGCCAGAAGAGCCTCCGCCCCCCCAGGGGCCACCATTGTTGCCCGCCATATGTCTCCAATCCCTTAGTCGCCGCCCATCGCGGCTCGTGTTATGTACCTGTGGTTTCTTCTTGAAAAATCAAGCCGTCCGCACAGGGGTCTTCATCGTCACCAATTCTTCCGACATGGTGGGGTGAACCGCCACTGTCCGGTCGAAATCTTCTTTGGTTGCGCCCATTTTTACGGCGATCCCCGCAAGCTGGATCATTTCACCCGCGCCGGGCGCGACAATGTGACAGCCCAGCACCTTGCGTGTCTCCTTGGAGACGATCAGCTTCATCAGAACGCGCTGCGCACGACCGGCAAAGGACTGCTGCATCGGCTTGAAGGAGGTTGCGTAAACCTCGATCGCTTCCTGCTCGGCGGCGTCTTCTTCGCTCAGCCCGACGGTGCCCATCTCCGGCTGCGTGAAAATCGCAGTCGGGATCAGGTCGTGATCGGGGCTGGTCGGATTGCCGTTGAACACCGTTTCGACAAACGCCATGCCCTCACGGATCGCCACGGGCGTCAGGTTCACCCGGTTGGTCACGTCGCCGATCGCATAGACCGAGGGCACGGCCGTCTGGCTGTAGTCATCCACGACAATGGCCCCTGCCCGGTCCCGCTCGATGCCCAGCGCCTCAAGGCCAAGGTTGTCTGCATTGGGGTTGCGGCCAGTGGCAAACAGCACCTGATCGAACAGGGTCTCGTCGCCGTTTGTCGCCTTGACCCAGATCTTGTCGCCTTCCTTGCGCATCTCCAGAACATTGGTGCCAAGGTGCAGATCGATGCCTGCCTGACACATTTCTTCGGACACCAGGCCCCGCGCCTCATCGTCGAAGCCGCGCAGGATTTGCGCGCCGCGGTAATATTGCGTGGTTTTGACGCCAAGCCCGTTCATGATCCCCGCGAATTCGCAGGCGATATAGCCGCCACCGACGATCAGGATATTTTCCGGCAACTTGTCGAGGTGGAAAATCTCGTTGGAAGAGATCCCAAGCTCCGCCCCCTTGATATCAGGCATCGACGGCCAGCCGCCCGTCGCCACCAGAATGTGCTTTGCGGTCTTCTTGGTGCCATCTGCCAGCTCGACAGTGTGTTCATCAGCCAGCTTGGCGCGCTGGTCAAAGCTCTCCACACCAGAGTTCTTCAGCAGATTGCGATAGATCCCTTCCAGCCGGTCCAGCTCGTTGTGCAGCTTGCCCTTGAAGGCATCCCAGTTGAAATCGCCCGCAGAGATGTCCCAGCCATAGGCCTGGGCGTCCTCAACCACAGAGGCATACTCAGAAGCAAACACCATCAGTTTCTTGGGCACACAGCCCCGGATCACACAGGTGCCGCCATAGCGGTCTTCCTCTGCGAGGGCGACCTTGGCGCCGCCTGCGGCCGCCACTCGTGCTGCCCGTACCCCACCGGAGCCGCCACCGATGACAAAGAGATCGTAATCAAAGCTCATTTCCGTCGCCCTTCTTATGTCTTGCGCGAGGTATCCCACAGCGCGATGCGAATTGCCAGTCTCGCAGGTGGGGTGTTCTGACGAGGTTTCAAATGGTTTGGAGTGGTTTAATCGCGAAACCGTGAAGGTCGCGTGAAAATTTCTCAGCCCAATCCTTACGCTTTTGCACCTACATCCCTCTTGAAAGCCGCCCGCCCCAGCGTCATCTTGTGGCCCGCAGACCGCGCCGGTCTGCCCGTGATCGGGACGACCCGGTCATGTGATCTTTTATCGGGACGACCCGCAGAAAAATCGAAAGGTCGTCATGAGATCCCCCCTCGACCGTATCCGCCACGCCCTCAGCTTTGAGATTCTGGCCCTGCTGTTGATCATTCCCCTTGGTGCCAGGCTGTTTCACATGCCGGTTGAAGCAATCGGCGTGGCCACCATTGTGGCGGCGACCCTCGCAACGGTTTGGAACTATGCCTATAACGAGCTGTTTGATCGCGTCATGCGCCGGATCAGCGGGTCGACCCAGAAATCGCCGCCCGTTCGCGTCCTGCACGCCATCCTGTTCGAGGCGGGCCTTCTGGTGGTCCTGATGCCGTTCTTTGCCTGGTATCTGCAGATCACCCTCTGGCAGGCCTTTGTGCTCGATATCTCGTTTGCGGCCTTCTACATGGTTTACGCGCTGGTCTTTAACTGGGCCTATGACCGGCTGTTTCCGCTGCCTGAATGGCAAGAGGGTTAAGGTCAGAATGCCTTGAGTGCGCAGCGTCGAGGCGCGGCGGCTCAGTCGCCAAGATCTGCAAACAGATTGTCGCTTTCCATGAACTCCAGCCGGTCAGTTTCAATCGTGCCCTCGTTGATGTCGCGCACTTCGACCTTGCCATCCCCATAGCCCACCACAACGGTATCGCAGATATCGATGAACAGGCCATTTTCGACCACGCCGGGGATCTGGTTCATCACCAACGCCAATTGGCGGGCGTTGCCGATGCGATTGAGGTGCAGATCAAGGATGTGGTTGCCCTCATCCGTCACAAAGGCGGCATCGCCATTCATGCGCAGCGTGGTCTTGCGCCCCATCACATTCATCGCAACCAGCGTCTCTTCCACCAGCGCCTGTGTGGTCTGCCAGCCAAAGGGGATCACCTCGACCGGCAGCGGAAACGCCCCAAGGGTTTCGACTTCCTTGGCCTTGTCGGCAATCACCACCATCCGGTCCGAGGCCGTGGCGACAATCTTTTCCTGCAACAACGCACCGCCACCGCCCTTGATGAGGTTCAGATCCCCGTCAAATTCGTCAGCACCATCAATGGTCAGGTCCAGCCATTTGGCTTCATCCAGAGAGATGATATCAATCCCGACCTCGCGCGCCAGCTCTGCCGTCCGGGTCGAGGTCGGCACCCCCTTGATACGCAGACCTTCGCTGCGCACCATCTCCCCCAGGCACCGCACCAGCCAGGCGGCCGTTGATCCGGTCCCCAGGCCAACCCGCATACCATCCTCAACCATTTCCGCCGCACGTTTGGCAGCGACAAATTTGGCCTTGTCGATGGGCGACAGCTCTCCGGTCATGGCAGGTCTCCGTGGATAGATGGGCATGGGCTCCCTTGGCTTACCTATAGGCCACTTCGGTGCATCGTGCGAGATGGAACAGCGCAAGCACCTGCAAGTTCAGGGCTTTTGCGCCAGATTTGCGCCGCGACGCCCAACTTTCCCCTCCGCCCCGCCGCTTCCGTCGCACAGCTCCTGGGGTCAGGATGCATTGATCTGGCATCCTGACCCTAGCGCAACACCGCCACCGACTGCAGCCGCGCCTTGGCAAAATCGACAAAGGCCCGCACCTTGGCAGGCGCCCGCCGCCCCTCTGCATGGACCAGATGAATGGGCAGCGCCGCCGGTTCGTGATCCCGCAAGACCCGCACCAATCGGCCAGCCTCCAGATCCGGCCCCACCTGATAGGACAACACCCGGCACAACCCCCAATCCCGGCGCGCCACCTCGATCGCCGCGGCAACACTTGTCACCGCAAGACGCGGGCGCAGCCGCACCACATCGCGCAGCTCCCCGCCAAAGCGCCATTCAGAGACCGGGCTGATGGGCGAGGCAGACACCACCTTGTGCTGCAACAGATCAGCCGGGGTCAGGGGCGTCCCCGCCGCCGCAAGATACGCAGGCGAGCCACAGACCACCCGATGCACCTGCCCCACCCGCACAGCCGTCAGCCCCGAGGAAGGCAGCTCTCCGATGCGCACCGCCAGATCAAACCCCTCCTCCACCATGTTCACAATCCGGTCCACCATGACCACCTCGGCGCTGACACCTGCATAGGTGTCCAGAAACTCGGTCAGGATCGGTGTTACATAGATGCGGCCGAACTCATTCGGGCAGGTAATGCGCAGCTGACCAACCGGATTGGAGGCCGCGCCGGTGGCGGCATCATCTGCCGCCTGCATCTGCGCCAGGATGTGGCGGGCATCTTCAAGATAGCGGCGTCCCACATCAGTCAGACGCACGCTGCGGGTGGTGCGGGTAAACAGGCGTGCGCCCAGCCGCGCCTCCAGCGCATTCACCCCCCGCGTCGCCGACGGAGCACTCAACCCCAGCCGCCGCGCCCCGGCGGCAAAACTCTCCGCCTCGGCGACCGCGACAAACACCTCGAGGCTCTGCAATCGATCCATATTACCATCACTTCGCGAAATAATGCCTTTCGCAAACAGTATATTCATTCACAGATCGGGGCAAACTACCTTTCCCCCATCACCAGAGGGCCATCACATTGCGGCCCAGCCGAATGTCAACGCTGACCCAAAGACCTCAAAGAACAGGACATCCCATGACCCCCATCAAACTCTATCGCAATCCAAAATCCGGCCACTGCCACCGTGTCGAGCTGCTTCTGGCCTTTCTCGGCCTGCCTTATGAAACCATTGACCTCGACATGGCCAATGGTGCGCACAAGGCCCCGGAATACCTCAAGATCAGCCCCTTCGGCAAAGTCCCCGCCATCGACGACAGCGGCTATACCCTGTCCGATTCCAACGCCATTCTGGTCTATCTGGTCCAGACCTACGCAAAAGGGTCGCACTGGTTGCCCGAAGACCCAAAGACCGCAGCAGAAGTGCAGCGCTGGCTGACCATTGCCGCCGACAACATCTTTTCCGGTCCCTGCTCTGCCCGTCTGGTCACACTGTTTGGCGCGCAGCTGGATCACGCAGCAGCCATCGCCAAATCGCATGACCTGTTCAAACTGATGGAAACTCATCTGAACGGCCGCAACTGGCTCGCTGCCGAAACCATCACGATCGCGGATATTGCAGGCTACAGCTATATCGCGCACGCACCGGAAGGCGGCGTGGATCTGGCGCCCTATCCCAATCTGCGCGCCTGGCTGAACCGGATCGAAGCAGAGGACAATTTTGTCCCCATGGTCGCATCCGAGGTGCCGGAACTGGCCTAATCCTCCCCCGGCATCCCCACAACAACAAAAACTACCCCTGTGTCTGGCCCGCGCCTTTGGGTCCGACACAGGGCCCCCACCCCGCAACACTCCCCACACCACAGGAGACGTGACAATGGACAAGGCCCTGAATGTGACCCAGCCCCCCAATCCCTTTCACGCCGGGGAACTGGAGGCGCAGGCTCGCGCCGGCGCGGGGGATGTGGCGGCCTGGGCCGGTGGCTTCATCCGCGACCACATGCCCGCCCAGCACCGCGATTTCTATACCTCCCTGCCGTTCCTCGTCATGGCTGGCGCCGATGCCGCGGGCCAGACCTGGGTCACGCTGGTCGATGGGGCCGAGGGCTTCATCACCTCGCCCAATGCCAAATCCCTGTCTCTCGACACCCATATCGCCCCCGCCGATCCGCTCGCAGCCGCCTTTGAGGCAGGCACGGACATTGGCGTGGTCGGGATCGAATTGCACAGTCGCCGCCGCAACCGCTTCAGCGGTCATATCCGCAAGACCGCGGCAGGCTACGGCATCGACATCCGCCAAACCTTTGGCAACTGTCCGCAGTATATCCACGAACGCAGCTGGCGACGGGTCGCCGCCGCGCCAAAACCGGCCCGGCACAGCGCCACCTTGCGCAGCGCACAGATCAGACAGATCAGCCGCGCCGACACGCTGTTCATCGGTTCCGGCCATCAAAAGGGCGCGGACGTGCCGTCGCGCGGCTATGATGCGTCACACCGGGGCGGCGCGCCGGGTTTTGTGCATGTCGCCAGCCCCACCCGGCTCTCCATTCCGGACTACTCTGGCAACAACTTTTTCAACACCATCGGCAATATCCTGACCGACGAACGGGTGGGTCTCGTTTTTGTCGACTTTGAAACCGGCAGCCTGCTGCATGTGAGCGGGCGCGCCCACGTCAACTGGCGCCCGGAAAACAGCCACGACCCCGCCGCCTGGCGCATGATCGAGGTGGACATCGACGCCGTGGTGGAACGGCCCAATGCCCTGTCCCTGCGCTGGTCCGGCGGGATCACCAGCACCCGCGCGCTGCAGGTCCTGCGCCGCGAGGAGGAAACGCCCGAAATCACCTCCTTTTATCTGGGCGCAATGGATGGCAAGCCGCTGCCGCCCTTCAAGGCCGGGCAACATCTGCCGGTCGAGGTGGACATCGAGGGCCAGTACATCCCGGCCAGCCGCAGCTATTCGCTCTCTGGCGCGTCGGATGCCAGCGGGCACTACCGCCTGTCGATCAAACGCGAACCCCAAGGCCAGGTATCCCGCCTGCTGCACGACACCCTCAAAGCCGGTGACACCCTGCGCGTTGGCAATCCCTCCGGCGATTTCACCCGCCCAGAGGCAGAACGCCCGCTGTTACTTGTCAGTGCAGGCGTCGGCCTCACCCCTATGGTCGCCATGCTGCACGAAACCCTCGCGCAACAGCCCGACCGCCCGGTCTGCTATATCCACGGGACGCGCAATCGATGCCACCATGCCCTGCGAAACGAAGTTGCCGCGCTGATCGCATCCGCCCCCAATGCCCGCCAGCTGCGCTATTTCAGCGATCCCGACCCCTCCGACAGGCTGGGACACGATTATGACCACCACGGCAGGATCACCGCAGCAGAGCTGCTCACGCTCGATGGGGCAACTGAGGCGGATTTCATGCTTTGTGGACCGGCCGCAATGATCGGCAGCCTGCGCCAACAGCTTGAGGCATCCGGCATCGCATCAGGGCGGATCCACTTTGAAACCTTCGGACCGACGCAACCCGCCGCCACCAAGGCGCCCCCTGCGGTCTGAGGCTGCAAACCCCCGGCTCCTCCGGCAAATTGGCGCCGGGGGCAGCCAGAATGCGTGTTTCCTATTGGAAACGTCGGAAACGGGCGTTACCCCTGCCATCAGACACCTTAGAATGGTTCCATGATGGACAGCTACCGCCTGCACTATGCCCCCGACAACGCCTCGCTGGTGATCCGGCTCGCGTTGGAAGAGATGGGCCAGCCCTATCAGACCGCTTTGGTCGATCGGCGCGCAGCTGCGCATAAGTCAGCCGCCTACAGGGCGCTCAATCCGGCAGGTCTGATCCCGGTTCTGGAAACCCCAGACGGGGCGATCTTTGAAACGGCCGCGATCCTGCTGTGGCTGGCCGACCGCCACCCAGAGGCAGGCCTCATACCGACCCCAGACAGCCCGCGCCGCGCCCATGCGCTCAAGTGGCTGTTTCACCTTTCCAACACGGTTCACGCCGATCTGCGGATCCTGTTTTATCCGGACAAATACATCGGCAGTGACCCTGCCCACCAGACCGCGCTGCAAGACGGCATTTGCGCCCGCCTGAAGGTGCATCTGGACAACATCGATCGTGAATGCACCGCCAATCCCGACCTTCTTTGGCGGGACGCCGAGGATGGCCTCACGCCCACTGCGCCGCTGCTGTATCTTGCCTGCATGATGCGCTGGATGGCACTTTATCCCAGCACCTGGGATCGCAGCTGGTTTGACATCACCGCAACACCCGCCCTCGCGGCGGCGCTGGCACAGCTGGAACAGCGCCCCAGCACCGCAACCGCCGCTCAGGCAGAGGGGCTCGGCCCCACCCCGTTCACACAGCCCTCTTACGCAAATCCCTCAGAAGGATCAGCCACCTAATGTTCCTCTCCGTTTTTGACATGTTCAAAGTGGGCATCGGCCCGTCGTCCTCCCACACCATGGGGCCGATGGTGGCCGCCGCGCGGTTCCTCGACATGATGCGCGCCTCACCGTTTGAATTCCACGGATTGCGAGCCTCGCTGCACGGCTCGCTCGCCTTCACTGGCGTCGGCCACGCCACCGACCGCGCCACCATCCTGGGTCTCGGCGGCTTTGTGCCCGAGGACTACGACGACGAAAAGGCAGAGGCCTTTCTGGCAGAGCTGGACAAAACACACAAAATGCACCCCGAAGGTCTGGGCGAGCTGCACTTTGACCCCAAGGCCGACATGATCTTTGACTACGATCACGCGCTGCCGGGCCACGCAAATGGCATGATCCTGATGGCAACCGACGCTCAGGGCGACGTCACCCTGCGTCAGGTGTTCTATTCCATCGGCGGCGGTTTTGTCGTGACCGAGGAAGAACTCGCCGCAGGCAAGGCCACCGACGAAGGCGACCCGGTGCCCTTCCCCTTCAAATCCGCAGCCGAAATGCTGGAGATGGCGAAATCCAGCGGCAAGTCGATTGCCGACATGAAGCGCGCCAACGAAATCGCACGCGGCTGTCCCGAAAGCCTTGCCAAAGGAACCGCGCGCATCTGGCAGGTGATGAACGACTGCATCAACCGCGGTCTGTCGCGCGACGGCATCCTGCCCGGTGGCCTGAACGTGCGCCGCCGCGCCAAAGGCATCCATGATGCCCTGCTCGCAGAGCGCGGCATGAACATCAACGCCCCGCACACGATCAACGACTGGATGAGCGTCTACGCGATGGCCGTGAACGAGGAAAACGCGGCCGGCGGTCAGGTCGTCACCGCGCCGACCAATGGCGCGGCAGGCACCCTGCCTGCGGTGATCCGCTACTACCTCGACCACGTGCCGGGCGCCTCGGAAAGCCACGTCGAGGACTTCCTGCTGACCGCCGCCGCCATCGCGGGTCTTGTAAAATACAACGCGTCGATCTCCGGCGCCGAGGCAGGTTGCCAGGCAGAGGTCGGCTCGGCCTCCGCGATGTCTGCCGCCGGTCTCTGCGCGGTGATGGGCGGCACGCCTGAACAGGTGGAAAACGCGGCTGAGATCGCACTGGAGCACCACCTCGGCATGACCTGCGACCCCGTGAAGGGTCTGGTGCAGGTGCCCTGCATCGAACGCAACGGCCTTGCGGCGATCAAGGCGGTCTCTGCTGCATCGCTCGCCCTGCGCGGCGACGGCCAGCACTTCGTGCCGCTGGACGCCTGCATCGAGACCATGCGCCAGACCGGTGCCGACATGCACGACAAGTACAAGGAAACTTCGCTTGGCGGTCTGGCCGTGAACGTGCCCAACTGCTGAGGTCGACGACCTGTCAGAACCTGACGTGACCTGAGGAAGGCGCAAATGCGCCTTCCCGCCCGGCGTTCGACACGCCCGATGAACGCAACGTTCCTCCCCTCCCCGCAACTCCAGCTTGCACCACACCCGCCAGCGCCCTAGCGTGGCGCAATGACACATGATCGCCCCTCCCTCGGCATCCTCCTGATGCTTGGTTTCTGTATCACCGCCCCGATGGGGGATGCGGTGGCCAAACTTCTTGGGGCGCATATCCCTCTGGGTCAGCTGCTGTTGGTCCGTTTTGCCGCGCAGGTTCTGTTGCTGGCGCCTCTCATCCTCGCCACTGGCCGCGTCTGGCGCATGCAGGGCCGGGTGTTGCGGCTGACCTTCGTGCGGACGCTCCTGCATATTGCGGGCATCGGCGCGATGTTCACCGGTCTCAAATACCTGCCCCTCGCAGATGCCGTTGCGATTGCCTTCGTGATGCCCTTCATCATGCTGTTTCTCGGCAAATTCGTTCTGGGCGAAGAGGTCGGCATGGTGCGCCTGCTGGCCTGCATCGTCGGTTTTGGTGGCACGCTTCTGGTGATCCAGCCCAGCTTTGTCGCCGTCGGCTGGCACGCGCTCTGGCCACTGATGGTGGCGGTGATCTTTGCCTTCTTCATGCTGGTCACCCGCCAGATCGCCAAGGACACCGACCCGATCAGCCTGCAGGCGGTCTCGGGCACGATGGCCTGTGGTCTGCTCGCACCAGTCTTTGCCGTGGGCGCGGCGACGGATCTGCCGATCCTTGCCATCGTTTCCCCCACCGCAGATCAATGGGCCCTTCTGGCGGCCATTGGCCTTCTCGGCACGGCGGCTCATCTCCTGATGACATGGAGCCTGCGTTACGCCCCCGCCGCCACCCTTGCCTCCATGCAGTATCTGGAGATCCCCGTCGCGGCCCTGATCGGCCTGTGGATCTTTGACGAGCTGCCAAACGGCCTCGCTGCTCTCGGGATCCTGATCACCATCGCTGCCGGATTGTTTGTGATCCTGCGCGAACGCCAGATCCAGCTGAGACAAGCCGCCGCGGATCGCGAGGCGCTGCTGCTCAAGGATCCGCCCATCGCGCCGGAACAACCCGCGGTCTGACCGTCAGCCCCACCCGGCCCGCACAGCCGCGCCAGCAGCTAGACCAGCGCGGCTACCACATCCGCCAGCCGCGCCCGTGGCAAGATCACCAACAACCCCGGACCGTCCGCCTCCAGCCTGAGCGGACCAGTTGTGCGGTTTGACGTGCCGATACGTGCCATCGGGTCCAGCTCCAGCCCGTCGATCGGCCATTCCAGTCCCTCGGACCGCCCCCGGACCGGCTGCATCGGAAACAAAGAGACGACCTCTCCCGCCTCCATCGGCAGCGAGAAAGGCGCGCGCAGGTGAAACACCACCTCCTGTGCACCCAGCAGCACGCAAGGGCTGGGATGGGACTGAAGCAGCGTGTTGAACCCTGCCAGCTGATGGTCGATGCGCCCGCCCATGAAGCCGACAGCAATGACCAGTGGCGCGCGGATCATGCGCAGCGCCTTGTCAAAATCGGTCGTGGTCTGCTCGCTGACATGATGCAGCCGCCCCGCCGGGATATCTGCGCGCAGCTCCTGCGGCAGCGAGTCGAGATCGCCAATCACCGCCTCCGGCAGATGGCCCGCCTCCAGCGCATGCAACGCGCCCCCATCAGCCGCCACCAACGTCGGCGCCAACCCCAGCGAAAGCGCCAGATCCTGCGCGCCAAGCACCCCAGCCCCGACCAATGTCACCGGCTGGCGACGATCAACAATAACCTCTGTCATGGCGGAATTACTCGCAGAAAAGGAAACAGACCACAATCTGAACACAAAATGATACGATCAATTGCACGGATTCGGGCGGAATTTGACCCCCTGCGCCATGAATATGAATGGCACTGACTTTGGCGAGGACACCTATCCGATGGTACAGAATAACAAGGTTTTGACGGTTTCCTACGGGACCTTTTCCTGCACGTTGGAAGGGTTCGAAGATTCCTTTGGCACGATGCAGGCCATCGCAGAGTATTTCCGCGATCTGGCCGCAGACGACCGCTATTTCGGCGCAGAGCCGCCGCAACCCGACGCGGATATGCTGGCACGGATTGCGCAAAAGGAAATTGCCCGCCAGGTCGAAGCGCGCACCAGCACCGAAGGCATTCACCTGCGAGCGGCCACTGGCCTGCCCGCGCCCGCGGCCCCGCAACCGGCTCCTGCTCAGCCGGAACCGGCGGCCGCGCCGGCGCCTGCGGCCGCCGCCCCCGCCCCGATCGAAGACGTCGCCCCAGTCCAAGCCGAAGCCCCAGTTCAGGCCGAAACCCCCGTCCAGCACGCAGCCCCGGCACAAGAGGCCGAGCCCGCGGCACAGGACATCCCGGAGGAGATCGCAGAGGATCAGGCACAGGATCTGACAGCGGACGCCAACACGCCCGTCGCCGAAGACGTCGCCGAACCGGCCCCGAAACCCGCCGCCTCTCCCGAAAGCATCGCCGCCAAACTGCGCCGCATCCGTGCGGTTGTGGCCCAGACACCAAGCGATGACTTCACCGAAGACCAGCACGCCGATCAGGTGCGCGAAGAGGCGCTGCAGGACATCCAGAACGCTCTCTCCGCCGATCACGCAATCGACGCAGAGCCGGAAACCACCCAAGAGCTCGACGGCGACGACAGCATTGATGATGCCACCGATGACGCCATTGCCGCCGCACTTGACCGGATTGATCTGGCCAGCACCTCCACCGCCGCTGCAATCAACGCCCCCGCCGAGGCCGATGCCTTCTTCGCCGACAGCCCAAGCTTGATCGCCAGCGAAGACACGGACAGCGACGACACGGCCCGTGACGATTTCGATGACGCCGAAGACGATGACCTCTCTGCCGACGATCCCATCTCCGTTCTGGATGATGACAGCGACGAAGACGACAGCCTCTTTGCGCAGGACGAGACGCAGGACGACGCAGAGGACGCCGTCGCCGAGGACACCGCAGAACCTGCCGCCGAAACCACCCCAGAGCGCCCCCGCCGCACCGCCCGGATCGCCCGCATCAAACGCGCCGATCTGGAGGCCGCGATGGCAGCAGGCGCCCTTGAAGAGCTGGACGACGACAGCCAGCCCCCCGAGGTTTCGGAACAAGACACCCCCGCCCCGCGCAAACGCGCCATGCTGCAGCCTGACGCAGACAGCAGCCTCTCCGATGACGACGAAGCCGACCTGATGGCCGAACTCGCCGCCGTCGAGGCCGAGCTGCTGGGCGACGACATCGATCTGGCAGATGTGGCGCAGCACGACGAGGAAGCGGCAGAGGATCTCGACGATCTTGACGACGACAGCGTCGATCTCGCGGCTCTGGATGACGACGATGACATGCACGAGGACGCGGAGCAGACCCACGACGACACCCCCGTCGCCAAACGCCCCGCGCCGCTCGATCTTGGCAATATCGCCAAGAGCATCATCCCCGGCCGCCAGCCCGCCGCACTGGATGAACCCGCCAAGCGCGGCCCGACCAGCACCGCCGACAGCGACATCGCCCGACTGATGGCTGCAACCGATGCCAAGCTGGAAGACCCCGAAACCAGCGATCAGCGCGAAACCTACAGCCAGCTGCGCGCTGTGATGGCGGCAGCCTCTGCCGAACGCTCTGCCGGTGGCAGTCTGGACAAGGAAGATGACGCGCAGGTCTATCGCGACGATCTGGCCAGCGTTGTGCGTCCCCGTCGCCCCGGCAGCCGCGCCGACAGCGGCAGCGACCGCCGCCCTGCGGCTCAGATCAGCCGCCCGGCACCACTGAAACTGGTGCAGGAACAGCGCATTGACGAAACCGAAACTCCCGCAGCCGCCCCCGTGCGCCCGCGCCGGGTATCTGCTGCCGTTCTCGCCGAAGAGCCCCGAAACAGCGGCAGCGAAGGTGGATTTGCCGCCTACGCACAAGAGGCAGGCGCCGTCGAACTGGGCGAACTGCTTGAGGCAGCCGCCGCCTACATGAGCTTCGTCGAAGGGCGCGATCACTTCTCCCGCCCGCAGCTGATGAACAAGGTCCGCGGCGTCGACGGAACCGAGTTCAACCGCGAAGACGGGCTGCGCAGCTTTGGCCAGCTCCTGCGCGAGGGCAAGATCGAACGCGCCGACAACGGCCGCTTCACCGCGTCAGGCCAGATCGGCTTCCAGCCCGGCAACCGCGCCGCAGGCTGACCTCTGCCCCTGCCCCATAACACCACAGCAAAAAGGCGGCCCCAAAGGCCGCCTTTTTCACGTCCGGGCCAATCGCCCGTCATCTTTCCCGAAATACTCCGGGGTGAATTGACCGCAAGGTCAAGAGGGGCAGCGCCCCTCTCCCCGCGCGCGGTTCCGCGCCTCAGCCCTGATCCTGGTCGGGATCATCCGGATCCGCCTTGCCGACACCGCGAAAGACGAATTTGAACGGCAGGATCCACAGAACCCCCAGCAGCACATAGACCACCAGCTCAACCAGCAGCGACGGCCGGTCAAGCCAGCTGATCACATTGACCGCCAGCACGATATAAAGCGGCATGCCGATCAGCAGGATCACCAGCGCCCAGCGCCGCCGGGCCTTGTAGCTCAATGCGGGTTTATCCGACATCAGTCAGCAAACGGGTCCGTCACCAGGATGGTGTCGTCCCGCTCCGGGCTGGTGGACAAAAGCGCAACCGGGCATTCGATCAGCTCTTCCACGCGCTTCACGTATTTGATCGCATTGGCAGGCAGATCGTTCCAGCTGCGCGCGCCTTCCGTCGACTCGCTCCAACCCGGCATCTCTTCATAGATGGGGGTGCAGCGGGCCTGCTGATCGGCTGCGGTCGGCAGGTAATCCAGACGCTCGCCGTCCAGCTCGTAACCCACGCAGATTTTCAGGGTTTCAAACCCATCCAGAACATCCAGCTTGGTCAGCGAAATGCCGGTGATGCCAGAGGTCGCACAGGTCTGACGCACAAGGCAGGCATCAAACCAGCCACAGCGACGCTGACGGCCGGTGGTGGTGCCGAATTCATGACCACGGGTGCCCAGACGCTCGCCATCCGCATCCGGCGTGCCGTCTTCCTTCAACAGCTCGGTCGGGAACGGGCCTTCGCCCACGCGGGTCGTATAGGCCTTCACGATGCCCAGCACATAATCGATGGAGCCCGGACCAATGCCCACGCCCGTTGCCGCCTGACCAGCAATCACGTTGGAGGAGGTCACAAACGGGTAAGTCCCGAAATCAATGTCCAAAAGCGCGCCCTGCGCCCCTTCAAACAGGATCCGCTTGCCCGCTTTGCGCTTTTCGTTCAGCACCTTCCAGACCGGCGCGGCAAAGGGCAGGATCTCTTTGGCGATCTCTTTCAGCTGGGCAATCAGACCGTCGCGATCAACCGCTTCGATGCCCAGACCCTTGCGCAGCGGATCATGGTGCTGCAGGGCGCGGTCAACACGCGCCACCAGGGTCGCCTCATCCGCCAGGTCGGCCACGCGGATCGCACGACGGCCCACCTTGTCCTCATAGGCCGGGCCAATGCCGCGACCGGTGGTGCCGATCTTGGTGCCCTTGGAGGCCGCTTCCTCACGCGCCCGGTCCAGCTCGCCATGCAGCGGCAGGATCAGCGGGGTGTTTTCCGCAATCATCAGCGTCTCAGGAGAGATGTCCACGCCCTGGGCGCGCACGGTCTCGATCTCCTTGATAAGATGCCAGGGGTCCAGCACCACACCATTGCCGATGACCGAAAGCTTGCCACCCCGCACAACGCCAGACGGCAGCGCGTGCAGTTTGTAGACCTTGCTGTCAATCACCAGCGTATGACCGGCGTTATGGCCGCCCTGGAAACGTGCGATCACATCAGCGCGCTCGCTGAGCCAATCCACGATCTTGCCTTTACCTTCGTCACCCCACTGGGCGCCGACTACCACAACATTGGCCATCTCAGGTCCTTTGCATGCTGGTTGAAACCGACGCTCCGTATAACGAGGCAGTGGCGGCAGTGGAACCGGTTTTTCGCCGCACCCGGCCTCAGCCCCGCTTTTCCACAAGATATCGACGCACAAGCGCCGCCCAAAGCGGGCGAATTGAACCACCAGATCCGGATTTGCGGCCCAGCCTCTGTTGATTCCCCCCAAAAACCACCACAGCGCCTGGCCTCTCGCACCGCGGCTTCAGTGCAGCGCAGCCCAGATCGGCCCCGCAGAGGCCAAGCCAGCATAGGTCAGCCCCCCAACGCACATGGTCAGGATCACATGATTGGTCACATAGGCCACGCCCAGCGCCACCGCAGCCGCCGCCCATGTCACCGCCGATTGCCCCGCCAGCGAGGACGCAACCAGCGCCACCACCAACAGCCCAGGCACATCATCCAGCACCCACGCAAAGCGGGATGCCCGGATGGCATCACCCGCAAACAGGCCCAGAACCCGGATCGAAAATGCCGCAATCGCCAAGAGCAGGATCAGCATCCAATGGGACAACGTCATGCAACCACCCTCTCTTTTCGCCGGACAAGCCCGGACACCACCAGGCCAAGACAGGCGCCTGCAACAATGGCATAGGCCTTTGGCGCCCCAAGCTGGACAGCGGCAAGGGTGCCCGCAAGGCTCACGGCCCAGGGCAGCAGGTTCTGCGCCCCGCGCCACATCCCCCGCGCCATAGCGATAAAGGCCGCGGTAAAGGCAAACCCAAGACCAAACCGTTCCAGATCCGGCAGGCTTGCACCTGCAACGGCCCCCAATGTCGTCGACACCGTCCAGACCGAAATCATGACAATCCCCGAGCCCAGCAGGAACTCTGCCCCAACACGTGGGGTCTTGGCCCGCTCTGCCATGGTCAGCGCCCAGTTCTCGTCCCCGGTGATATGGATGGCCACCAGCTTCATCCGCAGCGACAGCCCGCTCAGGATGTCAGACAGCGAGGCCACGATCCCGATATACCGCAGGTTCAGCGCCGCCCCCGCAAAGGCCGCCCCAACCACCGCAGAGCTGCCCGCAAACTGCTCTACCGCCACGATCTGCGAAGACCCGGCATGGACAAGCCCGCTCATCAGGGAAATGCCCCACCAGGGAAATCCGACCTGCGCAGCCAGCAGCCCAAAGGCAAAACCATAGACCGCCGCACCAGAGGCCAGGGGAAGAATTGCAAATACACCATGTCTCATGCCCCGCAGATTACGCAGCACGAGTGATCGACAGAACAGCTCATTTCAGTCAATCATGATCCGATAGCATCACGAACGATACATATCAGGAGACCATACGATCATGGATCACCTCGACCACAAACTTCTTGCCCTGCTGCAAGACAACGCCCGCACCACGATCCAGCACATGGCCGAGCACATAGGCGCCTCCACTGCCTCGGTGCAGCGCCGCCTCAAGGCGCTGCGCGACGGCGGCTTCATCCGCAAGGAGGTCGCGGTCCTCGATCAGGCGAAACTGGGCTTCGGCGTCACCGCCATCGTCTCCGTCGAACTGGAACGCGACCGCCTGGACCAGATCAACGCCTTCAAGCGCAAGGCCCGCGAAGATCGACAGGTCACCAATTTCTACTGCATCGCCGGAGACGCGGATTTCGTGATGATTGTCGTGGCCAAGGACATGGCCGACTACGAAACCTTCACCCATCGCTTTTTCTTTGCCGACAAAAACGTGCGCAAATTCCGCACATCGATTGTCGTCTCTACCGAAAAGGCCACGCTCGATCTGCCGATCTAGGGCCCTGACCCGAGGGCCCTCTTTGCGCAATACAGGCGCAAAACGCGGAACTCCTCCGCCGGGCGGGCGTTGGGCCTGCAGACCCAAGCAGGAGAACGGTGATGTCGTCGGCAAAATCCAAGGACCAGATCTGGGAGGAATGGCGCGCGCTCGTCAACATGGCCCCGGCCGAGCTGGAAGACTGGCTTGAAACCGAGCGCTCCAAATCCGTCGGCGACACAGACAACGGCGAAAGCACCGGCCACAAATCCGGCCGCCGCATCGTCTCGATCAAACGCACCAACAAGGCAGAGCTGAGCGACAGCCAGTGGGACCACATGGCCACCGTCGTGGGCTACATCAAACGCCATCGCGCGCAAGGTGGCCCTCAGAAAGACACCGAACACTCCCCCTGGCGCTATTCCCTGATGAACTGGGGCCACGACCCGCTAAAGCATGACGCACAGGCAGAGGGCAGCTGAAATGTCGTCAGCCGAAAAAACCGACCCCGACCTGTGGGAAGACGTGAAAGACGAAATCACCGCCAGCGACAAGGGCGGCGAGCCGGGCCAATGGTCTGCCCGCAAGGCACAGCTCGCGGTGCAGGAATACAAGAGACGCGGCGGCGGCTACACCGATGACAGCCCCGACCAGGAGGACACCGACCTCCACCAATGGACAGAGGAAGACTGGGGCACCAAATCCGGCGCCCCCTCCGCGCAATCCGGCGAACGCTACCTCCCCCAAAAGGTCCGCATGCTGCTGACCCAAGACGAATACGCCCGCTCAACCAGGGACAAGAAACAGGGCGACAGCCAATTCGTCGATCAGCCGGACGACGTGCGCGACAAGGTCGCCAGGATCAAGGAAGACGGCCCAACCAAGGACATGCTGATGGAGCGCGCCCGCGATCTCGACATCACCGGCCGCGCCTCCATGACGAAACAGGACCTCCTCGAGGCCATCGACGCCGCCACCGACGAAAACGGCCGCGCCAAAGGCTCCACCGCCGCGCTGGAGCAGAAAACCAAAGACGACCTCTACGCCATGGCCCAGGACCAGGACATCGAGGGCCGCTCCTCCATGTCCAAATCCGACCTGATCAAGGCCCTCGCAAACGACGCCTAACCCCACCGCCCAGCGCATCGCAGGCCACAAATGCCCGCGGCGGGCTGCGGAGGTCTACGGAGGTCTGCTTTGAGCCCAAAGCGGTCACCGAAATGCCGCCTGGATTCTGCAGGTGCGCTCGGTAAGTCTTCAAGACAAAACAGACCTTTGGCAGGAGAACCGCTAATCCTCCTTCTCCAAAAAACTCATGTGCTGAGCGAGAAGAGTGCGAATTTGAGCGCCGGCTACTGGCGAAGCATTCTTTGCTTCTTCCTCTGCTGCTGTTTTGAACTTTCGCATCCACTCCTTTTCGCTCGGCCAATCGTATCCTTTATTTTTTTGCATCCTACTCAAACGTTCTAGTCGATCTTCAAACGGCGAAATGGCCATGTCGGCGTGTTCAGGTGGAAGATTGAAAATCGTTTTAGCAAAGCTCTGAGGGTCCACATCGACAAGTACTGGTTCACGAGAATAGTCAGGGACGTCGTGCGCGTTGAAATTTCCGTCAATCGCGGATACAAAACCCATGATGTTCTCTTGAGATAGCTTAATCAATTCGTGCATTCGGCAGGGGTTTGACTGCCAATAAAGCTTCTCGAGTGAGTTGCCGAGACACTTACTCACCTCCAGAAATTCTTCTGTGTGACGTTGCGCAAATCCTAATCCAAACGCAGCACCGTCTGACAAAATTGCACCGTATCGACGTTCTGGCATGTTGCAAGGAAGAACCGCAGCAGTTTCAGAGGCGGAAATATATTCTTTCATTCTGAGAGTAACATCTGCTCGTGTTCTAAAACCTACTTCATGATCGGCCAACCCAAGCAACACCCCTGTAACGTGGAGAATTACTGCGGGGTCAGTAAAGGTCAGCTTGTCTAGCTGCTGCACTACCTGTTCAAGAGAAGCTTCAACCGTGTCCGGTGGCAGTCGTCGCCACCAAAAGAGGACCCTCCAGTCCTCCGCATCTTCAGAAGAAAACTGAGGAGCGTTTCTTAGAGTTGAAGCCACCAACTCTTCCGAAGCGTAGCCTCTACCAATCCACTCCTTCGCGAGTTCATCAGTAATCAAAGAGCCATCAACATAGACATTTGGGTGGTCCTGAAAACGCGTCCGGAAGATATCAATTTCAGATGGATCCGTTTTTTCACCCTCTACAGAACTGTCACCTTCTGGAAGGTGCATGGAAAGAGCTGACAGCTTGTCAAGTTCAAAGCTGGCCGACTTTTGGTAAGCGATTGAAAGTGCAAAGAAGGTCGAGATTAAGTCTTTCATCCCGCCTTCATTGGATACCAGATCAGGGGGAATGGATTTGTAGGCTTTTTCAAAGTCAAACATTGCGCATCGCAATAGGCGCAAGTTATTAGTTCCGGATGCTTCGAAAACTGACCGGATAGACCCCTCTTCTCTTTTCATGAGAGATATCGCGGCTGATGTTTCTGACGTTTCCTCCAAGCGCTCAAAGAAACAGTCCAGTGCCGACGAGACATCAGGATCGATTGAAACAATGCGACCTATTACTTTCTCTCGTGAGTGGTCGTATTCCTCAGCGTTCTTTCTTCTCAGCTCATCTTGGTTCGCTAAAAGAATAACGTTACGCTTTTGATGTTCAACATACTGATTTAGGACGCTCAACAGCTCGTTCGGCGGCATGTCCGCTCTCTCGAGGTCATCGAAAATAACTATGCGTGGAACGTCGTTAAGTACTATCCGTCGATAATAACCAGTAATATCAACACTTACTCCAGTGAACTTCTCGACTATCCCTTCAGTGATACCAGTTAACCCTTTAGGGGGTTTAAAGTCCTTGCTTTGGACCACCGCATCGAAGAGCGCTTCCTCAATGGATTTCGAATCTTTTGATCCATAGAGACTCACATACAGGCAATCTTCTCTTTTGCGCCGCCAAGCCTCTATAGAGTGCGTTTTTCCGGCGCCCCAAGGAGCGTGTACCAGCAGAGCAAAACCGGGGTTTTTTAAGTTAGAATAAGCTTCTAGCTGAGGGAGTAGGTGCTCATTGGGAGAGGTAACGTGTGTCATGCCGGTGATGTAGTCACCACCCGGATTTCAATCAATGGCTGTACTAAGTACTTTCTGCCGTTCACGTTCTGGAAACGATGCAAGCAAGCTGGGCCAGAACATTGACCAGAAAGTCCTCGGGGCGATTACAACTCGGCAGTATCTAGAACTTCCACCACACAGGCCCTTCAAAGATACGTTCTTACAGCCAGAAAAATGCAAGTCAGCTTCCGGTTGGGAAAGGCTGCTGATCACGAAAAGTCTGCGGCTGCAGCGAACGACAACAAAGTCCCGCACTGTGCAAATGCACCGGGTCCAGCACCTCGCAGTCTTTGCAAACGGCAAACACGGCGGGCTGCGGCACAGCAGAAAACCTGGGCTAGTTGCGTCAAGCAGCTGAGTTCGCAAAGCCCGCGCCCCGTCACCCCGACTCACCCACTCCCCTGCCCGTTGCCTACCCACCGAACGCAGTGGTTACGAACGTCTCAGGCGGATGTGTCAGACTGTCAGGTGATCGATCACACCCTGCGCGGCCTCGGCATATCTGGCCGCGCCACCAACTCAGACGACCCAAGATTGACCCCGCCCTGCGTGGTGCTGCGAGAGATCGCAGTTTGGCACGCCGCGCTTTGCGGGGGCAGATCGGGATCCTGTCCGCCAGGCCCTGACCGGCCTGTCCAACCTTTTCGCGGCGGCGCCGCCCTCTTCGTCTGTCACAGACCCTGTCACAGATCCTGTCTCCGGACCGTGAGAGACCCCAACAACCGCCCGCCCCACACCGGCGGGCCAGACCAAAAGATGAAAAACAGCAGGCCGGCCAATCCGCCCCTGCACCGATCAACCCCCGCACCGGTCCACCCGCGCGCGGGCCGGCCTTCTGCATTCAGGCCCTCTGCATTCGGGCTCAGCTCTCCTGCGCGGAAGCCTCTTCCAGCTGGACCGGCTGGCCATGGGGCGTGGCGAGATAGGCCGCCTCCCATTTCAGGCGCATGTCTTCTGCATCCTGCGCGGCGACTGTCCCGGCTTCTGCCAGGTAATGCTCCAGCGTCTCCAGCCAGGCGGCAAAGTAATCCTCTCCGCCGTTCAGATCCCTGCCCAGCCCATGCCTGCGCAAGGTGGCCGAAAACCGCGCCACCCAATCGGCCCAGGAAAACGCCCCGCTTTCGTTCAGATGCACCGTCAGCGCAAAGACCTGCGCGTGCCAGGGCTGTTCAAAGGCGGGTTCCGGGCGCTCGGGCGCCAATGTTTTTGGTCCGCTCATACCGGCTCCAGGTAGCTCTGCCACAGATCCAGCACAACCTCGTCCCCGGGATGTTCCGGCGCGCTCCACAGCTCTGACGCGGCAAAGGCCACCGCATATAGCGGCTCTGGCGCCTCTCCCAGGCCGTGGGCCGCACTGTCGGGCAGCACATGGGTGCCATGCACCCGCACAATCCGCCCCAGCGCCCCAACCGCATAGCTGGGCAGCCGCGTATGACCGCCGTCCACCAGCCGGTTGCCACCGGGCCTGCGACAGCGCACAGCGTCGCCGGGGGCATAGGCAATCGCCACTTCACTGGGCCGATCCGCCGGACCACCCTTTGCCAGCGCCGCGGCCACATCCGCCGCCTTCAGCGCACGGGCAGCCAGCGGATGCGGAGCCACAGCCGCCGCGCCCGTGCCCTCGCCGCCATCAGCGGTCTGGGCCAGATCCTCGGCGCGCAGCACCTGTTTTTCCACCAGCAGCGTTGCCAGACCCGCCAGCCATTTCTCGTAGTAGGAAAAGCGCGCATAATCCTTTGGCGCAAGCCGCTCTCGGGCGTGGCGCGAGGTGTCGATGTTCCACTGCCCCAAGGCCCCTGCCGCCAGCGTCACCGCCAGCGCGCGGCCGTGCCAGTCCTCGGCAAACACCGGCGCATCCTCTGCGTCGGGCCGCACCGGGCCATCACCGAATCGCCCGCCCATGTCATGCATCCGTGTCATGCGGGTGCCTCCGGCTTGCGGGCAAGCCCTGTGCCAATCATGCTGTCACGGCTCACCAGGGCGGTCAGCTCATCCTCGCTCATCCCGTCAGAGCCCTCCGGGCGCATGGGCAGCACGAGATAACGCACCTCCGCCGTGGAATCCCAGACCCGCACAGATGTGTCTTGCGGCAGGCTCACGCCAAATTCCGCCAGCACCTTGCGGGGCTCGCGCACTGCGCGGGCACGGTAGGCATCGGATTTGTACCAGCCCGGCGGGATTCCCAGCAAAGGCCACGGGTAGCAGCTGCAAAGGGTGCAGACGACCATGTTGTGCTGCGCCGGGGTGTTTTCGACCACGACCACATGTTCGCCCTGACGCCCGTAGAACCCAAGATCCGCCAGCAGCGGATCGGCATCCGCGAGCAGGTCAGCCTTGAACGCCGGATCAGACCAGGCGCGGGCCACAACCCGCGCGCCATTGGCCGGGCCGATGCGGTTTTGATAGGTGTCGATGATTTCATCCAATGCAGCTGGATCAATCAGACCCTTCCGGGTGAGAATCGTTTCCAGCGCCTTCACGCGAAGCGCGGGGTCAGGCGGCAGGAGGCTATGCGGGTGGTCGCAGTGATCATGGGGCATGGCCGCATGCTGACCTGTGGATTGCCGTCCTGTCCAGCGCGAACTGCGCCGCGCCTCGCAATCGTGAACTGCGCGCATTGCGCACCGCCTGAACACCCCGCCCAACAGTCACGCCCGCATAAAAATGCCAATGCAAATTGGCTCTTGTCGCGGCCCAGTGCAGGCCATTCATGGCACAGAGGTCACGCCCCGGCGGTCTTTGGCCGGATCGAGGCAAACTGAGCCCTTGCCCCTCAGGCCAATCTTCCCTATTTACCGCCCGATACTCAGCCAACCGCCGTAGGATCCTATGGAAAACGTCGTACTCATCATCCACCTTCTCCTGGCCCTGGGTCTTATTGCCGTAGTTCTGCTGCAGCGCTCCGAAGGTGGAGGACTGGGCATGGGCGGCGGCGGTGGCGGCGGAGCCATGTCTGGCCGTGCAGCTGCAACAGCGATGACCAAGCTGACATGGATCCTGGCGATTGCGTTCATCGCAACGTCGATCACCCTGACCATTCTGGCAGCACAGAAATCCTCCGGCTCGTCCGTTCTGGATCGCATCACCCTGCCTGCCGGTCAGGATGCTGGTGCGGCAGATGCACCGTCCAGCCCGCTGGGCAGCGATCTGCTGCCGCCTGCACAGGGCGACAATGCTCCGCTGGTACCCAGCGCCGACTGATCCTGCCGATCAGCAACGCTAACTTCCAGGCCGGGCAACCGGCCGGATTCGCAAGAATCCACCAGACTTAGAAATAACAAAGCCAGCCGTAACAGCATCTTGCGGCTTGCTTGCGCATTTTGCGCGAATCCCTTATACGTTAAGTCCCGTGATGCTGCGGTTTTCTGCGACCGCCGGGCAGCTGAATTCTGACTTCTCACGGGGGCAGCCGACACTCATGGCGCGTTTCATCTTCATTACTGGCGGTGTTGTTTCATCACTGGGCAAAGGGCTGGCGTCTGCCGCTCTCGGGGCACTTTTGCAGGCACGCGGATACTCTGTGCGCCTGCGCAAACTGGACCCCTATCTGAACGTCGATCCGGGCACGATGAGCCCGTTTGAACATGGCGAAGTCTTCGTGACCGATGACGGCGCCGAAACCGATCTGGACCTTGGCCACTATGAACGCTTTACCGGCGTTGCGGCCCGCAAGACCGACTCTGTCTCTTCCGGTCGGATCTATTCCAACGTGCTGGAAAAGGAACGTCGTGGCGACTATCTCGGCAAGACGATCCAGGTCATTCCGCATGTGACCAACGAAATCAAAGACTTCATCTCCATTGGCGAAGATGAGGTGGATTTCATGCTCTGCGAAATCGGCGGCACTGTCGGCGACATCGAAGGCTTGCCCTTCTTTGAAGCGATCCGCCAGTTTGCCAATGACAAACCGCGCGGCGAGTGCATTTTCATGCACCTGACCCTGCTGCCCTACATCAAGGCATCGGGTGAGCTGAAAACCAAACCGACCCAGCATTCCGTCAAGGAACTGCGCTCCATCGGTCTGGCACCCGACATTCTGGTCTGCCGCTCCGAGGGTCCGATTCCGGTCAAGGAACGCGAAAAGCTGGCGCTGTTCTGCAACGTGCGCGCCGACAGCGTGATTGCCGCGCAGGATCTGAAATCCATCTACGAGGCACCGCTGGCCTATCACCGCGAAGGTCTGGACCAGGCGGTTCTAGATGCCTTTGGGATCAACCCCGCACCCAAGCCCAAGCTGGACCGCTGGGAAGATGTGGCTGACCGCATCTACAACCCGGAAGGCGAAGTGAAAGTTGCCATCGTCGGCAAATACACCCAGCTGGAAGACGCCTATAAATCCATCGCCGAGGCGCTGACCCACGGTGGCATGGCCAACCGCGTCAAGGTCAAGATCGAATGGGTAGATGCCGAGCTCTTCGACAAGGAAGACGCCGCGCCCTACCTGCAGGGCTATAACGCCATTCTGGTGCCCGGCGGCTTTGGCGAGCGTGGCACCGAAGGTAAGATCAAGGCGGCGCAATATGCCCGCGAGCACAAGCTGCCCTACCTTGGCATCTGCCTTGGCATGCAGATGGCGGTCATCGAAGCTGCGCGCAACGTTGCAGGCATCTCCGAGGCAGGCTCTGAGGAGTTTGACCACGAGGCGGGCCAGAAACGCTTTGAGCCGGTGGTCTATCACCTCAAGGAATGGGTGCAGGGCAACCACACCGTCGCGCGCAAGGTTGATGACGACAAGGGCGGCACCATGCGTCTGGGCGCCTATAACGCGACTCTGACCGAGGGCTCCAAAGTGGCCGAAGTCTATGGCGACACCCAGATCGAGGAACGCCATCGTCACCGGTATGAGGTGGACACCAAATACCGCGATCAACTGGAAGCCTGCGGCCTGCAGTTCTCTGGCATGTCGCCCGACGGTCGCCTGCCTGAAATCGTGGAATGGAAGGATCACCCCTGGTTCATCGGTGTTCAGTTCCACCCGGAACTGAAATCCAAACCCTTCGATCCGCACCCGCTGTTCAAGGATTTCGTCCGCGCAGCCAAGGACGCATCGCGTCTGGTGTGATCTGCGGATCTCTCTGTTGATCTTGAAAGGCAGGCCTTCGGGTCTGCCTTTTTCGTTCAGACGACGGGGGTCAGGCCGCGCCCATCAGATAGGTGCGCAGGCGCTGGAATGCGGGTTTGGTTTTCATGTCAGGCCGGTAGACAAGGTAATAGCCATAGTGCGGGCGCGACATGGCAGGCCCCACCCGGACCAGCCGCCCGTCCTGCACCATCTGGTCCTCGAGCCCCCAGTACCCCAGGCCAATCCCCTCGCCTGCGCAGATCATGTCGAGCATAGACGGGTAGCTCAGCACCGTGCGCAGCCGCTGGCCCGACGGCTGGCTCTGGCCTTCGCGCTCGTAAAAGCGGGCCCAGGTGATCCAGCCATTGAGATGCGGATCGCCATGATCAAACAGCAACGCCGGATCAAGCGTCGCAATGGGACGATCGGGATCGAATGTGGGATGATTGGCCAGAAACTCCGGGCTGGCGACGATCTGGCAGGTCTCCAGAAACAGCAGGTCTGCGGTGTTGTCCCCGAAATCTCCATTCCCAAAGCGAATGGAGCAGTCAATCGCACGATCGTCAAAGCTGCGATAATCATCCGAGGTGATGAAATTGATCGTGACATTCGCTGCCGCCCGCATCGCACCGATCCGCGGCATCAGCCACAGATGTGTCACCCCAAAGGACGCCCCGATCCGCAATTCCTGATCGTTGACAGGCGCGACATCCTGCAGGCCGACCTCTAGCCGGTCGAGCACGGAAGTCGCGAGTTCTGCAAGGGTTTCGCCCTCAGCCGTCAGGCGGATCTGATTGCCACGGCGCAGAAACAGCGGCGCGCCGATCCAGTCTTCCAGCCGTGCTATGTGGCGGGTCACAGCGGGCTGGGCCACCGACAGATCGTCGGCTGCGCGGGTAAAACTGCCGTGTCTGGCAGCGGCCTCAAACGCGACAAGGGCATTCATCGGCGGCAGCTTTCGGCGGGCCATTTCTCGGCCTTTCATAACAAAAAGATATGAAAGCATTCCACTATTTGCCATCGCGGTAAAGCCGGCTTGGGTGCAGAGTTTTCCCAACAGCAGAAATCGGCACCACGAAAGGACCGTCATGGACCGGGTTACATTCAGGCAGATGAAGGACGGCACCAAGGAAGAGTATGAATTCCTGACGGCCCATGAGGTTGAATATACCAGGGGCACCGCCGACCGGCTGCTGCACGCGCTGGAGCATCTGGACGAGGGCCTGTCAGGCTATCAGATCACCCGGCTGGGCCATTCGGTTCAATCGGCCACCCGCGCCTGGCGGGATGGGGCAGACATCGACTGGGTGGTTTCGGCGCTTTTGCATGACATCGGCGATATCTTTGCGCCCTACAATCACGACGAATACGCCGCCACCATTCTCAAACCCTTTGTGCGCGAACAATGCCGCTGGTGCGTTGAAACCCACGGCGATTTCCAGATGCTGTATTACGGGCAGCACCTGGAGGGGTTTGACCAGCACAAACGCGAACGCCATCGCGGCCATCGGTATTTCGACGACTGCGCAGAGTTCTGCGAGCGTTGGGATCAGGCCAGTTTCGATCCCGATTATGACACCCTGCCCCTGTCGTTCTTTGCCCCGATGGTGAGAGAGGTCTTTGCCCGCACGCCTTATGATCCGCAGGTGACGGGCGCGCCCGATCTGCCGCTGCAGGTGGCCGAGGTCGCAAAGCAGCGGGCCACCAATGGGGCACAGCCGTGACCGACGACCCCGGTCTGCCCCCGCGCGCGCCTCGCAAGGTTTGGAATTTTACGCCAAACCTGCCACTGCAGCTTGCACCCTATTGGGACTGGCCATTGCGGCCGCTGGCCTCGCTTCTCTATCTGCTGCGCAGCTGGAACCCGGTTGGCTTGCGGTTCCTGTTTCTGCTGGGGGCGGTCATCACCTGGACCTTCTTCACCCCCGATCTGAGCCGCGCCAAAGTCATTGCCTTTGACTGGATCGCCGAGGTCTGGCTGCGCAACTTTGTCATTCTGTTCAGCGTTGCAGGCGGGCTGCATCTGTTGCTGTGGCGCTGGCGCAGCCAGGGCGATCAAAGCCGCTATGACATGCGACCGATGATGACCAATGCACGCGCCTTCACCTTCAATGCGCAGGTCTGGGACAATATGCTGTGGTCCTTTGTCGCCATGCAGTTCTGGACGTTTTGGGAATGCGTGATCTGGTATGCCTACGCCAACGGCCATGCCACCATGATCACCTTTGACAGCAACCCGATCTGGTTTGTGGCGCTGATCGTCATTATCCCGATCTGGGCAGGGTTTTATTTCTACAGCCATCATCGGCTGCTGCATGTGGGGCCGCTCTACAAACACGTTCATTCCTGGCACCACCGCAATATCAACACAGGCCCCTGGTCCGGGCTGGCCATGCACCCGGTCGAGAGTTTCATCCTGATGACGGACACGCTGTTGTTTCTGGTTGTGCCCGCCCATCCGATCCATGTGATCTTCCTGCTGTTCCACCACGGCGTCGGCGCACCAACGTCGCATGCCGGGTTTGAAACGGTAAAGGTCGGCAAATTGGGCGGCGTTGAGGTCGGGGATTTCTTTCACCAGCTGCACCACCGGTTTTTCGACTGTAACTACGGCACGTTTGAAACGCCCTGGGACAGCTGGTTCGGCACCTTTCACGACGGAACGGACGCGGGCAACGATCTGGTCAAGGCGCGCCGCCGCAAGATCTGGCAGACAAAGTAAGCTCGCCCCAACGCAAAGGGCGCAGCCCCCCCCCTTTGCGACAGCTTTAGCGCGATCGTTAGCGCAACCATTTGATACTGAGAGTTGTTTCCTGAAAAACTAAAGGTATAGACGGGAGTAGATTGTTATTCCCATCCAGTGGAGACCCGACCTCATGGCGCAAGAAACCTCGACTCAGACCGCTCAGTTCGACCGTATCGCAAACGGCAAGGGCTTCATTGCGGCGCTCGATCAATCTGGCGGCTCCACCCCCAAGGCGCTGGCGCTTTATGGTGTGATGGAAGACGCCTACAGCAACGACGACGAGATGTTCGGCGAAATCCAGAAGATGCGCGCGCGCATCATCACCGCACCGGATTTCAACAGCGACAAGATCCTTGGCGCGATCCTGTTTGAAAAAACCATGGACGCCGCAATCGACGGCATTCCGGTGCCTGCGTATCTTTGGGACAAATGCGGCGTCGTTCCCTTCCTGAAGGTCGACAAGGGTCTCGCCGATGAGGCCGACGACGTACAGACCATGAAGCCGATGCCCGACCTGGATGACCTGCTGTCGCGCGCGGTAAAGGCCGGTATCTTCGGCACCAAGATGCGCTCTGTCGTGAAGGCCGCAAATGAGGCGGGCATCAAGAACGTCGTGGGCCAGCAGTTCATCATCGGTCGCCAGATTGCGGCCGCGGGCCTGCTGCCGATCATCGAGCCGGAAGTGGACATCAACTCCGCCACCAAGGCCGAAGCGGAAACCCTGCTGAAAGCGGCCATCCTGGAAGAGCTGAACGCCCTGCCCGAAGGCACCAAAGTGGCGCTGAAGCTGACCATCCCGACCGAGGCCGGTCTTTATGATGATCTGGCCGCCCATGATGCGGTGGTGCGTGTTGTGGCGCTGTCCGGTGGCTACAGCACCGACGATGCCTGCGAGAAGCTGGCCCAGAACAAGACCATGATCGCCTCCTTCAGCCGCGCCCTGACCGAAGGTCTGAACGTGGCCATGAGCGACGAGGACTACAACGCCGCGCTGGGGTCGAACATCGACAAGATCTACCGCGCCTCTATCTGAGGCCCGCCTGCCCGCAAATGTGGGTGAGACACAACAAAAAGAGCCGCGCCGGTCTGATCCCGGCGCGGCCTTTTTTGTTGCAGGGGTTGGCTGGCGCCGACCTCAGTCGAATTTGGGGGCGCGTTTCTGCATCTGGGCGGCGACCACTTCCATCTGCTCGGGCTTGCCGATCAGGCCAACCTGAACGCGGGATTCCTCCAGCAGGACCTCGGCCCGGTCTGTGCTTGCTTCGGCGGTTTCGATCAGCGCCTTGGCTGCGCGGATGGCAGCGGGGCTTTGGCCTGCGATCAGCGTCGCGAGCTCCTGGGCGCGGGCGATGGGATCCTCGGCCAGCTCAGTCACCAGCCCCCAGTCCAGCGCCTGCGGTGCCGAGACCTTTTCAGCCGTATAGGTCAGCCTGCGCAGCACGTCAGAGCGCAGCAGCCGTGGCAAGAGCACCATGCCCCCCATGTCGGGAACGATGCCCCATTTCATCTCCATCACCGAAAACGCTGCATCCGGCGCGGCAATGCGGATATCGGCCCCCAGCGCCAGTTGCAGACCGCCGCCAAAGGCCACGCCCTTGATCGCCGCAATCACCGGCATCGGCAGGCGGCGCCAGACCATTGCCACCTGCTGCACCTGATTGGCATCGCCGTAGTCCCGCGCCATCAGCCACTCTTCGGGGTTTTGCAGCCCCATCTGGGCAAAGCTCATCAGATCCAGCCCGGCGCAAAACGCCTTGCCCTCGCCCGAGAGGACAACAACGCGCGCCTTGCTGTCCATCAGGCTTTCCCCGGCGGCGATGATCTCTTCGATCATCTGCGGGTCAAGAGCGTTCATCTTGTCGCCACGCGTCAGCGTGACGTGGGCAATGTGGTTTTCAATTGTGACCGAGACGCGTGCCATCTGTCTGTTCCTCCTGCGTGACCGGATATGCGACCAGCCTGTTCCGTCTGTCTGTTGGTCAAAGACTGCCCCGGATCCCCGGACCATGCCAGCCTGACGCCGGGGCATATGCGGGCTGGATGGCGCGCGCGGATTGTCTCGGCCTCTTGCCTGCATCGCGGGCTTGGCGTTATCTGCGCCCATGACACAGCCACGCTATACCCCGCTCGCCCAATCCCTGCCCGCCTCTGTTCCCTTTGTCGGGCCCGAAGCCCAGGAGCGCCAGCGCGGCGCGCCGTTTGTGGCGCGGTTGGGCGCGAACGAGAACATCTTTGGCCCCTCGCCCAAGGCGATTGCCGCCATGCAGGCCTCTGTGGCCGAGATCTGGAAATACGGCGATCCCGAAAGCCATGAGCTGCGCGCCGCCCTTGCCGCGCATCACGGTATCAGCACGGACAATGTGCTGGTGGGGGAAGGCATCGATGGGCTGCTGGGATATCTGGTGCGGTTGCTCATTGCCGAGGGCGATGCGGTTGTCACCTCTCTTGGGGCCTATCCGACCTTCAACTACCATGTCGCGGGTTTCGGCGGGGTGCTGCATACGGTGCCCTACAAGGACGACCACGAAGACCCCTATGCGCTGTTTGCCAAGGCCGCTGAGGTGGATGCGAAGCTGGTCTATCTCGCCAATCCCGACAACCCGATGGGCAGCTGGCACAGCGGTGCAGATCTGCTTGCGGCGCTGGATCAGTTGCCGGAGGGCTGTCTGCTGCTGTTGGACGAGGCCTATATCGAATGCGCGCCAGAGGGCACGGCGACACCCGTGGACATCAATGACCCCCGTGTGATCCGCACCCGCACCTTTTCCAAGGCCTACGGGATGGCTGGCGCGCGGGTGGGCTATGTGCTGGGCGCGGCCGAGCTGATCGGCGCGTTCAACAAGGTGCGCAACCATTTCGGCATGAACCGCAGTGCCCAGATCGGTGCGCTGGCGGCGCTGGAGGATCAGGACTGGCTGGCAGAAGTGGTGGGCCGGATTGGCGCCGCACGCGACCGCATCGGGCAGATCGCGCGCGACAATGGGCTGGTGCCCCTGCCCTCTGCGACCAATTTCGTCGCCATCGACTGTGGCCATGACGGCGATTTTGCCAAGGCCGTGCTGGACGGTCTGGTGGCGCGTGGGATTTTTGTGCGGATGCCTTTTGCGGCGCCCCAGAACCGCTGTATCCGGATCAGCTGCGGGCCGGATGATCAGCTGGATGCCCTGGCAGAGGCGCTGCCTCTGGCCTTGGCCGATGCACGGGCCGCGCGCCCGGCCTGAGGTCTGCCCATCCCAATTCGACAAAAACAAACGCGCGCGGGACTGAGCTGCGCGCGTTTTCTCGTCTCCGGGTCGCGGTTATGGGCCGCGCTCAGCCGCAGCAGCTCGTGGCGGGCTGATCCGGGGCCTGTTCCCCGCGAACACCTGCCAGCACCTGGGCTGCGGCCTCTACCGCGCCAGAGCCATGCGCAATTCCCAGCGCCTTGAGCCCGGTATCGACACCGCCCAGCAGGCCCATGATCATCTGACCGTTCACATGGCCCATGTGCCCAAAGCGCAGATAGCCGTGCCATTCCGGGCTGTTGGGTGGCGCCATGCCAAGGCCGATCCCGAGGGTCAGGCCAAGGTTCTGTTCCAGCCACCCCCGCAAGCGGGTGGCGTTGTCGCCACCAATATGCAGTGACGTGACCGCGTTGGAGCGCAAAGCCACGTCCTGCACGTTCATGCGCAGCGGGCCATCGGCCCCCCAGACCTCGCAGGCGGCCCAGATCGCCTGTGCCAGCCGGTGATGGCGCGCCCAGACCTGCTCTATTCCTTCGCCGTGGATCAGATCCAGCGCCGCGCGCAGACCATAAAGATGATGGGTCGGCGCGGTGCCACCAAAATACTGGTAGAATTCTTCCGGGTTGGCGCGGGGGCTCCAGTCCCAGTAGCGGCTGATCCGCGGCAGGCGCGCGCGGGCCTCGGCGGCCTTTGGGCTGAAGAACACGAACGACATGCCCGCAGGCACCATCAGCCCCTTTTGGCAGGCCGACACCATCACATCGACGCCCCAATCATCCATCTCGAACCGGTCACAGCCGAGCGATGCGATACAATCGGCCATCAGCAGGGCCGGATGTCCGGTTGCGTCAAGACAGGCCCGCATCGCCGCCACATCGTTGCGGATCGAGCTGGAGGTATCGACATGCACCGCCAACACCGCCTTGATCTGATGCGCGCGATCCGCGGCAAGACGGCTGGCGACCTGATCCATGTCCCAGGGCTTGCCGGTGCCGTAGTCCAGAATTTCAACGTCAATGCCCAGTGCCTCGGCCATCTCGCCCCACCCCAGCGCAAAGCGGCCCGAGGCGGGCACCAGCACCTTGTCTCCGGGTTGCAGGGTGTTCATCAGGGCGGCTTCCCAGGCGCCGTGGCCGTTGGAAATGTAGATCGCCACGTTATGCGCGGTGCGCGCCACCCGGCGCAGATCGGGCACCAGCGTCGCCGTCAGGTCGATCAGCTCGCCTGCGTAGATATTGGGGGACGGACGGTGCATGGCCTGCAAGACCGCATCGGGGATCACCGATGGGCCGGGAATGGCCAGATAACCGCGTCCGGCGGCGAGGGAGACATCCGCTGTCATGCTGCACTCCTGAAGGTCTGTGTTGCGCGACCTTGGCGCGGGTCTGCGGGCTCTGCAAGAGCAAGAATGCAACCACACGACGATGTGCGAATGGCGCACGCGGCCTGCGTGTTTTTGCGGCGCATCTGTTTTTGTAATGGACTGGCCTGACCTGTTCCCACGGGTGTCAGGGATTGGCTTCCTTGGCGAGACCGCGCAGGTCGATGCGGTCGAGGGGGCGCAGGATGTCAAAGATCTGCTGGCGCATCCATGCCGCCATCGGGGCCGTGTCAGCCTTGCGGTGCCAGACCCCGATCAGCTGGATCGGATCAATGGCAATCGGTGGCACAAACAGATCAAGCCCGTAAACCGGCTGGACCTTGCGCGCCAATTGCAGCGGCAACAGCCCGATGAGATCGCTTTCGCTGACCACCCGGCAGACGCCGGAAAACACCGGCACCGTCATCACCACGCGCCGCCTGCGCCCGACCTTTGCCAGCGCCTCGTCGCTTTGGGCGGTCAGATCACCTTGGGGCGCAAACAGCACATGCGGCAGGCTGCAGAAGAGATCGAAGGGCATCCTCTCTCCGTGGCGCAGATCCTTGGTGGCGGGATTGCCCCGGCGCGCCAGCACCGCATATTCCGAGCGAAACAGCGGCTCGCGCATCATCCAGTCTGGCAGGTCGGTGTCGGGAAGCAGCGCCAGATCGGCCTGTTGGCGTTCAAGGCTTTCCACATGGTGGCGCGGCACCAGATCCAACAGCTGCGCCCGGATGCCCGGTGCCTTGCGACTAAGCAGATCGCCAAGCCTGGGCATCAGCATGTCACAGAAGAAATCCGCCGCAGAGATCCGGAACAGCCCACTGGCAGTTGCCGGGTCAAAGTGACTGGGCGGTGACAGCAGCGTTTCCAGCCGGTCGAGTTCGGCGCGCAGATCATGGCGCAGGCTTTCGGCGAACTCGGTTGCGACCAGCTGGTTGCCCTGACGCACGAACAGCGGATCATTCAGCGCATGTCGCAGCCGCGACAGCGCGCCGGAGACCGCCGATTGTGACAGGCCGAGGCGGCGGCCTGCCTTGACGGTGGAGCCTTCGGCAAAGACCGCATCCAGAACCCGCAGCAGATTGAGATCGAGAGTCGCGAAATTCATCTGGCCGATACCTTGTATCAGATACCACAATTTGCCTGATAGCCTTGCCCAACAGTATGCTTGTGTCAACGGAAGCGCTTTCGTTTCAGACCTGTGCGAGGGAGTGAAACGATGAAAGACCTAAGCAAAGAGGACGGCGCCATCGAATGGCTGGGCGTCCTTTATAAAACCATCCTCGGCCCGGAAGAGAGCGGCGGCACCATGTCGATTGTCGACAGCCTCTCGCCCGAGGGCAGCGGCCCGCCGCGCCATATCCACCATAACGAAGACGAGACTTTCGTGATCCTTACCGGCCGCTGCCGCGTCTGGATCGACGGGCACGAGCAGATCCTGTCCGCCGGCGAAAGCGCCTTTATCCCCAAGGGCAAGGAACACACTTTCAAGGTGCTGGAGGGCGCGCCCTGTCGTCATCTGGTGATCCTGACCCCCGGTGGGTTTGAAGGGTTCTTTGACGAGATGGCAAAGGGGCAATTTGCAATCCCCGACGATATGCCCGCCATCATCGAAGCGGGCAGCCGCCACAACCTGACCTTTACCGGCCCGCCCCTTGATTGAGGAGACCCTGACATGAAATCCATTGCATCCATGTTCTTTGCCATCGGCGCAGTCTTTGCCCTGGTCGGCATGATCTGGGGGATCCAGATGTCGGCAAGCCAGGACCACACGCTGTCGCCCGCTCATGGGCATCTGAACCTTTTGGGGTTTGCCGCGATGAGCCTGTTTGGCAGCTACTACGCCCTGTCGCCGCAGGCCGCTGCGGCGGGATTGGCGAAACTGCATCTCGGCCTTGCCACCCTCTCTGTCATCGTTCTGGTGCCCGGCATCGTGATGGCGATCACCGAACGGGGGGAGGGTCTGGCCAAGTCGGGATCGATCCTCGCGGTTTTGTCGATGCTGTTGTTTCTGGTCATCGTGCTGCGCCATCCGATCGGGCAGCGCCATAGCTGATGACCAAGACAGGCGCCCCTGCCGATCGGGGCGCTGACGGGGGGAGGCTGGGCAGGCGCATGGTTCCTGCCCAGTCCCTGCCCGGTTCCAGCCGACGCAAAATGCACTCTGCCCCGGCGGTTCTGCGGCATGGGACGCGGGGGCAGGCCACGACTGATGCAGGCCCCGATGCTTGCACCTTTGCCCCCAGCTGCTTAAATGGCGCAGGTCTGACGCATCCGTCAGCACCAGAAAAAACTTATCGGTTGCGAGCCTTGCCCCAGACTGACCCCAATTCCCCCAGCAAAACAGAGACCTCTGCCACGCCAGAAACGGATGGCACAGCAGGCCAGCTGAGCCAGCCAGAACTGAGCGCAGAGCCGCCTGCCCCGCAGGAGCCGCCAAAACCGGCGCCGGTCAAGACTGAGGCTAAGGCGACGGTCAAGGCGGCGGCCAACAAGCCTGCGCATATGTCCTCTCGCGAGTTGTTGGGCTGGCTGTGGCGCGGGTATCTGCGCCACTACATGGCACTGCTGGCGCTGGCTGTCGTGTTCATGCTGATCGAGGGCGGCACCGTTGGCGCGCTCAGCTACATGATGCAGCCGATGTTTGATCTCGTGTTTGTCGAGGGCAACACCAATGCGCTGTTCTGGGTGAGCCTTGCGTTTCTCATCATCTTTTCGATGCGCGGGATGGCCAGCGTCTGTCAAAAGGTCATCCTGAGCAAAATCTCCCAGACCTCTGCCGCGCATATGCGCAAGGACATGCTCGCGCGGCTGATCCGGCAGGATCCGTCGTTCCATCAGGTGCACCCCCCCGGCTTTCTGATCCAGCGGGTGCAAAGCGACGTGATGGCGATCAATTCGGTCTGGCAGGCCATCATCACCGGTGCGGGGCGCGACGTGACCCAGCTGGTGGCGGTTCTGGCTGTGGCGGTGAGCGTGGACTGGCGCTGGACGCTGATCATGCTGATTGGCCTGCCGATGTTGCTGCTGCCGCTGGCGGCGGTGCAACGCTATGTGCGGCGCAAGGCCTCTCAGGCGCGCGATCTGGGGGCATCGCTTGCCACCCGGCTTGACGAGATCTTTCACGGGATTGTGCCCATCAAGCTGAACAATCTCGAAGACTATCAGACCAACCGCTTTGGCGGTCACATGGACCAATTCGTCCGCTCAGAGGTGCGCGCGTCCTTTGGTGTCGCCTCGACCACCGGGATGATCGACATCATGGCCGGTCTTGGTGTGATGGGCGTTGTTCTCTATGGCGGCGCCGAGATCATCGAAGGCAAAAAGAGCGTCGGCGAGTTCATGAGCTTTTTCACGGCCATTGGTCTTGCCTTTGATCCGATGCGTCGGCTCGCCTCGATCAGCGGCACCTGGCAGGCCGCGGCGGCGGCGATGGAGCGGATCAAGGAGCTGATGGACGCCCCGATCAAGCTGGTGTCGCCCGCAACCCCCAAAGCAGCCCCCAAGGGCCTGCCGGAGGTCGCGTTGAAGGATGTGACGCTGCGCTATGGCGAGTCTGATGTGCTGCGCCAGCTGTCGCTGGTGGCGGAGGCGGGCAAGACCACTGCGCTGGTGGGCGCCTCCGGGGCCGGCAAATCGACCATTTTCAACCTGCTCACCCGTCTGGTGGATCCGCAGGAGGGCGACGTGACCGTAGGCGGCGTGGCCGTGCGCGATCTGGAGCTGAACGACCTGCGAAGCCTGTTCTCGGTGGTGACGCAAGAGGCGCTGCTGTTTGATGAAACCCTGCGGGAAAACATCCTGTTGGGGCGCACAGATGTGAGCGACGAAAAGCTGGAAGAGGTGCTGAAGGCATCGCATGTGTCCGACTTCCTGCCGAAACTGGCCAAAGGTCTGGATACGCTGGTGGGGCCGCGCGGCTCTGCCCTGTCGGGTGGCCAGCGTCAGCGCGTGGTGATTGCACGGGCCCTGCTGCGTGACACGCCGATCCTGTTGCTGGACGAGGCGACATCGGCGCTGGATGCGCAGTCCGAAAAAGTGGTGCAGCAGGCGCTGGAGAAACTTTCTGGCGGGCGGACGACGCTGGTGATTGCGCACCGTCTGTCGACCATTCGCAATGCCGACAAGATCGTGGTGATGGAACGCGGTCAGGTGATGGATCAGGGCACCCACGAGGAGCTGCTGGAACGTGGCGGGATTTATGCCGATCTCTACCGGTTGCAGTTTCAAGACGGCAAAACCCTGGTCGACCGCGAAGGTGTGGCAGCACAGGTGCCCGGTGACACCCGCAACAGCAACGAGCAGTCCCCCTGGTTCCGCCGACTGGCGCGCCGCATCTTTGGCTGAATCCGGGCACCGGGGCTTGACCCCTGCCCGCCCAGCCCCAACCTGTAGCCCAGCTGACCACTGCGCCCCGCAGTGACCCGAAAGCAAAGCCAGACGACGAACAACTGGAGCCCGCCCATGACGACCCGCCGCATCCTGCGCCTGACCGGTTCTGACGCCCGTGACTTCTTGCAGGGGCTGATCACCAATGACGTTGCCAAGGTGGATCAGGGGCTGGTGTATGCCGCGCTGCTGACACCGCAGGGCAAGTATCTGGCTGATTTCTTTGTGTTTGCAGAGGGTGACGACCTGCTGATCGACGTCGACGAAAGCCTGGCCGCCTCTCTTGCCAAACGGCTGAGCATGTACCGGCTGCGCGCGGATGTTCAGATCAGCGACACCGACCTTCAGGTCAAACGGGGCACCGGCCCCGCGCCGGAGGGCGCCCTGATGGACCCGCGCCATGACGCGTTGGGCTGGCGGCTTTATGGGGCTGAAGGGGGCGATGACGGCAGCAACTGGGATGCGATCCGCGTGGCCCATTGCATTCCGCAGACCGGCATTGAATTGGGCCCGGACAGCTACATTCTGGAAGCGGGGTTCGAGCGGCTGAATGGCGTCGATTTCCGCAAGGGCTGCTATGTGGGTCAGGAAGTGACCGCGCGGATGAAACACAAGACCGAGCTGCGCAAGGGGCTCGTGACGGTTGCTGTTTCCGGATCCGCCCCCAGCGGCAGCGAGATCCGGCGTGCAGAAAAACCCGTTGGCACCCTGTTCACGACCGAAGGCGCCCACGGGATTGCCTACCTGCGGTATGATCGGGCGGGCGATGACATGCAGGCGGGCGAGGCAACCGTGCGCTGGAGCAAAGACAGCTGAGCCGACCATCGCCCTGCACAAATTTTGGGCGATTGCGGTTCTCCCGCCGCCAGATTCCCTGAATTAGACGATTTGCCCCCCATTTCCGTGCGCCAGACGCACGTGAACCTGTGCAGATCACCGACATGGCGCTGCCGAAATCACCGCCGCGAGTTATGACGTAACGTCATAGCAAGACCTTGCCCCTAGTCTGCGCAGACTGCTGCGAGACCAATGTGAGGATCTGTCTATGGCCGTTTTGTCAAAACTCTCCTGTATTGCTGTTGCCGGAAGTCTCACGCTGGGCGCCGGTTCGGCCTGGGCGAGTGAGTATTGGGAATATCAGGATTGGTCCGTCGCCGTCGAAGAGCGGATCACTGAGGAACATGACTGGCGCGATTGCAGCGCCTGGACCGGTGGCGACGGCGAACCGATCATTCGGTTGGAAGTCACCCGCGACGATATCGGCCCGCCGGAAACCTACCCTCAGCTGCACTACCGCGAGATCGCGCCGCGGCAGTACCCTACGCATGTGGTGCACGGTCAGGCCGTCGGCTTTATCATTGACCGGCAGGCCGTGTTCTATGCCATCGCGGACGGCGACATCAACGACGAGGGTCTGGCCGAGGTGACGGCCCTGGCGCGCTGGAATGATGCGCTGAACCTGATCCGCTGGATGCAGGCCGGCACGACGCTGGATGTCCATATCGTGCGGCCCTACGACGGGGGCGAAACCGCGTTGCGGGCGTCTTTGGCGGGGTTCACTTCGGCCTATGGCAAGATGATGGACGAATGTGGCTTTCCGCTGGAACTGCGCGAGCTGGAGATCGACTACAACTGACAAACGCGGCTGATCCCATGGAAAGGCAACGTGTGGCAGCAGGCATGAAAAAGCCCCCTGCGCGGATACGCAGAGGGCTGATCTTGCGGAATTTTTCGACGCTTAGGCGCGTTCGGAATATTCCATTGTCTCGGTGTTCACGACGATCATTTCGTCCTGACCCACGAAGGGCGGCACCATGACCTTGACGCCATTGTCCAGGATCGCGGGCTTGAAGGAGTTTGCAGCAGTCTGACCTTTGACGACCGGCTCGGTCTCGACGATCTTGCAGGTGACTTTCTGCGGCACGGTGGCGTTCAGCGCTTCGGATTCGTAGAATTCCACAACGATGGTCATGCCGTCCTGCAGGAACGGGCGACGATCGCCCAAGAGGTCTGCGGGCAGTTCGATCTGCTCGTAGGTTTCGGAGTCCATGAACACCAGCATGCCGTCGCTCTCGTAGAGGAACTGCTGGTCTTTCTGCTCCAGACGTACGCGCTCCACCTTGTCTGCGGAACGGAAACGTTCGTTCAGTTTGGAGCCGTTGCGCAGGTTGCGCATCTCGACCTGGGCGAAGGCCCCGCCTTTGCCGGGCTTGACGTGGTCGACCTTAACGGCGGCCCAGAGCCCGCCATTGTGCTCCAGCACGTTGCCGGGGCGGATCTCGTTACCGTTGATTTTAGGCATATCAAAAATCCCTCTCGGGTGGTTGATGAACTGTTAACCGCCCCTATATCTGGCAGGAAGTAGGCTGGCAAGACAACGATATGTCGTGTGCGATCGCACAAAGCTATGCAAAATGCGCATAAAAGATATGCATATGCAGGCTATCCGAATCGTCACATTTCCGCCATAAGGAGCGCCACGCCGAAATTGCAATAGCAAGAACAAAAAGGAAGCAAGATGCGAGATTTCGTTGACGGCACCGCATATAACAATGAGCAAGGTAACCGGGCACGCAAGCTGTTTGCTGCGGTTGTTCTGGCTGCGCTTGACGATGCGATCGCCGATGACAAGAAATATGGCAACGGCCCGGAGCAGATTGCCCGCTGGGCACGGTCGCGTGATGGCCGTGAAGTACTGAGCTGTGCAGGCATCGACCCCAACGAGCGTGTGGTCAGTGGCCTGATGGAATTTGTTGGCCGCGGTGTGCGGACCTCTGTCGCGCTGTCGCGCGAAGAAAGCGAACGTCGCAACGCGGCGCAGGCCGAAGCTGCCTGATTTACAGACCTGCCAGTCTGGGACAGAAAACCTGTCAAAAAAGCGCGCCCGGGGGGGCGCGTTTTTTCTTTTGGGGATGGCGGTTTCATGGTCGATTAGGCCGCTCGTCGGGCTTTTCAGCGCGGGAAAAATCCGCCATGGCTGAGAGCTGAGACACAGACCCATCAACAGCGCAAAAGAGGCGGCCATGACAGCACGGGCCATCATGATCCAGGGAACCGGCAGCAACGTCGGCAAATCGATGATCGTTGCGGGGCTGGCGCGCGCCTTTGTGCGCCGGGGCCTGTCGGTGGCCCCGTTCAAGCCGCAGAACATGTCGAACAATGCGGCTGTGACGCCCGAAGGCGGAGAGATCGGCCGGGCGCAGGCCCTGCAGGCACGCGCCGCGATGCGCGCGCCCCATACCGACATGAACCCTGTCCTGCTGAAACCCGAAACAGATACCGGCGCGCAAGTGATCGTGCAGGGCAAACGCCGTGGCACGCAGGCGGCCGGGTCTTTCATGCGCGACAAGACCGGTCTGCTGGAGGCCGCGCTGGAGAGCTTTCACCGGCTGGCGGCGGATGTGGATCTGGTCCTGATCGAAGGTGCGGGCTCTCCTGCGGAAACCAACCTGCGCAAGAATGACATTGCCAACATGGGCTTTGCCTGCGCGGCAGATGTGCCGGTGGTTCTGGTTGGCGACATCCACCGTGGCGGCGTGATTGCGCAGATCGTGGGCACCCATGCCGTGCTGGAGCCGCAGGACCTGGCGCGCGTCAAGGGCTTTGCGGTCAACCGCTTTCGCGGAGATCGCAGCCTGTTTGATGCGGGTCGCGATGATATCGCCGCGCGCACCGGATGGCCGTCGATGGGGGTGATCCCGTGGTTCTGGGACGCCTGGAAGCTGCCTGCCGAGGACATGATGGACATCGCATCGCGCCCCGGCGGCGCCTGCAAGATCGTGGTGCCCCAACTGGAGCGGATGGCCAATTTCGATGATCTTGATCCATTGGCCGCAGAACCGAATGTCACGGTTGAAATCATACCCGCAGGTCGGCCCCTGCCCGGTGACGCCGATCTGGTGCTGATCCCCGGCAGCAAATCCACCATTGGCGATCTGGCGTATCTGCGGGTGCAGGGGTGGGATATTGATATCCTCGCCCACCACCGCCGTGGCGGTCATGTGATGGGCCTGTGCGGCGGCTATCAGATTCTGGGCAAGACCATTGATGACCCTGAAGGGGTCGATGGTCGCCCCGGCAAGGTCGAGGGCCTTGGGTTGTTGGATGTCCATACGGTGATGGCCGGCGAAAAGCGTGTCACCCTGACCGAGGCAGTGACCCGTGATGGCAACCTGCCGGTCAGCGGCTATGAAATCCACATGGGCCGCACGGACGGGCCGGATTGTGCGCGTGCTTGGCTCAGCATTGAGGGGCGTCTGGAGGGGGCGGCCTCTCGCGATGGGCGGGTGCGGGGCTCGTACCTGCATGGGCTGTTTTCGGCAGATGCCTTTCGGGCCAGCTTTCTTGGTCAGCTGGGGGTCGAGAGCCTTGCCGGTTATGACGACGGGGTCGAGGCCACGCTGGATGCGCTGGCCGATCACCTGGAAGAGTTCATGGATCTGGACCAGCTTCTTGAGCTGGCAGAGCCGGTTTCTGTCTAACCGCTGAAGGGCAATACCTGTGGACAGGTGCCACAGCTCCGCAAGCTGCGTGCGCGTTACAGGAGATCCTGCGCCGACAAGGCGCGCTGGATTTCACGGCGCACCAGTTTGCGCACATTGCGCGTGATCCGCTCGCCCAAGGCGCCCTGCAGTTCAGCGCGCACGATATCGGCAACCAGTTCGCGCAGGCTTTCCTCATCAAGAATGCTGTCTTCTGCGGCGAGCTGGTCCATCGCGACGTCTGTCACGGCCTGCTCTGCTACCTGGCTGGCACCATCTACTGTGGCCGGATCTGCCGGGGATGCCTGTGCCGGTTCGGAAAGAACCAGAGGCTCTGGCTGTTGATCAGGCTGTTGCGGCTCTGCCTCTGCGGTGGGGCTGTCCATTTGCGCAACCGGCGTCGCGGTCGGTTCTGCTGTCTCGTCAGCCTCTGCCAAGGGTTCGGCGGTGGCATCCGTCGCGGGCTCGGCGGTGTCGGTGTCGGCCCATTGCAGTGGTTCAAGATCGGAACCGGCATAAGGCGTGTCCCGGCTTCCATCCGGCTCCCACAGAACGGGGCGCGCGGCGTTGGCGGCCTCCATCTCAGCGAGTTTCTGCACCACCGCACCAATTTTGGGATTGAGCTGACCTGCGGGTTTGGGCGTGCTGTCGCGGCTGGGCGCAACGCCTGCGGCCTCAAACAGGGTAGAGTTCGGATCCGCCCAAGGCGCGTCCTCTGACGGGGATGGCTTGGGGGTGGTGGCTTCGCTCAGGCTGTCATCTGTGACGATATCTGCCGCCTGCGCCGTTTCAGCCGCCTCTTCTACCGCCTCATCAGCCGGGGCTTCTGCGGGATCTGCATCAGGGGTCGCCTGAAAGACAATCGTGTCCACGCTGTGATCGATGCCGTGATCTGCCGCCGCTTCGTCGTCCTGACCGGGTTCATCACCGCGCGGCGTTGCGGCCTGCAGACCTTGGAAAAAGGCGAGATCCTCGTTGTCGGGATCATTGTCATGCAAGGCGGGTGCAGCTGCGGGCGCAATCGGCACCGTCTCGGCCACGGGGGCGTCGCCAACCGGGATTTCCTGCACAGGGGCCTGACCAGTGTCCTGCAAGGGGCTGGTGGCGACCGGCGTTGTCGGGGGTGCTGGCGCATCCTCTGCCTGCAGGCGATTTTCCGGAACCCGCAGAGCCGGGGTCAGGACCAGTCGGGTGACAGGTGCCTTGGGGCGGGGATCAGCCGTTGCCTCGGCAACGCGGGCGGCAGTGCCATTGCGCCGCCCTGCCCCGTGGTCCGGATTGCGATCCGCGCGGTTGTCTTCGCTCACCAAACGGCGGATCGACGACAGCACGTCTTCAATTTCTGTCTGCGTAACCGGTTCCGACATTTTTGCCTATCACTCTCGCCTCTTACCTCTGAGTGTAGCCGCCCGCCCGCGCGCAGACAACCGTGTGGATAAACACAATATTAAAGGTCAGGGTGGCCTGCATTTCGGGCCGCAGACAGAAAACGACCCGCCAGAGGCGGGCCGTTTCGCCAGTCGTGCAGACTGGCTGATTTTCGGGCGGCAGTGCTTATTGCTTGCCCAGAGCGCGCATGACGCGGTCCAGATCCTTGCTGCGCTGGCTTACGTGGGCTGGCGCGTCCTTTACCAGATTGTAGTAAAGGGTCGGATCGTAGATTTCGACCGCAAGGCCCAGGTGTTCTGCCGTCAGCAGGCCCTGTGCCTGCAGCAGCGCATAGGCCGCCAAGGCCTGATTGGCGCGGGCCTGAACGCGCGCGGTCTGAGCTGCGAGCAGTTCCTGTTCAGCCTGCAGCACATCCAGCGTGGTCCGCGCGCCCAGAGTTGCCTCCTCGCGGATGCCGTCAAACGCCACGCGCGCGGCGCGCACACGTTCGTTGGACGAGCGCAGGCTGGCGCGGGCGGTGTCCAATGCCACATACGCCGCAGCGACATCCTGTGTCACGGCCCGTTGGTTGGTGATCAGCGCACCGCGTTCTGCCTGCAGGCGGGCGATGCTGGCGCGGCGGGCCGATGCAACGGAACCACCGGCATAGAGCCGCTGTGCCAGGGTCAGGCTGGCGCTGGAAGAATCACGCGTGCCGGGGCCGGTGGCGTTTTCCGCATGCGCAATGTTGGCGCGGAACGTGACCGTCGGGCCCAGACCACGGCCTGCGCTTTGGGCTGCGAAATCAGCCGCTTTGACCGCGTGTTGCTGGGCAAGGATGGTTGGGTGGTTGCGCATGGCGATGGACTCGGCCGCTTGCAGCGAGGCGACGCGCTGGGGCAACGGCGGCTGACCGGCGATGCGGCCCGGCTTGCTGCCGACGGCCTGCACATAGACCGCCTGCGCATCCAGCAACGCGCCCCGGCTTTCGGTGAGGCTCGCCTGGGCGGCGGCAACCCGGCTTTCGGCGAGGGCGACATCGGTGCGTGTCACCTCGCCCACCTCAAACCGGTCGTTGGCGGCGCGCAGTTCTTCCTGCAAAAGCCGCAGGTTGTTGGACCGCAGGGCAACATTGTCCTGTTGCAGCAACACGTTCACATAGGCCTGCACGGCCGCAAAGAGAACCTGCTGTTCGATGTCAATCAGCGCCTGACGGGTGGCCAGAACCGTTTCCTGTGCAGCCATCTGGCTGAGGCGGGAAACCCCATTGTCAAACAGCAGCCACGACACATCAATGCCGGTGGACACGGTTGTGTCATGGTTGGAGGACGCCCCGCCCGTAAAGCCGTTGCGCAGGTAATTGCGCTCTGCCCGCGCGACCCAGTCGACCACCGGGCGCAGACGCGCAACCGCCGCCGCGACGTTTTCGTCCGTTGCCCGCAACAGGGCGCGGTTTTGTTCCAACAGGCCGCTGGTCTTGTAGGCGCCGATCATGGCATCCGACAGGTTGTCGGCAGCAGCCCCCTTGGGCGCGCCAAGCAACATCGCGGCCCCCCCAGCAAAAACAAACGCCTTGAACAGCTTTGCTGTCAATTTCTTGCCCATTTCGAGCCTCTTATAGTTGGTCCATCCCAAGTGACAGCCCCATCAAGAGCATGCCCGCCCAAAATACGCAGGCGTGTCCGGTCTTAAAAAGACCCCGGCCTGGTGGCCGGGGTTGGTCTTATCCCATCACGCTCAGAGCGCGAATTCCTTGGCCGCTTCAAAGCCGGGCAGCACCGGGGCGCCTGCGTTGAAGGCCAGACGCCAGGAGATCTGATCGGCGGATTTGTAGCCAATCTTGACCTCACCCAATGCGCCGGACATGAAGATCGCGATAATGCGGCCCCCGTCCTTCAGCTGGTTCAGCAGCGCTTCGGGCATGGTTTCCACCCCACCCTGCACCATGATCACATCGTAGGGGCCGTGTTCCGCGGCGCCCTCTGCCAGCGCGCCGGTGTGCACGATGGCGTTGTCGGCAGAGACCGCAGACAGCTGGTCCTGCGCCTCGCTTGCGAGGGATTCGTCGGCTTCGACGCCGATCACCATCTGCGCAACACGGGCCACGACAGCGGTGGAATAGCCCATGCCGCAGGCCACATCGAGCACCAGCTCGTCGGGCTGCACGTCGATTGCATCCAGCATCTTGGCCAGCGTGCGCGGCTCAAGCAGGACGCGACCCGGCGCGATATCAATGTTGTTGTCGGCATAAGCGGCTTCACGCTGGGCATCCGCGACAAAAGCCTCGCGCGGGACAGCGAGCATGGCTTCGATGATCGGGAATTTCGTAACATCCGACGGGCGGATCTGCGTGTCGACCATCATGCGGCGACGTTCGGCGAAGTCAGTCATAAGCTAAACTCATCTGGTCAGTCTGTTGCTGTTGGTTGTGCCACATCCGGCAGGAGCCGGCAACGGGCGCAGGGGCTTTTTGCCCCGGTGTGGCGGCTGGGCCGCCTATTTCTTCTTGACGAATTTGGTGAGGATCACGATCCGCTGGCCTTCAACGCGGCCTTCGATGTGCTCTGGGTTGTCGGCCACCAGCGAAATGCCCCGCACCGCGGTGCCGCGTTTGGCGGTAAAGCCTGCGCCCTTGACCGGGAGATCCTTGATCAGCACCACGGTATCGCCTGCCACCAGCTCTGTGCCGTTGCTGTCGCGATGGGCGCCTGCGGCGCTGTCGTCCGTGGCCTCGACCCACGCGCGCATGTCGTCCTCCAGCCACAGCTGGTCCGCCAGATCCCGCGCCCAGTCATGATCCGACAGCTGCGCCAGAAGCCGTGCAGAGAGCACCTGCACCGCGGGCCGCTCTGACCACATGGAGGACGCAAGGCAGCGCAGATGTGCAGGGTCCGGCGCGCCCTGAGCCGCCGCGAGGCACGGCGCACACAGCGCGACATCGCCGTCCTGATCTGCGGGCGCGCCCGAAACGGTGTGGGTGACAAGCGGCGCATCGGCCGCGCATAGGGCGCAGGTGGGCATTTGGGGGCTCCGTCAGATGGGTTGCCCCGCTTTAGGCGAGCGCGCGCGGAATGGAAAGCGCTGCGATGTCGCTAACCTGCGCAGGCGGCACAGAAGCTGGTGCCGGGATGGGCCGCCAGATGCCCCTCGGTGATGCGATCGCCACAGATGTTGCAGTAGCCGACAGAGCCCGCATCCACACGCGCAAGCGCCTGATCGATGTCGCGGCGCAGCTCTGCCCATTGCTGGGTCAGGCAGTCCTGCTCGGCCATGGCAACCATTGATGCAACCTGCGCGGAGACCGTCCCCGTGACCGCCCCCGTGATCTTGGCGGCAGCCTTGGAGGTGGCTGGCTCTCCAACCGGTGTCTTGTCTGCGTTCTGCATGGCGGATTTGGCATCCCACGGTTTCAACACGGATCCTCCCCATTGTTGTCGCAGCCCGGCGGTGCCGCTGCTGCTGTGGTGCCGCGGCTAAGGGCTTGGTTGCTGGACATTGATGCAACCTATAGATGTTGAACGCCACGCGAAACTCACCGAATTGGGGGAGGTCTGCAGGGGCGCGCGCGGCGCTGACGTGAGAGGGGCGCAAATCGGGGGACGATACTGGCGGGGCGCGCCCTTGCCTTTGGGGGAATGTGGCCCTTTCGCGGATGTGACCGGCAGAAGGCGCAGAGAGACTGGATCAGCGCCCGCGGGCTTGCTATCACCTAGGCAAGATCGAGCAAGGGAGACATGTGATGACCCGATCCGCCCTCACCGGCCTCGCCCTCCTGGGGGCCGTTCTGGCGCTCAGCGCCTGTGAAACCACCAAAGGCGCCGGCCGCGACATCCAGAAAGCCGGCCAAGCCATCAGCGGCGCCGCACAGGACGTGCAGAACAGCCTCTGATTTCAGTGAGGTTCAGGACAACAGAACCGTCCAGCCCGAGGGGCTGGGCGGTTTTTTGTTGGCTCGCCGGGGTCGTGTGACATCGCAGGGGGGAAGTGTCTGGCGCTTGGGGGGGGTGGTGCGAAGCGCCCTCCCCCGTTTGCCAAAGGCAAACCTGCGGTTTGACGGGAGGGTCGGGCGCTGCCCGGTCTGGCGACCGGGCCAGACAGTGGCGATCTCCGGAAACAGAAAACGGGGCCAAAGCCCCGTCTTGCAACTGTCTGAGTAGGTCGCGTTTCCACCGCAGAACAGTACCGGGCGGGCACGCAATTGGCTTTGCCAACCGCTTTGCCCGCGCGCCCTCGGAAATGGCCAGCCGGGCTCCGCCCCTTCGCGCCTGAAACGCTCCCCCGGAGCGTTTCCTGGACGGTGCTCAGCTATCCATTTTGAGGGCGGAAATGAACGCCTCTTGCGGGATGTCGACCTTGCCGAACTGGCGCATCTTCTTCTTACCGGCCTTCTGCTTGTCCAAGAGTTTGCGCTTACGGGTGGCGTCGCCGCCGTAGCATTTGGCGGTCACGTCCTTGCGCAGGGCAGACAGGGTTTCGCGGGCGATCACCTTGCCGCCGATGGCGGCCTGGATCGGGATCTTGAACATGTGGCGCGGGATCAGGTCCTTGAGCTTTTCGCACATGGCGCGGCCGCGCATTTCGGCGCGGTCACGGTGCACCATCATCGACAGCGCATCCACCGGCTCGTCGTTCACCAGCACCGACATCTTGACCAGATTGTCCTCGCGGTAGCCGGTCATCTGATAGTCGAAGGAAGCATAGCCCTTGGTCACCGATTTCAGACGGTCGTAGAAGTCAAAAACCACCTCATTGAGCGGCAGGTCATAAACCACCATCGCGCGGGAGCCGGCGTAGGTCAGATCCTCCTGAATGCCGCGACGGTCCTGGCAGAGCTTCAGCACATCGCCGAGGTATTCATCGGGCACCAGGATGGTGGCCTTGATGCGCGGCTCTTCGATGTGGTCGACCTTGGACATGTCGGGCATGTCGGCGGGGTTGTGCAGCTCGATCATCTCGCCCTCGATGCCTTCCTTGCCCTTCATGTAGACATGGTAGACCACGGAGGGCGCGGTGGTGATGAGTTCGATGTTGTATTCGCGTTCGATCCGGTCGCGGATCACCTCAAGGTGCAAAAGCCCGAGGAAGCCACAGCGGAAGCCAAAGCCAAGCGCGGCAGAGGTTTCCATCTCGTAGCTGAAAGAGGCGTCGTTGAGCGCCAGTTTGTCGATGGCGTCCCGCAGGTCTTCGAATTCGGCGCTGTCGACCGGGAAGAGGCCACAGAACACCACGGGCTGGGCAGGCTTATAGCCGGGCAGCGCCACCTCGGTGCCGTTGCGGTCATTGGTGATGGTGTCACCGACGCGGGTGTCGCGGACCTGTTTGATCGAGGCGGTGAGAAAGCCGATTTCACCCGGCCCCAGCACATCCACCGCCTGCATCGCGGGGCGGAACACGCCGATGCGGTCGACGTGGTGCAGGGTGCCGTTCGACATGAACTTGACGCGCATGCCTTTTTTCAGGGTCCCATCCATGATGCGGACCAGAACGATCACGCCGAGATAGGCGTCATACCAGCTGTCCACCAGCATCGCCTTGAGCGGTGCATCGCGGTCGCCACTGGGGGCGGGCAGTTTGTGCACGATCGCCTCAAGCGTTTCGCGGATGCCCTGCCCTGTCTTGGCCGAAACCTGAATGGCATCGGTTGCGTCGATGCCGATCACATCCTCGATCTGTTCTGCCACACGGTCACAATCGGATGCGGGCAGGTCGATCTTGTTCAGAACCGGGACGATCTCGTGATCCGCGTCAATCGCCTGATAGACGTTGGCGAGGGTCTGCGCCTCTACCCCTTGTGTGCTGTCCACCACCAAGAGCGAGCCTTCGACCGCGCGCATGGAGCGGGAGACCTCATAGGCAAAGTCGACGTGACCGGGGGTGTCGATCAGGTTGAGCACATAGGTTTCACCGTTCTCGGCCTTATAGTCGATGCGGACGGTGTTGGCCTTGATGGTGATGCCGCGCTCGCGCTCGATATCCATGCTGTCGAGCAGCTGCTCCTTCATATCGCGGTCCTCGACCGTTCCGGTCTCTTGGATGAGCCGGTCAGCGAGGGTGGATTTGCCATGGTCGATATGCGCGACGATGGAGAAATTGCGGATTTTGTCGAGCTCTGTCATGCAGGGGGATATGATTTGGTTTTAGGGTTTGGTCAAGATGGCACGTACATCCTTCAACCACCTTATGCACACGGCCCGGAGCGGCATATCGCCAGCCGCGGTCTGGCGGCCATTTGCCCCGCCCCCAAGGGGCGAATTGCGCAGCCTGCCCCGCGCCGCAGCCTGACCCGAACGCCCGCCGCGCGCGCCATCGCTGCAAGGCTGGCCAAAATGCGCTATAGTGGCGGTGTTCCATGATTTCAGTGCCGTTGTGACGAGGGACGCGCAATTCAGGAGGACCACCGACATGGATGCCATCAAAACCGCAGAATATGCCCGTGCGCTCTATTCGGCGCATGGGGATCGGGCCGAGGCGGAAGTGGCTCAGAAGATGAGGATTTGTCAGGAAAGCGGCAAAACCGCAGAGGCGGAGGATTGGAAATCCGTGCGCCAGATGATCCGGTCGCTGCGTGGGCCGAACCAGTCCTGATTGCCCCCAGCAGGGTGTCGTCAAAGCCCTCCCCCCGGGCCCCGTCTGGCGTCGCAGTGGCGTGGAGCGGGCCTGGGGGTTCTGCCCAGCTGGGCCTGCCAGAGCGCCAATATACCGGAAAAGTGGCAGGTTTCCGCTGAGGCTCAACCCTTCGTTTACCTTGATTGAAACTGACCTGCGCTTGCGCCATAGTCCTGCCAGCAGCGGGCCAGAAGACCCGCCTTGATCTGAGCATTTGCAGGGTTCTAGGGACAATGAAGATGAAGTTTTTCGTGACTGCCACGCTATGCGCCACGCTGGTGACTGGTGTTCTGCCCGCCCCTGTCGGGGCTGGTGCCATTGAAAAGGCCTGCCGTCAGTCGGATCGCTCGGCTGCGAATCCTTCGCTGTGCCGCTGCATTCAGAGCGTCGCAAACGCGAGCCTGAACCGGGCAGAGCGCAAGACCGTGTCGAAATGGTTCAAAGACCCGCATCAGGCGCAAGTGGTGCGCCAGTCGGATCGCCGCTCGGACGAGCGGCTGTGGGCGCGCTACAAGGCCTTTGGCGAAAACGCGACCCGCATCTGCGGCTGAACAGCGAACGATCCAGCGATCGCCGCAACAGACCGAATGGTCTCTTGCATCCGAAAGGCGCAACCACAGGGCCTGCGCCTTTTGTTTTGGCAGCTGCGCGTCGTGGGGCCGTTTCTTTGCCCATATGCGGTGCGCGCGGCGGTCAGATCAGACAGATCCGCGCATTTTCCCGATCTGGTCTTGCACCGGTGGCGATATTGGCTTTGATAACAGCCAGATCACGCGGGAGGCGATCTTCTGTGTGCTGTCGCGAAGATGTTTGCCGCCGACAGGCCCCGACCTGTCGTGGTTCCGATGCAGGAGCGCATAAATGCTGATGAAAGGCGTCACGCTGCGCGGGCTTGAAGTGTTTGAAGCTCTGGCCAAAACCGGATCTGTTGCCCAGACCGCGTCGTTGACCGGGCTCAGCCAGCCTGCGGTCAGCCAGCAATTGCGCAATCTCGAAAGCGCGCTGGGGGCGGAACTGGTGAACCACGGGCGCAGACCTATGGTGCTGACGCCGGTGGGGCGCAATTTTCTGGCCCGCACCGAAGCGGTTCTGGCAGAGCTGCGGCTGGCACAAAGCGAGTTGAGCGTTGTTGATCTAAACCACCTGTCAACGCTGTCGATCGGGCTGATTGACGATTTCGACAATGACCTGACACCGCGCCTTGTGACCACGCTGGCGGAGAGCCTGGTGAACTGTCGGTTCAAGATGATCACCGCCTCCAGCCACGACATTCTGGAAGCACTGGATGCGCGCGATTTGCACATTGCGGTGACTGCCACCACCGGTGCGCTGCGCGAAGGCGTGACGGAATATCCGCTGGTGCAGGATCCCTTTATGCTGGTGGCGCCCAAGGGCCTGCTGCTGAAGCCTGAGGCAGAGATGGATATCCTGCAGTCCCTGCCCTTTCTGCGCTACGACAGCAGCCAGCTGATTTCGCAGCAGATTGAGGCACATCTGGCCCGCCAGAAGCTGCTGTTCGAGGAACGGTTCGAGATCGGCTCTCATCAGGCGCTGATGGCGTTGGTGGCGCGACGGATTGGTTGGGCCATCACCACCCCGCTCGGCTATATGCGCGCGGTGCGCTTTCACGAGGATCTGGAGGCCTTCCCCTTGCCCTTTGGCGCGTTTTCGCGGCGGATCTCGCTGTTTTCCAGTTCGGACTGGGCCGACCGCGTGCCACGGGATGTGGCGCAGACCATGCGGCGCCTGGTGCAGGGACATGTGATCGACCCCGCCGTGCAGCAACTGCCGTGGCTGGCTGGCGATCTGAAGGTGCTGGAGGACTGAGCCGACAGGTCCGTTCCTTCCCGTCCTGCCCTGCTCTGCCCATTCAGCCCAGGATCAACGCAGGCTGTTGGCAAGCCCCTGCGCTGCCGCCTCGATGAGATCAAGGCAGCCGTCGAAATCCCGGGTATAATAGGGGTCAGGCACGTGATCCGCACCAGAGCCCGCCGCGAAATCAGTAAACAGCCTGACAGGCGTCTCTGCCCCTGCCGGTCGCTGTGCCTCGATATCCTGAAGGTTGTCGCCATCCATCGCGACAATCAGATCAAAGCGGCCGAAATCGGCAGGTTTGAACTGGCGTGCGCGCAGATCTGACAGATTGATGCCCCGCGCTCCGGCTGCGGCCTGCATCGGACCATAGGGTGGCGAGCCGACATGGTAGCCGGCGGTGCCTGCGCTGTCGGTCTCAACCTCGGGGCAAAGCGTGCGGAACACACCTTCAGCTGCGGGAGAGCGGCAGATATTGCCAAGACAGACGAACAGGATGCGCTGAGCCATTGGAGCGAGGCCTCTTATCTATTGAGCGATCGCAACACCGCGCTGCGATCTGAGTGATCCTAGGGGCAGATCAGAGAAGGCAGAAGCAAAATCCGCCGCGTGACTAGCAGGATTTGGAGTGAAACCGGTGGCGGCTGGGTTCTGTGAACAAAGCCTAAGGGACAGAAAGAAAACGGCCTCCCGCCCCTGTGCGCCTGTCTGACCTATGCGGGGTCAAACCGGCGCAAGCGGAAGGCACGTAAGGGCGCGCGGCCTTAGTTCGAGTGTTTCATGGCCCCATGATCCGGTTTGCGTTCCAGATCGACAGGGACTGTCACGCTGATCTCACCGGCGTTTTCGAACACCAGCGTCAGCGCGACCTCATCGCCATGCGCCAACGGCGCCGTCAGTCCCATGAGCATCACGTGATCGCCACCACGCTTCAGCGCATGGCCTTCGCCCGCCGGAATGGCAAAGCCCTCTTCGACGTGCAGCATCTGCATCACACCGTTGTCGCCTGCCTTGTGGGTGTGCAGCTGGGTCAGCTTGGCCGCATCACTGCGCACATCAATCAGGCGATCATCAGCGCTGCTGGTGTTTTCGATCACCATGAAGGCTGCGCCGCTCTTTGCGCCCTTGGAGGACACGCGGGCATAGGCGTCGCTCACCGTGATATCTGCGGCAAAAGCGGCGGTGGACATGGCGATGGCAGCAACAGCCGCCGTGATGGAGGATTTGAAGATCATTGGTCTATCCTTGGAAAATATCAGTAAATCAGAGGCATCCCGGCAGGATGCGGCGACTTAACCAAGGATGGGCGGCGCGCGCGCCCAGGCCGCCAGACGCAGGGGCTGCGGGCTGAGCGTGACCGTTGCGATGTCCAGTTGCAGCGCCCGTGGGGCCATCTGCCAGCCAGCGGGCAGCCCCCCCAGCGCGAGATCGGCAACAAAGGTGAGGCATTCAGGACAGTCGGCAGGTGGGCTGGTCGGCTGGCCGTCGCTGTCGACATAGACCATGGCCGGGCCGGTGCCGGTACAGAGCACCATCTGCCCGGAGGCATCGCGCATACCCGCCTGCGCACTGATCCCGGTGAGGGACAGCGCCGCCATCAGCAAGATGGTCAGATATGCACGAAGAAACATCATCACAGCCGAGATATGCGCCCCAGCCCGGCCCCCTGCAAGACGAAAAAGCGCCGCACGTCGAACCAAGGCCACCAGAGCAGCCACAGACAGCCGCCAAACGAAAAACGCCGCGCATGTCAGCACATGCACGGCGTTTCTAATCCGGTCGGATCGTAAGGCTTAGGCGTTTGCCGCCTGTGCCTTTGCGATCTCTTTCTTGACCTTCAGAGCAGCGGAGGACAGCTCTTCGTCCTTGGCTTTCGCCAGGAAGGCGTCCAGGCCACCGCGGTGGTCAACAGAGCGCAGTGCAGCAGCAGAGATGCGCAGCTTGACGCCACGGCCCAGGGTCTCGGACTGCAGGGTCACGTCGTTCAGGTTCGGCAGAAAGCGACGCTTGGTTTTGTTGTTGGCGTGGCTGACATTGTTGCCAGTCATCGGGCCTTTTCCGGTCAGTTCGCAACGGCGCGACATGGTTTTATCCTTCGTATCTGGGGCGCCCGCTGATGCAGCATCTGTTCGGGCACCAAATTACAAGGGGCGCGGCCATTGGCTGCGCCCGAAAACTGGTTGGATGCGTGTAGGAGGAATCGCGCGCAGGGTCAAGCCATATGAAACAGATTTATGTGGCAGCCCTTGTGGAAACGCGCGCGGGGACAAACACCAAGGTCAATCCACCCGCCCATGCAGCCAAGGTTCGCGCCCTTCTAGCGTGCCACAGCGGCGAAATCCAGCGCAGAGATGCGCTGTGGCGGCTCTTTTTGCCGGGGCCTGAATGCCGGGGTCTGATTGGTTGGGCCTGTTTGGTCGTGCCTGCCAGGCGGGGCCGACGTTGCGGCAACCTGCCGTGGGCTCAGCCGACGCCAAGGCCCAGCAGCATGTCACGGGCGGCGGCAGCCGGGGTTGCACGCCCCTCGGCCACGTCCTCGGACAGCGTTGCCATCCGTTCCTGCGCCCAGGGGGTTTCAAGGCGCGCGAGCAGGGCCTGGCGCACGTCTTCGGCAAACCAGTAGCGGGCCTGCTCGCCCCGGCGCCGCTGCCAGTGACCGTTTTCGCGCCGCCAGTCCGCAAGGGCCTGCATCTCTGCCCAGGCTTCTGCCAGACCTTCGCGGGCAACGGCCGAGACCATCAACGCCTTCGGAAACCCCTCCGGATCCTGCGGCCGCTTGCGCAACAGGCGCAATGCACCTGCGTAGTCGGCGCAGGTGCGGGTCGCGGCGGGTTTCAGATCGCCATCTGCCTTGTTGACGAGAATGATGTCGGCCATTTCCATGATGCCACGTTTCACGCCCTGCAGTTCATCCCCACCCGCTGGCGCCAATAGCAACAGGAACAGGTCCGACATCTCGGCTACCACGGTTTCGGACTGGCCCACACCCACGGTTTCGATCAGCACCACGTCAAAGCCAGCGGCCTCGCACAGCGCCACCGCTTCGCGCGAGCGACGGCCCACACCGCCCAGATGGGTCTGGCTTGGCGAGGGGCGGATAAAGGCGTTCTTCTCTCGGCTGAGGTGTTCCATCCTTGTCTTGTCGCCAAGGATCGACCCGCCGGAGCGGGTGGAACTGGGGTCCACGGCCAGCACCGCCACCTTGAGACCCGCGCCGATCAGCATCATGCCGAAGCTTTCGATAAAGGTGGATTTCCCCACCCCCGGCGTGCCGGACAGGCCGATGCGCAGCGACTGGCGGTTTTCGCGTGCAAGCAGGTCAAGAAGCCGGGTGGTCGCCTCGCGGTGATCGGCGCGGCCACTTTCGACCAGCGTGATGGCGCGGGCCAGCGCGCGGCGTTCTCCGTTCAGGATGCGGGCGGCCAGATCGTCGATATCCGGGACTGCGCCACGCCCTGCCCGTGTGGAATTGCCTGTTGCTGACATATTGGCCCCTCTCGCTCCCGTCCGGTGTCGGGCATTGATGGCGCAGCCGGGCGGGCGTTGTCCAGAGAACATCCGTCGCAGGTCGTCAATGGGCGCGTCGCTCTGCGCTGGACGCTTGGCCTGCCATTGGCGATAAGGCGGCATGACCAGACTGCCCATTGATGATGCCCTGCCCGAGTTGATCGCTGCCCTGCGCAGCCAGAGCCGTGCCGTTTTGCAGGCCCCACCCGGTGCGGGCAAGACCACTCGGGTGCCGCTGGCGATGCTGGAGGCCGGGCTGTGCGAGGGGCGCATCATCATGCTGGAGCCTCGCAGGCTCGCGGCACGCGCAGCAGCAGAGCGCATGGCCGATACATTGGGCGAACGGGTTGGCCAGACGGTCGGCTACCGGATCCGGGGCGAGGCAAAGACCAGCGCCGCCACCCGCATTGAGGTGGTAACAGAGGGCATCCTGACGCGGATGCTGCAGTCTGATCCCGATTTGCCCGATGTTGGCGCGGTCATCTTTGACGAATTCCACGAACGCTCGCTCAATGCCGATTTCGGTCTCGCGCTTTGTCTGGAGGTCGCAGGTGCGCTGCGCGACGACCTGATGCTGCTGGCGATGTCCGCAACGCTGGATGCCGCGCCCGTGGCAGAGCTGATGCAGGCGCCGCTGGTGACCTCCGAGGGGCGCAGCTATCCGGTAGAGACCCGCTGGCTTGACGCGCCGCTTCCTGCTGACACACGCACAGGCCGGGGACCGCGCAGGTTGGATGCGCTGGTGGATCTGGTGGTGCGGGCAGAGGCCGAAACCCGACCACCCGGCTCTGGCAGCACAGGCGGGTCCGAAGCCAAGGGGGGCGGCATTCTGGTGTTCCTTCCCGGCGAGGGAGAGATCCGCAAAGCCGCTGCCGCGCTTGCCTCTCGCCTGCCCGGTGACTGCGTGGTGCGCCCCTTGTTTGGCGCGCTTCCCTTTGCCGAACAGCGCGCCGCCATTCAGCCCGATGCCAAACTGCGCAAGGTGGTGCTGGCGACGTCGATCGCCGAAACCTCGCTGACGATCCAGGATGTGCGCGTGGTGGTGGACATGGGGCTGGCCCGGCGCAGCCGGTTTGATCCCGGCTCTGGCATGTCGCGGCTGGTGACCGAACGTGTGACCCGCGCCGAAGCCACCCAGCGGCAGGGCCGTGCGGGCCGTGTGGCAGAGGGCACCTGTTATCGCCTTTGGACCAAGGGCGAGGAAGGCGCGCTGGCCGCCTTTCCCCCGGCAGAAATTCAGGCCGCCGACCTTTCCGGGCTCGCACTGGAGCTGGCCTTGTGGGGGGCTGAGCCGGGGGATCTGCCATTTCTGACCCCTCCTCCCGATGGTGCGTTGAAGGAGGCGCAGGCGCTCCTGCAGATGCTGGGTGCATTGGATCAGCGCAACCGGATCACCGACCATGGGCGCGCGCTGGCAAAACTGCCACTGCATCCACGGTTGGCCCATATGCTGCAACGTCACGGTGCCGAGGCTGCACCGCTTGCGGCCCTGATGGCAGAACGCGATCCCTTGCGCGGTGCACCTGTCGATCTGGCCCTGCGGCTGGAGGCGCTGCGAGATCCCAAAGCCTTTCTCCGCAAGCGCCGCTATCAACTGAACCTGCCTGCGACAGACCGCATCAAGAGCGAAGCCAAACGGCTGACCCGGCAGGCGGGTGTGTCAGGATCCGCATCAGTGCCGGGCGCCCGCCCTGCGGTGATGGCAGCGGCGGCTTATCCCGACCGCATCGGCCAGCGGCGCAAGGGAGAAGCGCCACGCTATGTCCTTTCCGGCGGCAAGGGCGCGGTTCTGCCGGATGACGACCCGCTGGCCGCTGCACCGTTCCTTGTGGCGCTGGACAGCGATGGCAATCCGCGTGAGGCCCGGCTGAGGCTGGCCGCACAGATCACCCTGTCAGAGCTGCGAGAGGCATTTGCCGACCAGATCCGAACCGAAAACACCTGCCACTGGTCAAAACGTGATCGACGGGTCGTCGCGCGCAGGCAGCAATGTCTGGGTGCGGTGGTTCTGGACGACCAGATCTGGAAAGACGTTCCAGCGGATGCAGTGGCCACCGCAATGCTGGAGGGGGTGCGCGATCTGGGGCTGCGCCTGAGCGGCGCAGCGGCGCGCTTTGTTGCGCGGGTCCGTCTGGTTGTCGAGGCAGGCGAAGACCTGCCGGATTTCAGCGACAGCGCCCTTCTGGACAGTCTGGAGGATTGGCTCCTGCCTATGCTGGAGGGGGTGCGCAGCGCGGACGACTGGAAACGGTTTGATCCGCTGCCCGCCCTGCGCGCCGCGCTCAACTGGGAGCAGACGCAGCGGCTTGACCAGCTTGCGCCTCCGCATTTCACCACGCCGCTTGGACGCAAGCTGCCGATTGATTACGGCCAGGATATTCCCGAAATCTCTGTCCGCCTGCAGGAGATGTTCGGAGTGACCCGCCATCCGACGGTCGCCAACACGCCGCTGAAGGTGACGTTGTTGTCGCCCGCTAAGCGTCCGATCCAGATCACCCGCGACCTGCCGGGGTTCTGGTCTGGCTCCTACGCCGACGTGCGCAAGGACATGCGCGCCCAGTATCCCAAACATCCCTGGCCCGAAGACCCGACCGTTGCGGACCCCACTTTGCGTGCAAAACCACGAAAGTGAGCGGCAAAACCCACAAACCCACACGCATGGACGCCTGAATTCGGTCAAAAACTGGTGAAAACTGTCAGTTTGATCGATTTTTGTGGGTAGACCCTCTTGAATTTCACTCGGGAGCCGCAAGATAATAGGCTTGATTAGCGAGTGGCCAGTTTTCATGGCCCGGAAAGCCGAGCAGTAATGAAACCCCTTCTGTCTTCCGCCTGGGAAGAGTTCCTCAGACCTATGATTTTACGACCCAAGAGATTGCAGGTCGCAGCCCTGTGCTATCGCCAGGGTGAGGCGGGCAAAGAGGTGTTGATGATCACCAGCCGCGGCACCGGCCGCTGGATCGTTCCCAAAGGCTGGCCGATCAAGGGCAAGACCGGATCCCAATCTGCGCTGCAGGAAGCCTGGGAAGAAGCAGGCGTGATCAAGGCGCAGGTCGAAGACGAACCAACCGGCAGCTATGATTATCTCAAGCAGCGTGACAATGGCACAGGCGAGATGGTGGAAACCCTCGTCTACAAGGTGCGTGTGCGCGAGCTTGCCAAGAACTACCCCGAGCGCGACGAGCGCATCCGGGAATGGATGTCGCCCGAAAAGGCGGCCGACCTTGTGGCCGAACCGGAACTGAGCGCGTTGCTGCGCGCATTGTAACGGTTTGACGGCAGTTTCATGACGAAACCCTTGCGTATTGCGCAAGGGACCATTAGGCGCGTGCTCAATTCTAGAATCGGGACTGAGACAATGAGCGACGCACCTGAGCGACCGCAATGGAAAACTCTTGACCGGGATCTGAACCGGATCTCTCAACTGGAACTGGCAACGGCCTATGTTTCGCGCCCCTTGGTGGCGCCGGGCATCGCGCTGGTCTTTATCGTGCTGGCAGGCGTCGGCGCGGCCGTCTTCCTGGGGTCTGCACCCACCAATTTCGTCGTTGTGGCTGCCGCAGCCTTTGGCGCCTACATGGCGCTGAACATCGGCGCAAACGATGTGGCCAACAACATGGGCCCTGCCGTGGGCGCCAATGCGCTGACCATGGGCGGCGCCATCGTGATCGCAGCCCTCGCCGAAAGCGCAGGCGCGCTGCTGGCCGGTGGCGATGTGGTCTCGACCATTTCCAAAGGCATCATCGACCCCTCGGGCGTCTCCAGCGCGGAGATCTTTATCTGGGCAATGATGGCGGCGCTGATTTCCTCGGCACTTTGGGTGAACCTCGCAACCTGGGTTGGCGCCCCGGTTTCGACCACCCACTCGGTTGTGGGCGGCGTCATGGGCGCGGGCATCGCGGCTGCGGGCTTTGGCGCGGTGAATTGGCCCACGATGAGCAAGATCGCTGCCAGCTGGGTGATCTCGCCCGTTCTGGGCGGCGTGATCGCTGCCGCCTTTCTCGCCTTTATCAAGGCCAAGATCATCTATCAGGACGACAAGATCGCAGCTGCGCGCCGCTGGGTGCCGGTGCTGGTGGGGATCATGGCGGGTGCCTTTGCGACCTATCTCGCGCTCAAGGGCCTGAAGAAAATCGTCAAGATCGACCTGGAGATTGCCCTGCTGATCGGCGCAACCGTGGGGGGCCTGAGCTATGTGATCACCGCACCGCTGATCAAGCGCCAGTCGGAAGGCATGGAAAACCGCAACAAGTCGCTCAAGGCGCTGTTTGCCCTGCCGCTTGTCATTTCCGCAACGCTGCTGTCCTTTGCGCATGGCGCAAATGATGTGGCCAATGCGGTTGGTCCGCTGGCGGCAATTGTCCACACTGCCCAGTTTGGTGACATCGCAGCCAAAGTCACCATCCCGACCTGGGTGATGGTGATCGGCGCCTTCGGGATCTCCTTTGGCCTGTTCCTGTTCGGCCCCAAGCTGATCCGCATGGTGGGCAGCCAGATCACCAAGCTAAACCCGATGCGCGCTTACTGCGTGTCGCTTTCTGCTGCCATCACCGTGATCGTGGCAAGCTGGCTGGGCCTGCCCGTGTCATCGACCCATATCGCGGTGGGCGCGGTGTTTGGCGTCGGCTTCTTCCGGGAATGGCATATGGAACGCCGCCTGAAGCGGACCTCTGCCAGCCGCCCTGCGGAAAAACGGATTGCGCCGGAAGAGCGCCGCCGCCGCAAGCTGGTGCGCCGCAGCCATTTCATGACCATTGTGGCCGCCTGGGTCATCACGGTGCCTGCTGCGGCCCTGCTGTCTGGCTGCGTGTTCCTGGTGCTGAGCGCAATCGCGCTCTGATCTCTGCCAGAGCGAAACAACGAAAAACCGCCGCATCACCCCGATGCGGCGGTTTTTTGTGCGTTGATTGAGGGGCGGCCTGTGGAGGGGCGGCCCTGCCCCTTTCATGTCGGGACAGGAGCGCCTGGTGGCTTAGCTGCCGAGGCAGTAGCGCATGATCGCCTTTTGCGCATGCAAACGGTTTTCCGCCTCGTCAAAGATCACCGACTGCGGCCCGTCCATCACGGCGCTTGTCACTTCTTCCTCGCGGTGGGCTGGCAGGCAGTGCATGAACAGCGCATCCGGCTTGGCCTGCACCATCAGCGCCTCGTTCACCTGATAGCTGCGCAGCATGTTGTGGCGGCGCTCCTTGGAGGACTGGCTGTCGTGCATGGAAACCCAAGTGTCCGCCACCACGAGATCGGCCCCCTCGACGGCCTTGTTCACGTCGCGTTCAATGATGATCTGCGAGCCTGCCTTGCGGGCGAGGCCAACGAATTCCTCTTCGGGGTCAAGTTGCGCGGGGCCCGTGAAGGTCAGATCAAATCCAAACTGACCAGCGGCGTGGATGAAGGAGGCACAGACATTGTTGCCATCGCCACACCAGACCACCTTCTTGCCCTTGATGGAGCCGCGATGTTCTTCGTAGGTGAGCACATCTGCCATGATCTGGCAGGGGTGGGTACGGTCGGTCAGCCCGTTGATGACCGGCACGCTGGCGTATTCGGCCATTTCGGTCAGCACGGTTTCGTCAAAGGTCCGGATCATGATCATGTCGACATAGCGCGACAGCACGCGCGCAGTGTCAGCGATGGTTTCGCCGTGCCCCAGCTGCATGTCATTGCCCGACAGCACCATCGTCTGCCCCCCCATCTGGCGCACACCAACATCAAAGGAAACGCGCGTCCGGGTCGAGGGTTTTTCAAAAATCAGCGCGACCATGCGGTCCTTGAGCGGCTGTTCGTCATCCAGAGCGGCCTTTGGGCGCCCCTGGCGGGCGTCCTTGGTGATCCGGGCCTGATCGATGATGGCGCGCAGATCAGCGGCGTCGGTTTTGTGAATATCGAGAAAATGGTTCATGTCGGATATCGCTTTCGGTTGTCCTGGCAGGCCCCAACGGCCCTGCCCGTCTCCGGCTATGGCGGGGGCCAGCCCCCGCACCCCCGGAGTATTTGGGGAAAGATGATGCTCAGGCATTGGCCGCAACAGCCGTCGCGGCGCGATCCAGACGGGCATAGGCCTCGTCGATGTCATCATCGGTGAGCGTCAGTGGCGGCAGCAGGCGGATGACATTATCCGCAGCCGGGACGGTGACCACTTCGTTGTCATAGCCTGCATTGACCACATCGATATTGGGCGCCACGCATTTCAGACCCAGCATGAGGCCGGTGCCACGTACCTCTTCGAACACCTCGGGGTGGGAGGCCACAAGACCCTCGAGTTTCTGGCGCAGCAGGCCTGCCTTGCGGTTCACCTCGCCAAGAAAGGCCGGGTCGCTGACGTGATCCATCACGGCACAGCCGACCGCGCAGCCCAACGGGTTGCCGCCATAGGTGGAGCCGTGGGTGCCTGCGGTCATACCGCTCGCGGCCTCTTCTGTTGCCAGCACAGCGCCCAGCGGGAAGCCGCCACCGATGCCTTTCGCAACCATCATGATGTCGGGGGTAATGCCCGCCCATTCATGAGCAAACAGTTTGCCCGTGCGCCCAACACCGCATTGGACCTCGTCCAGGATCAAGAGCAGACCATGTGCATCGCAGATCTGGCGCAGCGCCTTGAGTTCGGCATCCGGCACCGGGCGAATGCCACCCTCGCCCTGCACCGGCTCGATCAGGATTGCGGCAGTCTTGTCAGAGATGGCATTGGTCACGCCATCAAGATCCCCGAAGGTGAGATGCACGAAACCGGGCAACATGGGGCCAAAGCCCTTGGTCATCTTTTCCGAACCGGCCGCTGAGATCCCGGCAGAGGAGCGACCGTGGAAAGAGCCTGAAAACGTGATGATTTCCACCCGCTCTGGCTGGTCCTTTTCGTAGAAATATTTCCGCGCCATCTTCACGGCGAGTTCGCAGGATTCGGTGCCGGAGTTGGTGAAGAACACGGTGTCGGCAAAGCTGTGTTCTACCAGCCGGTCCGCCAGCGCCTGTTGCTGGGGGATGTGATAGAGATTGGAGACATGCCAGAGGTTTTCAGCCTGCTCGCTCAGCGCCTTGACCAGCGCCGGATGGGCATGGCCGAGCGCATTGACGGCAATTCCCGCAGCAAGATCCAGAAAACGTCGCCCATCGGCCTCGATCAGCCAGGCGCCCTCGCCCTTCACAAAGCTGAGGGGCGCGCGGTTATAGGTCGGCAGAACGGACGGGATCATCTGGATCCTCCTTTTAACAATGGTGGGCCAAGCAGTGACGCAGCAACAGGCCCGGGTCAACGGTTTTGGAACGAGAGAGAAAGAGGGGCCACAGAGGGGCGGTGATCACAAAAGACATCGGCGTACCGGAGCCTGTCCGGTCGAACACTTAGGCGCGCAGACGTCGGCGTCGCAGCTGGGTGATATGTGCAAAGGTGATCATGAGTGGCTCCATAACGGAGGAAGCAGCGAAAGAAAAGCCAAATTCACCACCGCAAACCAACAGAATGGGTGATCGGCATTCCATTTTGCCCAGATCCATGCGCCACTTTGGCAGAGTGATGCCCGTTCTGACAGGCACCACCGCCTGGCCCTGTTCACGGCGGCTGCCACATTGCCTGCTTGCAAAGGCCGCAACGGCAGGGCAACGCTGCATTCATGACAACGCGCGCCCTTCTCAACACGCCTCAGAACCCCGCATTGGCGGCGGCTCTTATTTTGCTGGCCACAGTCTTCATCGCGGCAACGACCCTGATCGCCAAGGCGCTTGGCACCGTTGCGGCCGGGCCTGCGCTGCATCCGTTGCAGATCAGCTTTGGGCGGTTTCTCTTTGCCTTTGTTGCGATCACCGCGGTGGTTGCCATCCGCAGACCGCGATTTGCGTCCCCCCATTGGGGGCTGCATCTGGGGCGGACCAGCTTTGGTTGGTTGGGGGTGACGCTGATGTTTGCATCTGTCGCCTATATTCCGCTCGCAGATGCGACGGCGATCACCTTTCTCAATCCGGTGTTTGGCATGTTGCTGGCCATACCGCTGCTGGGAGAGCGCGTCGGCCCCTGGCGGTGGGCTGCCGCCGCGATTGCGCTGGTCGGGGCGATGATCCTGTTGCGCCCGACCCCTGCGAGTTTTCAGCCCGCAAGCTTGCTTGCGCTGGCTGCGGCGATGGTGATGGGCTTGGAGCTGATCTTTATCAAGCGGCTTGCCGGGCGAGAACGCCCCCTGCAGATCCTGTGGTTCAACAACATGCTGGGATGTGGAATTGCCAGCGTTGCGGCGCTGGCGGTCTGGCAGACACCAACAGTGGCGCAATGGGGATTGCTGGCAGCTTTGGGTCTGCTGATGGCCTGCGCGCAAGGGTGTTTCATCAACGGGATGGCGCGGGCGGATGCGTCATTTGTCGCGCCATTCAGCTATGCAACGCTGATCTTTGCCACGGTTTATGATCTGCTGTTCTTTGCGATGGCGCCTGACTGGATCACCGTGTCTGGGGCGGGGGTCATTCTAGCAGGCGCCGCGCTTCTTGCCTGGCGGGAGGGACGCCAGCGCCCCTCAGCCCAGCCACCGAGCGGCGGTGATCAGGATTTCAGCCGGTAGCCGCTGCGCAGCATCACCCAGGCCAGAAGACCGATGGCAAAGCTGGACACACTGCAGACCGCAAGCCCCAAAAGCGGAGAGCTGTCGGAGGTGCCGATAACACCGAATCGCACCCCGTCGATCAGGTAGAACACCGGGTTCAGATGCGACGCGATGCGCAGAACCGGTGGCAGTGCCTCAACCGAATAGAACGTGCCCGACAGAAAGGCGAGCGGCGTGACGATGAAATTGGTGATCGCTGCCATCTGGTCGAACTTTTCCGCAAACACCCCGGCCACGATCCCCAAGGCCCCAAGAAACAGCGCCCCCAGAACCACAAAGATCAGGGCGATCATCGGGTGTTCGGGCACCACACCAAGGACCAGCATGATGCCTGTGCCGATCCCCAAAGCAACCAGAACGCCCCGCGCCACTGCACCCGCCAGATAACCGAGCAAAATCTCAAGCCCGGAGAGCGGCGGCATCAGCGTATCGACGATATTGCCCTGCACCTTGGTGATCACGATGGACGAGGAGGTATTGGCAAATGCGTTCTGGATCACCGTCATCATCATGATGCCGGGCGCCAAAAACACGATAAACGGAACGCCCATCACCTCTCCCCTGCTGGGGCCGATGGCGATATTGAAGATCATCAGGAACAGCGCCGCCGTCACCATTGGCGCCATCAGCGTCTGCGTCCAGACCACCAGAAAGCGGGTGATTTCGCGCCGGGCAAGCGTGGCGAGCCCCAGCCAGTTCACCTGACCAAAGCGACGTTCGCCAAGGGCAATGGGGGCAGTATCGCGGGGCATCTTGGGATCTCCTGCTGTATTGGTGGGCTTGCAGACTGGCATCACTGCGATTGCCGCCTGTCAAACCACGGGCCGGAAGCGGGGGCAAGCGGGTTTCGCAGGCGACGGCCCCTTGCAAGTCTCGCGCCAGTCCCGTGCCAATCCTGTGCCAGTTCCGTGTATGTAGACTGACCCAAGTGGCCGCCCATATGGCAAGACGCTCTTGTAACTCCCTCCGCAGTGATTAAAATAGGAGATCACTACGGAATTCGATGGCGGCCGCAGGTTCCTGGGGCCGCTTTTAGCTTGGAAAGGCAACAGATGTCCTGGACAGACGAGCGCGTCGAACTGCTCAAGAAAATGTGGGGCGAAGGGCAATCTGCCAGCCAGATCGCCAAAGAACTGGGCGGCGTGACCCGCAATGCCGTGATCGGCAAGGTCCATCGCCTGGGGCTGTCCAACCGCAACAGTGGCACCAGCAAGCCTGCCGCTGAGCCGAAGGAAAAGCCTGCAGCCGCGCCAAAACCCGCAGCCGCCGCACCAAAACCCAAACCGCAGCCAAAGACCGAACCGGCCCGCCCGGTCACACCGGAGCCTGCGTCAGCGGATGCACGGCCCGCCACCCCGGCGCGCCGCCAGATCATCCCGGCTGGTCAGCCACTGCCACCGCAGCCCTCGGCCAACGAAATCAGCCCAGAGGCGCTGGCGAAGGTGAACGAGGTCGAAAAGAAGGCCAAGAAACTGGGCCTGATGGAGCTGACCGAACGCACCTGCAAATGGCCTGTGGGCGACCCGGCAACCGAGGACTTCTGGTTCTGTGGCCTGCCGGTGCAACAGGGTAAACCCTATTGCGAAGCCCATGTCGGCGTGGCCTTCCAGCCGATGAGCGCACGACGCGACCGCAAACGCTAAGCGGATACATTCATCGCCTCTCCGGATCACATCTGGCGCGGCGAAGGCGATAGTTTTGAAAACAGCGCCCGGATTGCTCCGCGGCGCTGTTTCTTTTGGCCAACTCGGTTTCGTGGGGGCGCTGTGGCCAGACCAGCTCGGGCTCCGGTCTGGCCAGATTGATCCGGGATGACGGTTTTGGACTGCGGCTATCCCCGTTGGCTGGCCCCGATTTTGGTTGGCCGCTCTCGCAATCAGCCCTTGTTGGGCGCGGTGGAGGTGAAGTTCGGGATCACCCGGTCAGAGGCGGCGTCCGGCTCGATGCCCGGCCAGTTGCCTTCCGCCAGGTTGATGTTGCCGGGGATGTCCTCTTCCCAGAAGCCGACCACGTTCTTGGTGATGTTGAGGTAGAGCTTGTCGTCAACGATGCGCCACAGGTTGGGGTTGCCCGGAACCTTGCCGCCCTTGGAGACACCATAAGCGCAGTGGCCATCGTATTGCGGCGCATAATATTCGGGGTTGGCGGTGAATTTGTCGCGGTTCTCGGCGGAGGAGAAGGCAAATTTCGCACCGTTGTATTCAGCAGTGTAGGACGCTTTTCCTGGCACGGCTTCGGGCTGGGCTGAGCCTACGGGCGCCTGAGCCAGATCGCGGTAGGCGACAACGTCGTAGCCAGAGACGGCAAAGCCGGTCCCATCGACATATTGGTCACCGGCAAATGCGGGCAGTCCGAATGATGCGGCAGCGATGGCAGCGAAGATAACACGTTTCATAGGCAATCCTTTTTGTCGCGTGGGCCTAAGAGAGCGGAACATCCCGGCAGGAGACGCCCCATTTGTAAAAACACCAACCCAATCGGGCGGCTTGTCTCAACAATATGCAGATCGGTCGCCTTGCGAAGGGGGGCTCACGGCCCTGTGTCCAGAACGGAGGCGATGTGATCGCGGCGTGAAGGAACCGCGCAACCAGGCCAACCTGCATCGCGGGGGATAGCAGCCAGAGGTCAAGAAAAAGTGTGCGGCCCAGACCTTCCAGTCATTGGAATTTCGGATTCGCCCCTTATGTTCTCAGTCAACGCGGCACTTCGGTTCCTGAGTTCATGCAGGAGCTTTTGACTGGCCCGGCCTAAGGACGGCGCCGAAAACACACTAGACACAAAGGCCTAGAGATGAGCGATACCAGCTATACCCCCCCTAAAGTCTGGACCTGGGAACAGGAAAACGGCGGGCAGTTTGCCTCTATCAACCGCCCCATTGCCGGGGCCACCCATGACAAGGAACTGCCGGTGGGCAAGCACCCGCTGCAGCTTTATTCGCTGGCAACACCCAATGGCGTCAAAGTCACCGTGATGCTGGAAGAACTGCTGGCTGCCGGACACACCGACGCCGAATATGACGCTTGGCTGATCAATATCGGTGATGGCGATCAGTTCGGCTCGGGGTTTGTTGATGTGAACCCGAACTCCAAGATCCCTGCGCTGATGGATCATAGCGGCGACAAACCGGTGCGTGTCTTTGAATCCGGATCGATCCTGGTGCATCTGGCCGAAAAATTCGGAGCCTTCCTGCCCAAAGAAGGCGCAGCGCGCACCGAGGTCATGAGCTGGCTGTTCTGGCAGATGGGCAGCGCCCCCTACCTGGGCGGCGGCTTTGGCCATTTCTATGCCTATGCGCCTGAAAAGTTCGAATATCCCATCAACCGATTTGCCATGGAAACCAAGCGTCAGCTGGATGTTCTGGATCGTCAGCTGGCCGAAAACCGCTATATCGCGGGCGAAGAGTACAGCATCGCGGATATGGCGATTTGGGCCTGGTACGGCCAGCTGGTTCTGGGGCGGCTTTACAGCGCTGCCGAGTTCCTGGACGTCGAAAGCTACACCCATGTGGTGCGCTGGGCAAAAGAGATCGACGCCCGCCCGGCCGTATCACGCGGCCGGATGGTGAACCGCGCCTTTGGTGAATTGCACACCCAGCTGCACGAACGTCATGATGCCTCTGATTTCGAGACCAAGACGCAAGACAAGCTGCAAGGCGAAAGCGAATCCGCCTGATTGACCCAGGGATTTGGGCGCGCCCTACGACTGCCCCCAAATCTGCCAGACTGAAACAAAGCCCCGCGACCGAATGGGTCTGCGGGGCTTTTTGTAACATTGCCAAGGGCCCCTGGTCGGCTGCGCGGCGCTAGATGTTCACTTCAGGCGCGGGGGGCGATCTGGATCACGCCCTGGCGCTGACGTCCCCTGCCCTGCCAGACCGGCTGGGTCAGGTTGTGGCAAATCAAAACGCAGCCCGGCCCGCGCCAACCGACCCGCCATGGCGTCGCTTGCGGCGAAAAAGCCCACGTCGAGCGCCCCGGCCTCGATGCCCGAAAAGGTCAGCGCCTCGCCAACCGCCTTGGCAAGTGCGGGTTCGGCCCCTTCAACGGCATCCACAAACCCAAGCATATGCCCCTGACCGCCACCTTGATAGGTGAGACCCACCAGATAGGCAGACCGCGCCAGGCCAACGGCGGTGGCAAGTTTGGTATCAAGCGAGGAAATCAGCACTTCGGGGAGGCCGCGCGGCGCGGTCACGCTTTCGATTTCGGCATCAACCTCCGCCGGAGCCTGACCAAGGGTCTGTTGCAGCCAGGTGACGGCGTCCGCCGGGATCAGGATTGCGGAGGGGGCAACATCCAGATTGACCCCCAGACCGATGTTCTGACCTGCAAGCATCTGCACCACCATCCGACCGGACAGCGCCGCGTAGGGGACGATCTGGCCTGCAAATTCAGCCAGCCTGTCTTCGCGGTCGAACACCAGCGCAAAGGTGCCGTCGGGTGTTTCAAACAGCGCAGGCGAAATGGTGTCGCCCTCGGCTTCCTTCTCCAGCATCAGGAACAGTTCACTGTCCGCCAGCCGTTCATAAAATCGCAGGCGTGCAGCGTCGTCCTGCGGTGCGGCCTCCATGGCGGCGTGGCTGGTATCCAATGGGGTCTCTTGCGTCATGCGATCACCTCTTGCACCCGGGCGCGCAGAACCGGCAGCAGCTCCGCCTCGAACCAGGGGTTTCGTTTCAGCCATGCGGTATTGCGCCAGGACGGATGTGGCAAGGGAAAGTCCTGCGGCGCGTGGTCTCGCCATTGCGCGACCCGCGCCTGAACAGAGGTTTTGCCGCCGAGGTGATAGCCATGTGCATAGCCACCAACCAGAATGCGCAGCTGCAGGCGAGAGAGTTCGGGCATCAGGCGATCATGCCAGGTGCTGCGACAGATCGCGGGCGGCGGCAGGTCTGCCTTTTTTGCAGAATAGCCGGGGAAGCAGAATGCCATCGGCACGATCGCGACCAGATCCCTGTCATAAAACTGCGCCTCACTCAGGCCCAGCCAGTCGCGCAGACGATCGCCCGAGGGATCGGTAAAGGGTTTGCCACTTTCATGGACGCGCGCCCCCGGTGCCTGCCCCGCAATCAAGATCCGCGCAGAGGAACGAAACCAGGTAACCGGTCGCGGCCTGTGACCGGTGGCGGTTGCGGCGAACCGTTCGGCGCAAAGCCGACAGGCGCGGATGTCCTGCTCCAGCCCCTCCACCTTGGTCATGTTGCGCGCCTCCTTCGGGCCGATTTGGACAGTTGGGGTCAATCCGGGTTGCCCCTTCTCACCTCAGGGAGTAACGGGCCGTTGATAATGCCTGTCACAATTGGACATAATATGGTCCAAATGACCGCCTAGATCATTAACACATACGTGTTAGACCAATCATAAGGTCGTGCGCGCCAGCCGTCCTGCTGGCGCCAAACGACCATGAGACCCCAAACGGGGATGAGCAGCACCGGAACCCGCGATGCTAGAGTTTGAAAACGTGAGCAAGTCCTTCTGGACCGGCACCCAGCGCAAGGTCATTCTTGATAGGGTGTCTTTTCGCGTGGATCTGGGCAGGTCCATGGGCATTTTGGCCCCAAACGGCACCGGCAAGACGACGCTGATCAACATGATGGCCGGGCTGGAAAAGCCGGATGAAGGCGAGATCCGCAGGGGGTGCCGCATTTCCTTTCCGCTGGGGTTCATGGGCGGGGTCATCAGCAGGCTGTCAGCGATGGACAATGCCCGCTACATCGCCAATCTCTACGGTCTCGATCCCGATTATGTCGAAGCCTACTGCCGTTGGCTTTGCGGGTTGGGGGAGTATTTCGATCAGCCCCTTGGCACCTATTCGTCGGGAATGCGGGCGCGGTTCAGTTTTGCACTGATGCTGGCGCTGGATTTTGATATCTTCCTCATTGACGAGGGGATGCCCAGCACCACCGACGTGGAGTTCAACAAGAAGGCTGGCTCAATCCTGCAGGAAAGGCTTGAGACCACCACGATCATCATGGTGTCCCACCAGCCGAAGACGCTGGAGAAATTTGTTCGCTCGGCAGCGGTGCTGCTGGATGGACATCTGCACATGTTTGACACCTTGGAAGAGGCAAAGCAGCTTTATGACTACCAAACCCAAGGCTAAGAAGTTTCGCATCCGCAAGACGGGCGCCACGCAAAGCGCTGCGGCAAAACCCGTGCCCGGCCCGGAAAACACGGCCTCGGCTGACACATCTGCCAGACCGGCAGATACCAGCCCGCAGCCCGCTGCCGCCCAGCCGGATATGCAGGGATCGACCCGCCCGGCACCTGCGGCAGGCGCGGCCAGCCCATCGCCCCAGCCGGGCCAGCAGACCACGGCCCAAGCCTCTACCGATCTGGATGAGATCCGCAAGGAAGGGCTCACCGGGCGGCAGCTGCGCATGGCGCGACGGCTCGCACAGAAACACAACCTGCCAGCCACCTCCGACTTTGACGCCGTGCGCCAGTTACGGTTGCGCGGGATCGACCCGTTTGAGCGCGCCAACATGCTGGAACTGGTGGTCCAGCCCAACACCGCCCAGCCCGAGGGATCGCCGCGCGCCCCCGGCAGCGTGCAGCTGCCCCAGACAGTCGCGCCAGACAAAATCGCCCTGCCCGCAACCGAGCTGAGCCCCGCAGAGCGACGCAATCGGGAAATTCAGGAAATCCAACGCGATATCGCGCGCCGTCGGCGGCGCAAGCTGGCTCTTCTCGGAGCACGGCTTGCGTTCTTTGTGATGCTGCCGACGATTCTTGCAGGGTACTATTTCTTTGCCGTGGCGACGCCGATGTACGCGGCAAAGTCCGAGTTTCTGGTTCTGAAGGCAGACAGCGCCGGTGGCGGCGGTCTGGGCGGCCTGTTGAGCGGGACGCAATTCGCGACCAGTCAGGACTCTATCGCGGTGCAAAGCTACCTCCAATCCAAGGAAGCAATGCTGCGGCTTGACCGGGAGGCCGGTTTCAAGAGCCATTTCACCCAGGAGTGGATCGATCCCATTCAGCGCCTGACCACCGACCCCACCAACGAAGAGGCCTACAAGATCTATTCGCGCAACGTGAAGATCGGCTATGACCCGACCGAAGGTGTTATCCGGATGGAGGTCTCGGCTGCGGACCCTGAACTCTCGGCTGAATTCTCTCGTCGCCTGATCGGCTATGCACAGGAAAAGGTGAACCAGCTGTCCGAGCAGAAGCGTTCCGATCAGGTGGGCGAAGCGGAAGCCGCGCTGGATCTGGCCGAGGAAAAGCGCCGCAATGCGCAGGAACGTCTGGTGCGGTTGCAACAGCGCGGCACGGTGCTGGATCCTGAGGGGGTCATCCTGTCGCTGCGCTCGCAGATTAGCACCTTTGAGGTCCAGCGTCAGGAACGCGAGCTGGAACTGGCTGCGCTGCTGGACAACACCCGCCCTAACGAGGCCAAGGTGGCAGGCGCGCGCGCCGATATCGCCCGTCTCGACAGCCTGATCCAACGTCTGAACGACAAGATGATCAACGCCTCTGCGGGAGAGAACTCTCTCGCCAGCCTGACGGTTGAAATCCAGATGGCGCAGGCAGATCTGGCAACGCGGGACATGATGCTGCAATCCGCGCTGCAACAGGTTGAAACCACCCGGATGGAGGCAAACAGGCAGGTGCGCTATCTGACCACCGCCGTCGAACCGGTGCCAAGTCAGGAACCGACGTATCCCCGCCGATTTGAAAATACGATTTTGGCATTCCTCATCTTTTCCGGTATCTACCTGATGTGCTCGCTCACAGCGTCCATCCTCCGAGAACAGGTATCTTCATAAGCCATGAAACACATCTCCGTCGCCGACCTCACCATCGGCAATGACTGTCCGCTGACACTCATTGCCGGCCCCTGCCAGCTGGAAAGCGCAGACCATGCACAAATGGTTGCCGGCAAATTGAAGGAAGCCTGTGACAAGGCAGGCGCTCAATTCGTGTTCAAAGGGTCATTCGACAAAGCGAACCGGACCTCTTTGAATGCGAAACCTGCTTTGGGGCTGGACGAGGGGCTCAAGGTCTTGGACTCCGTCAAGAAACAGATTGGTGTTCCTGTCATCACCGACATCCATGAAAAAGAGCAATGTGAGCCGGTCGCTGCAGTTGTAGACATCATGCAGATCCCCGCTTTCTTGTGCAGGCAGACCGCGCTTTTGCTTGCTGCAGGCAAAACCGGTGCCGCAATCAACGTCAAAAAGGGGCAGTTCTTGGCGCCCTGGGACATGCCAAATGTTGTGACCAAGATCGAGAGCACGGGAAATGACCGTATTCTTCTGACAGAGCGTGGCGTTTCATTTGGCTACAACCGGCTTGTCGTCGACATGCAATCCCTGCCTGAAATGGCACGGACGGGTTACCCGGTTGTGATGGATGCAACCCATGCTGTCGCGCAACCCGGCGGCCTGGGCGGTGCGTCCGGTGGACAGAGAGAATTTGCCCCGGTTCTTGCAAGGGCGGCTGTCGCCACCGGCATCGCGGCTGTTTTCACCGAAACCCACGAAGACCCCGACAATGCGCCCTGCGACGGGCCAAACATGATTTATCTCGACCAGATGCCAAAGCTGATCGAGACGCTGATGCGCTTTGACGCGCTGGCGAAGGCCGACCCAATTCGCATTTGATTGAGGAAAGTGATTTTACGATGACCAAACCCCTGCCCGAGGTCAGCCCCAACACCTGGAATTTCCTGCGCGATCCGATGATTACCCCGACCGGGTTTCGCGAATATGACGCGCGCTGGAAATACCCGGAGGAAATCAACCTGCCGGGCATGACCGCTTTGGGCCTGGGGCTTGGCACCCAGATCCACAAGCGCGGAATTGAACCTGTCATTGCAGTGGCCAATGACTACCGCGACTATTCGCTGTCGATCAAACAGGCGCTGATCCTTGGCCTGATGCAGGCTGGCATTCAGGTCAAGGATATCGGCCCTGCCCTGTCTCCGATGGCTTACTTTGCCCAGTTCCACCTCGACGTTCCCGCCGTGGCCATGGTCACCGCCAGCCACAACCCCAACGGCTGGACCGGGGTCAAGATGGGCTTTGAGCGCCCGCTGACCCACGGCCCCGACGAGATGGCCGAACTGCGCGATATCGTCCTGAATGGCGATGGCGTTGCACGTCCCGGCGGGTCTTATGAATTTGTGGATGGCGTGAAAGAGGCCTATCTCGACGATCTGGTCGGGGATTTCAAAATGTCCCGCCCGCTGAAAGTCGTCTGCGCCACCGGCAATGGCACCGCCTCGGCCTTTGCGCCGGAGCTGTTCAAGCGCATGGGCGTCGAAGTGGTCGAGAGCCACAATGAGCTTGATTACACGTTTCCCCACTACAACCCCAACCCCGAGGCCATGGAGATGCTCCATGACATGTCCGATAGCGTAAAGGCCTCTGGAGCGGATATGGCGCTGGGGTTTGATGGCGACGGCGACCGCTGCGGTGTGGTGGACGATGAAGGCGAAGAAATCTTTGCCGACAAGGTCGGCGTCATCATGGCGCGCGATCTGTCCAAGTTGCACCCCAATGCGACCTTTGTGGCGGATGTGAAATCCACCGGACTGTTTGCATCCGATCCCGAGCTCAAGGCCAATGGCGTGACTGCGGACTATTGGAAGACCGGCCATAGCCACATGAAACGACGGGTAAAGGAAATTGGCGCATTGGCAGGGTTTGAGAAATCCGGCCACTATTTCCTCGCCGAACCCGTGGGCCGTGGCTACGACTGCGGCATGCGGGTTGCAGTGGAAATCTGCAAGCTGATGGACCGCAACCCCGACAAGAGCATGTCCGATCTGCGCAAGGCGTTGCCCAAAACCTGGTCGACCCCGACCATGTCGCCCTATTGCGCCGACACCGAAAAATACACGGTGCTGGAACGCCTGGTCGAAAAGCTGGCTGCCAAGGCAGAGGCTGGCGACACCCTTGCCGGTCGCGCCATCAAAGAGGTGGTGACTGTGAATGGGGCCCGCGTGATCCTGGATAATGGGTCCTGGGGCCTTGTGCGGGCCTCCTCCAATACGCCGAACCTTGTTGTCGTCTGCGAAAGCAGTGAAAGCGAGGCAGAGCTGCGCGAAATCTTTGCCGAGATTGATGCGGTCATCCGCACGGAGCCGCTGGTTGGGGACTACGACCAGACATTCTGAGGCCACCCCGCAGCTCTTCCAAGAAATACGCCCGCCAATTGGCGGGCGTTCTCGTTTCCGAAGGGGACACTCAGTTGCCGCCCAGCAGGCGCAGCAACTGTTCCTTTGCCTCCTGTTCGATACGGTCCCGAATGGCCTCGTTCAGATCCTGTTCCGGCGCCAGTTCGGTATCCAGTTCTTCGCTCAGTTTTTCGCGCAGCCGCTCCTTGGCCTGTTCTTCAACCGCATCGATTTCGGGTTGAAGCGCGCGTTTCAGATCGGGGCGAATTTTCGGGTCACTCCAGCGGCCCGTAATCGCGACCGGGATGGATAGTGCAGATGCCCCGTCCCCACGTTGCAGGCTGGGGGTAAACAGATAATCGATATCCTGTGCGCCAAGGCCAACGCGCCCCTCACCAACGGCACGAAGCCCCTTGAGCGTCAGCAGCAGATCCTTGTTCAGGAGGTTGCCGTTTTCGATCGTGTAGCTGCCTGTGAGCTGATCAAACACCGTGCTGCCCCCATTGCCGCTGCCGCTGCGCATCAGCTGTTCAAGATCAAAGCCCGTGAAAAACCCTTTGCCCACTTCCAGCCAGCCCTTACCGCTGAGAGAGGCCATGATCTGCGCCAGAGAGTTGCCGACACCGAGATATTCCAACTCGCCCAGTGCTTCGCCGTTCAGGCGATCATATCCTGCGGTCTGGCCCAGCATCTGTTCGATCCGCACCCCCTGAAAGCTCAGCTTGCCGCCGACAGAAAGGCCGTTGCGATTGTTGGCCACCACCTGGCCCTGGACCTGCCCCCCAAACAGAGCGGCTGGCAGGAACTTCAGCACGGCGCGGGAATTGTCGAGCGAAAAGTCCAGTTTGCTCTCTCCCAGGCGGAGCGAGCCAGTGTCCACGGCTTGGACGTCCAGTGCGATATTCGCGTCAAATCCTGCAAGCCACCCCATGTCGATCACATCGCGTGACCAGCCATCGCTGACGGGGTCATCCCCCTCGCCCGCCGCGGCAGAGGCAGGCAGATCACCCTTGTCGCCCGGCAGCAGCGGGGCGAGGTCAAGCGCGCCGGCGCTCAGCTGTGCGGTGATGGTGGGTTTGCCTGCCAACGTGATATCCGCGCCGCCTTTGATGCGGTTTTCATCCGCCGAAAGCGAAAGATCCCTGAGCGCCAGCCGACCGTCAGAGGTATAGGTTGCATCCGCCCCGACGAGCCACTCGCCGACCTTTGGCAGCTCTGTGCCTGGTGCGACCCCGAACGCCGCCAATGTCGCGCCAAGATCAGTGCTGCGCCCGGTCAGGCGGCCACTCGCAGCACCTGTCAGCTCTGCGCGGCCATCAAACCGCAGCTCGGTGTCCTTGGCTGTGATGCTCGCCCCAATCGAAGAGACCTCCCCTGCCAAAAAGGCCGCAAATGTGCCGATTTCACCAACCACACGGACGGGCGCACCGGCAGGGCGTAGGGTGACATCCATATCGACGGTCCCGGTGGGATCCGGCCATGCCAGCGCCACGTCGACCTGGCGCATTTCCACCGGTGCCTCTCCGAATGGGGCATAGCGCAGGGTGGCCCCGGTCAGGTTCAGCGCCTCGATACTGACCGGCAGGCTGTCAAACGCCCCCGACGAAGATGCGGGTGTTTGAACATCTGCCGCGGTCGGCCGTTCCAGCACCCAGTTGCCGGTTCCATCTTCACGGGTGCTGAGGTTGAGCTGCGGCAGAACCGCTGAGAGCTCTGTCACCCGCACCTTGCCCGCGATCAGATCCGCAGCGGCAATGCCGATGGTCAGGCGCTCTGCCGTCAGCATCGGTTCAGGACCAGCCCAAGAGGCGTTGGAAAGGGCCACGCGGTCTGCCTTAACCCCCAATGTCGGCCACAGCGTATAGCCGACACGCCCGCCAAATGTGACCGTCCGACCTGTCTGCGCCTCGATTTGATCCGCTGCAAGTTTCGCCAGTTTCTCGCCCGGCAACACCAAGAGCACCCCAACCAGCAACACGACCGCAATCAGCAGCGCCATCACGCTGCGCAAAATCAGCTTCATCAGCCCAACCCTCTTGCCTTGCAGCCCCGGTTTTCCGGGGTCTGGGCAGAGCTTACCTCTTTGCGGGTCGCAGGCAAAGGCAGATGCGACGGGCTGAGGTCTGGCAGGGACTGGTTGGTGATCACGCAGGCATATTGAAACGAAAAAGGGGAGCGATTGCCGCCCCCCCGCTTTCTAGATCATGTGCCGATCAGCCCTGCCCAAGCGGGTCCACCAATTTGGCAAGAACCCGGTCCTTGGTCACCTGCCCGATCAGCTGGCCATTTTCCGTCACCCCGATGGGAGAATCCGTTTCCGCAAAGCGGTGGATCACATCGCGGATGCTGGTTTCTGCATCGACGCTTGTGGACAGTGCGCCAGTTGCAGGCCCCATCAGATCCTTGGCCGAGAGCACCCCAAGCGGGTTCATATGCGCCACAAAATCGGCGACATATTCGTCTTCCGGTTTGGAATAGATCTCGGACGGGGTGCCGCATTGGACGATACGCCCCCCTTCCATGATGGCGATCCGATTGCCGATCTTGAAGGCTTCGTCCAGGTCATGGGACACAAAGATGATGGTGCGTTTCAGCTTTTCCTGAAGGCGCAGCAGCTCATCCTGGAGCTTGGTACGAATGAGCGGGTCAAGCGCAGAGAAGGGCTCGTCCATCAACAGGATCGGTGCTTCGGTCGAGAAGGCACGCGCCAGACCAACCCGCTGTTGCATACCGCCTGACAGCTCTCCGACTTTGCGATCCGCCCAGTCCGACAGCCCCACCAGTTCCAGCTGCTCGTTGGCGCGGCGGGTCCGCTCGGCCTTGGAGAGCCCCGCCAGTTCAAGCCCCAGCCAGACGTTTTCACGCACCGTGCGCCAGGGCAGCAGGCCAAACTGCTGGAACACCATCGCGATGTGGTTCTGGCGCATCCGGCGCAGGGTCGCGCCATCGGCGTTGGTGATATCCACCATTTGCGCGCCGTCAGACACCCGCACCGCCCCGCGCACCACCGGGTTCAGCCCGTTGATGGCCCGAAGAAGGGTCGATTTGCCTGAGCCCGAAAGCCCCATGAGAACAAGCGTCTCGCCCTCTTCCACGGTGAGCGTGCAATTGTGAACGCCCAAGACCTGCCCGCTTTTGTTCTTGACGGTTGCACGGTCCATGCCCTCGTCCATGAACGGCAGGGCCTTTTGCGGTTTTTCCCCAAAGACGATGGAGACATTGTCAAATTCAACAGCCGTCATGGATCAGCGCTCCACTCTGAGGACACGGTCAAGGATGATCGCCACAACAACGATGACGAAACCCGATTCAAACCCAAGCGCAGTGTTGACCTGGTTCAGAGCCCGGACCACCGGCACGCCGAGACCATCAGCCCCCACCAGCGCGGCGATGACCACCATCGACAGCGACAGCATGATGGTCTGGTTCAGACCGGTCATGATCTGCGGCAGGGCATAGGGCAACTCCACCTTCCAGAGCGTCTGGGATTTGGTGGCCCCAAAGGCCTCAGCGGCCTCCAGCAGGGGTTTGGGAGTGGACGACACCCCAAGATGGGTCAAGCGGATCGGCGCAGGCAGGACAAAGATCACCGTCGCAATGAGCCCGGGCACCATCCCGATGCCAAAGAACACAATCGCCGGGATCAGATACACGAAGGTTGGCAGCGTCTGCATCAGGTCCAGCACCGGTCGCATGGCCACAAACAGACGCGGGCGATGGGCCGCCGCAATACCGATGGGCACACCAATGGCCATACAGACCAGACAGGCCGACAGAACCAGTGTCAGGCTTTCTGTGGTTTCTTCCCAGTAGCCCTGATTGAGAATGAACAGGAATCCAAGCGCAACAAAAACGCAGATCTTCCAGTTGCGCTGCAACAGCCAAGTGATGGCGACAAAGACACCAACGGTGATGAACGGATGCGGGGTCTGCAACACCCAGAGGATGCCGTCGATCAACAGCTCCAGAAGCCAGGACAGCCAGTCAAAGAAGGGCTCTCCAATGTCCTGCAACCATTCGAAAACAGCCTTTGCCGTTTTCCCGACTGGGATTTTTGTGTCGGTAAGCCAGTCCATGCGCCTGCCTTTCGATGAGAAGTGGTCGGAATTCGCACAAAGGGCGAATTCAGGTCAAAAAAAACCCTCCACCACAAGGCTGTGGTGGAGGGCATTCATGCGTCAGATCACAGACCCAGAGACGCCTTTACTGCTGCGGTTGCATCGCCGCCGTCTTTGGTGGTCACACCGTCGAGCCAGCCCATGAACGCATCCGGGTTGGCCTTGAGCCAGGCGCTGGCCGCATCTGCGGGGTCTTCGCCGTCGTTCAGGATTGCACCCATGATCTCATTCTCCATCGCGAGGGAGAATTCGAGGTTCGCGAGCAGCTTGCCGACGTTCGGGCATTCTTCGACATACCCTTTGCGGGTGTTGGTAAAGACAGTCGCACCACCGAAATTCGGACCAAAGAATTCGTCACCACCGGTGAGGTAGCCCATCTCGAAGTTGGCGTTCATCGGGTGCGGTTCCCAACCAAGGAAGACAACCGGCTCGCCCTTGCGGGAGGCGCGTTCGACCTGAGCCAACATGCCCTGCTCGGAGCTTTCGACCACTTCAAAGCCGTTCAGACCAAAGGAGCCGCCGTCGATCATCGACTGGATCAGACGGTTGCCGTCGTTGCCCGGCTCGATGCCGTAGATCTTGCCCTCAAGCGCGTCCGCATGGGCGGCGATGTCGGCGAAATCCTTGATGCCCAGCTCGGTTGCGGCGCTGTTGACCGCGAGCGTGTATTTCGCACCTTCAAGGTTTGCACGCACGGTGTCGACGGTGCCTGCTTCGCGGTAGGGGGCGATGTCGCCTTCCATCGTCGGCATCCAGTTGCCCAGGAACACGTCGATGTCACCGTTTGCCATGGAGGTATAGGTCACCGGCACGGACAGGATCTTGATGTCGGTCTCATAGCCGAGCGCTTCCAATACGGTGGTTGTCGCCGCCGTGGTGGCGGTGATGTCCGTCCAACCCACATCGGAGAAGACCACTTCGCTGCAATCCGCAGCAGCCATGCTGGCCGAGGCCACGATCGCGAGTGTCGAGAGCGACGAAAGAAGTTTCATGATGTATTCCCTGTTGTTTTCGAGTTGGCAGGCGGCCAAGGCCCCCACCGGTTTGACACGCTAAGCCTTACCGCATTGCGACACAATCAGCCACCCTTGCGACATCTGGCCGGGCATATTGCCGGTCCTGGTCACGTTCGGATCGCCCTCGCCGCATCACGCCTGTCGGCAGGCTCAGTACCGGGAACCGGGGGTATTCTTGACCCTCTCAGCCCCATTCGTGGCGAAACTCTGCCAAGGATACGGGGGCTGCGTAAACCAAAAACTTAAATAACGGATCAAAAAATGGCGTGATGAGCCAACAAATGTCGGTTTTCACAAATCTGCGCCAGCAATGCGGCATCCGAATCGCCATCACTGACACGAGAATCCCCAACCGGCCCTCACAGTCCTCCCAAAGGGGAGCAGCAGGGTTGCAAATTCCATTATTCCCAAAGACCCCAGCGCAGGGTATATGCGCGCGCATGACACAGACACCCGGTTCCACCAATCCGCCCAGCCTTCGACCTGATCTCGCGCCCAAGCCCCGGCTTGGTGAGGCGCCCCGTGACGGGCAGCCCACCCTCGGCATGGTATCGCTTGGCTGCCCCAAGGCATTGGTGGACAGCGAACGTATCCTGACGCGCCTGCGCGCCGAGGGCTATGGCGTGTCGCCGGATTACTCCGGGGCTGATGCGGTGATTGTGAACACCTGTGGCTTCCTTGACAGTGCCAAGGCCGAAAGCCTTGAAGCCATCGGTGAGGCGCTGAAGGAAAACGGCAAGGTGATCGTGACCGGCTGTCTGGGTGCAGAGCCGGATTATATCCGCGAACACCACCCCCGCATTCTGGCCGTGACCGGCCCCCACCAGTACGAGCAGGTACTGGATGCGGTCCATGCTGCCGTGCCGCCCAGCCCCAACCCATACGTGGATCTGCTGCCTGCAGCGGGGGTAAAGCTCACGCCCCGCCACTTCAGCTATCTGAAGATTTCGGAGGGCTGCAATCACAAGTGCAAGTTCTGCATCATCCCCGACATGCGCGGCAAACTCGCCTCGCGCCCGGCCCATGCCGTTCTGCGGGAGGCCGAGAAGCTGGTGGACGCAGGCGTGCGCGAGCTGTTGGTGATTTCGCAGGACACCTCTGCCTACGGGCTGGATCGCAAATACGATGTGAACCCCTGGAAAGACGGTGAGGTGCGCAGCCATATCCAGGATCTCAGCCGCGAATTGGGCAAGCTGGCCCCCGCGGATGAGCTGTGGGTGCGGCTGCATTATGTCTACCCCTACCCGCATGTGCGCGAGCTGATCCCGCTGATGGCGGATCCGGACAACGCGCTCTTGCCCTATCTGGATATTCCGTTCCAGCACGCCCACCCCGATGTGCTGCGCCGCATGGCCCGCCCGGCTGCGGCCGCCAAGACACTGGACGAAATCAACGCCTGGCGCGCGACCTGCCCGGACATCACGCTGCGCTCTACCTTTATCGTTGGCTACCCCGGCGAGACGGAGGCGGAGTTCCAGCATCTCCTCGACTGGATGGACGAGGCACAGCTGGACCGTGTGGGCTGTTTCAAATACGAAAACGTCGACGGCGCACGCTCAAACGACCTGCCAGACCATGTGCCGGAAGAAGTGAAGCAAGAGCGCTGGGAGCGGTTCATGGAAAAGGCGCAGGCGATTTCCGAGGCCAAGCTGGAGGCCAAGGTCGGCCAGACCATGCAAGTGATCGTCGATGACATCGACGAGGACGGCATCGCCACCTGCCGCACCAAAGCCGACGCGCCGGAAATCGACGGCAACCTGTTCATTGACGAGGGAACGGAAGGGTTGCAGGTTGGCGACTTGGTAACCGTTGAAGTTGATGAGGCTGGGGAGTATGACTTGTGGGGGAAACTCGGGTAAAGAAACGATCCGGGGATCGTTTCCCGAGTTACAGGCGGAACCCTGACCTACCAGCTCAGCCCCCCTTCCCCGTCTCAAGCTCCAGCCAGGACCGAGGGAAGGGAGCAAAAGTACCCGCCCCGTTGCTCGACCGGTAGGTGCCTACTATAGTCTAGAAACACGCATTCTCTTTCTGGACTACATCTTTGAATTTCATTCGCAGAGGTCACTACACTCCTTTCCTACTTGGTCTTCTAATTGGGGGAGCTGTAGTTCTGTCTTCCGTATTGATATTTGACCAAGTCTACGATTCTCGCCTCCGAGAGGCTTGGGGCACTTGGACAATCCTAGTAGGAACCCTTCTCACAGGTATTTTCGCAGGCTGGGCCGCACTTCAAAGTGCTCGCGCTCAAATCAATCAAGTTCAGGAACTAGAAAATCAGAGAAATAGCGCCAAGCTTAGGGCTGCAAGGGCAACGCTCTCGGTGGCTTTAGTGGAATTTAGTGCCTTCGCAAAATACGGTGCGCTAGCTTCGGTCAATCCGACGCATGTACGGGAAGTTCCTATGGTCGGGTTGGGTTCGATCAACACCCTGAAGGAGGTAATCGAACACGCCGACCCAATTTCCATTCGATGGCTCGCGGCAATCTTGGCACTCCACCAAGTTTTTTCATCACGACAAAAAAACGAGAACAGTAAACTAACTACTCCAGGAGAATGGCTTCTTCTTCACAGCGCGATAGGGCATTGCTTCGGCTATGCAAGATTTTCAAACGGATGCGACCAGATCCCGGAGCATCTGGGAGGCGGGTGGCGAAATCTGCCTGATTGGTCCTACGAAAGCGCCGAGAACGAAATAAGCCAATGTCAAGAACAAGCATTCAAACGCAGCCTTGAAAAGTGGGCGAATACTCTTTCAGGAACTCTTCGCGAGTTCGAAGGCGGCATGATAATGAACTTGGAAAAGCGAGAAGAAGCCAGATAGCGAACAATTCTCCCCACCTGACCCTGGGTGGGTGCGAACCGCCCTTCTGTTTTGCGGGAGGCAAACCTACGGTTTGACGGGAGGGTCGTGAGCTGCCCGCGCTTTGCGCGGGGCTTGTTTTGCGCGGGCTTGCGGCTATCTGCCCCTCCCCTCGCGCCAAATCCCTCCTATCTTCTCCCTCAACCGCAACCAGCCAGGGGGAGCACCCAGCCATGCCAAGCGACAAGACAGACACTCCGGACATCGCGCAGAAAGCCCCCTTCCCCGTCGAGGTGAGGGAGGGAAAGACCTATTTCTGGTGTTCCTGCGGTAAATCTTCGCGCCAGCCGTTCTGCGATGGCTCTCATGCGGGGACGGGGTTTGCGCCGGTGAAATACACTGCAGAGAAGGACGGCAAAGCTTTCTTCTGCGGTTGCAAGCACACTGACAAGGCGCCGCTCTGCGACGGCAGCCATGCATCCCTCTAGCGCCAAAAGCAGGAACACCACCGTGGCCGATCAGCAAGAGCAGACAGATGTGCTGTACAATGGCGACTGCCCGGTGTGCAGCATCGAAATCGACCATTATGCGCGGCTGTCGCAACGGCGGGACCTGCCAGTGCGATTTGACGATCTGAACGCCTGCGATCTGGCCCGATGGGGTGTGGATGCCGATCAGGCGGCGCGGCGGCTTCATGTGCGGCACAAGGGCGAAGTCCTGAGCGGCATCCCCGCTTTTCTTGTCCTGTGGTCCCAAATGCCGGGTTATCGATGGCTGGGGCGGATTGTCGGCCTGCCGGGGCTGCGCCAGCTGGCAACGCTGGTCTATGACCATCTGCTTGCGCCCCTGCTTTATCGTTGGCACCTGCGGCGGATCAGGCGGCAAGGATGAGACAAAAACAGGCGCCCCTGCAAGGAGCGCCTGTCAGTGTGTAATGTGTGGAATGCCCGTCTGGATCAAGGCATGAGACGTTTCAGGGTCTGCGCACTTGGGCAGAAGTCGGGGACTGCTGGCCCCTCCCCCGGCTTGCGCGCCGATGACCACAGCGCGCAGGCATTGCTGCAACCGCCACTGCGGCAGCGCGTCACCAGCTTGGCATAATCGAGATGGCTCAACTCTCCGCTGCGAAGGGCCGCGCTGAGGTCGATGCCTGCAGCCTTTGCCACGGTCTGCAACAGCCACAGATGCCGGAAAAGATCACCGAGATGCTCGCTCTCATAAGCGAGGTCTTTCATGCCACGCGGTCCCGCAGAGCCATGAGCCTTGCCGCGTTTCGGCACCCTTCCATCGGGGCCATGCTGCCTGGGCTGTCTGTCTGCTCATGAGCGGTCAGAAACCGCTCGCAGCGGTGCACTTCACTACACCCACGGCAGCGGGTGATCATCGCAGCCCAGTCCTGTTGGTCAAAATCTCCGGCCGCGAAAGAAGCGCTCAGATCGGCGCCAACGACCTTTCCCATCCGCGCCATCAGCCGCAGATGTCGGAGGGGATCCCCCAATGTTTGCATGTCAAATCTCCTTGGCGATTCTGGAAAGCCACGCGGGCCCTCAGGACTGGCCTTCGTTCAGAAAGGACAGAAGATCGCGATTGCGGCAGAAATCCGGAGCCTCGGCCCCAGGTCGCGCGCCTTGCTCCATCCACTTGCGGCAGGCACCGACGCCACCACATCGGGTGCAACGCAGAACCGCCTCGCTGATCTCATCAAAGCGCAAATTGCCAGAGATTGCCTCTTCCTGCAGATCAAGCCCCACGGTCTGGGCCATCTGATCAAACAGGGCCGCATGGGTTTTGAGTGTTGCCTGAGTGGTCATCGCGCTTTCCCCAGAATCATTTATTCCAGGTGCAGCTTAGACGTGTGAGACATCACCGAAATTGACACAGATCAAATGCCCTTAGGGCAACCAGGGGCACCAGGAATTATTTTTTAATTTCATCGACATAAGCGCGGACGGCATCCTGGACGCGGCGGAACCGGTCGCCGCCCAGCTTTTTGCCGCCATACCAGCGGGTCACGATGATCACATGATCTTTCAGCCCGTCCCGCTCCATCATCCGCAGGATCACCATGCCGGCGCCGCTCTCTCCATCGTCAGCCTTCAGCCCGCCGGTTGGCAGCTGAGCGGCCCAGGTGTTGTGGGTGGCTTTGGCATAGGCGCGGTCGGTCTTGAGCGCGGCGAGCACCGCGTCAACCTCCTCGCGGCTGGTGACCTGCGCGCCACTGACCGCATAGCGCGATCCCCGGTCAGTGAGGATCACACCCATCTGGCGGAGCGAGGCGACGGCCTCATCAGGAGTTCGGGTCAATTGAGATTATACCGTCTGATCGTTTCATTTACGATGCGCACCCGGTCCGGATTGGCGGGGTGTGAGCCAAGGAAGCGATCGCCGGGATCCGGCAAACGGTTGAAGAAACGCACACCAACACTGGGACGATAGCCCGCCTTGTGGGTGATGATCGTGCCCAACTCGTCCGCCTCAAGCTCGAAATCCTTGGAATAGGTGCGCGCGCCGACAATGGCCCCGATATCCTGCGCGCGGGCAATGCCTGCATTGCTTGCCCCGGTCGCGCTGGCCAGACCAGCCAGCAGGATAGAGCCCGCGACAGCGCTTTGCTGTTTGCGCGCCAGATGCCCGCGGATGTGATGGGCGGCTTCATGGGACATGACAAACGCCAGCTCATCCCGGTTTGCAATCTGCCCCAACATGGCGCGGGTAAAGGTGATCACGGGCCGCCCGGACCGGTTGAGGCTCTGATACGCATTGGGAGGCGCGTTCGGATCGGGATCAATGCGGATCAGGAAATCACAGTTCAAACCCTGTGTGCGGGCGCGGCATTCCTGCTCTGAAACAGGTTCGACAGCCCGGGTGACGGCGGCAAAGGCGCTGTTGGCCTCCGCCGGAGACATTCCCTCTACCGGACCAGAGCGGACCGGCGGCGCGGATACCGGCCCGGTATCAACCGACATGTTACAGCCCGCAACGGCAAATCCCAACAACAGCAACAGCTTGCGCATGATGTCTCCTCGACGTGGTTTGTCCCATAATATGCGCCACAACGGCGCAGGATCAATCACATGGCAGATGATCCCCGGCGCAGCGGCACAAGTTCGCGTGAAGCCGTTGCCCTCTTGCCAGCCGTCGAAATGGGGTGCAAGCTGGGGATATGTTTACCATCGAACATGAATTCGACGCCACGGTGATCACGCTTGTTGATGACGAGGCCGAGCTGTTGATGGAAGATGTCTCCATCAATGTTTTTGCAGAATGCGTCACGGTTGAACAGTTGGACCCCCGCACCGATGAGGTCCAGATGATCACCCTGTCGCACAACCAGATCCGCGATCTTGCCGCTGCGCTTGACCTTCCTGAGGGGGTCTACCGATTTGCTCGCGACGGCGAAGGCGGGGAAGAGGTAAAACCCGGCAGCTGACAGCGAAACCAAGCGACCGCGTCGTCAAGGCCGGTAGCCAAAGAGCTTTTCCCGCGAGGTCGCTCCGCGCAGCAGCACAAGATCCCGAGGCGCCACCCTCATGGCTGTTGCGAGCAGTTTGCGCACAGCCTCGGTTGCCTTGCCATTCTCCGGCGCGGTTGTGGTGGTGATCTTCAGCACCATTTCGCCGCTGTCACCACTGGTGCGCTGGACACTGTCGCGCGCCGCCTTTGGCGTCACACGGACCAGGATGTCCTTGCCCGCCTCGGCAAGGTCGCTGAGATCGGGCAGGTCTTTCTGTTTTGGCTTCCCCATCCCTGCCTATTGGCCGAAGCGCCCCCGGAAATCCATAGACTTTCGGCCCCAGTGCAGGATATCCCCCTTTCCGACTTTGCCCGCTGATCCCTGACAAGGGCTGACCCAGCCAGCACGAGACCGGCCATTTTGGTTGGCTCCACTTGAAAAACCGCTGCTTCCCTCCGAGATAGGGAACGTGATGTAAAAAGGTTTCACATATGCCCGAACGCAACGACGCCGCTCTTGCCTTTCTTCAGTCCCGCCGCTCTCGGCCTGCAAAAACGCTGATTGCCCCGGCGCCAAGCCGCGACGAGCTGATGCCGCTGCTACAGGCTGCAGCGCGCACGCCGGATCATGGCAAGTTGGAGCCCTGGCGCTTTATCGTCGTCGAACGTGGCGCAATGGCGCGCCTTGCCGATCTCACCACCAAGACCGGGGAGCGTCTGCAGAAATCGCCAGAGGACATTGCCAAGGCGCGCACGCAATTTGAACTGGGCCAGCTTGCGGTGGTGGTGGTCGAAATTCAGAAAGACAGCCCCAAGATCCCCCCCATCGAACAAAGCTATTCTGCGGGCGCGGTCTGTCTGGCGCTCTTGAATGCCGCATTGGCCGCGGGCTGGGGGGCAAACTGGCTGTCCGGCTGGGCCAGCCACGACCCGATTTTCTGCCGCGAGGCTTTTGATCTGGCCGAAAATGAACGCATCGCGGGACTGATCCATATCGCAACCGAAGGCAGCGTGCCGCCAGAGCGGCCCCGCCCTGATCTAGCCGCCATAACAACATGGGTAGAAACATGATCCTGAACGATTTTTTCAAGGCGCTCGGCCAGACGGGCGATCCACGCTTTCGTCAGGTGCTGTTTCGCGGGATCGGTCTGACGTTCGGCCTGCTGGTGGCCGCCTATGTGCTGGTTGTGGTGCTGGTTCAATGGCTGGTTGGGCCGGAAATGACGCTGCCCCTGATCGGGCAAGTCACTTGGGTGGACAACATCCTGTCAGTGGCCTCTGTCTTCCTGATGATGGGGCTGTCAGTGTTCCTGATGGTCCCTGTGGCCTCGACGATGACGTCGCTGTTTCTTGATGACGTGGCCCAGGCCGTTGAGGACCGGCATTACCCCGCCCTGCCCCCTGCGCAGAAAACAGCCTTTTGGGATGGGGTGCGCGATACGGTGAATTTCCTCGGCGTTCTGATTGGCGCCAACATCCTGGCGCTGGTGCTGTATCTGGCTCTGCCGCCCTTTGCGCTGTTCATCTTCTGGGGCTTGAACGGGTTTTTGCTCGGCCGGGAATATTTCACTCTTGCGGCGGCACGCCGGGTCGGCATGCCAGAAGCGCGCCGCCTGCGCCGCAAACATATGGGCTCGGTCTGGCTGGCGGGGGTGCTGATGGCGATGCCCCTGTCGATCCCCCTTGTGAACCTGGTGATTCCGATCATTGGCGCGGCGACCTTCACCCATCTGTGCCACAGGCTGGCTGCCCGCGCGGCGTGAGCGAATGGCCCAAGCGGGTCGTGACAACAAAAAAGGCGGGCATCGGGCCCGCCTTTTTCATGTCTCATAGCTGCAGATCACTCAGGATCAGGCAAACGGTCAAACCAGTCAAAGTCATTCACCGTGATCCAGCCGCCCAGGATGATGGTGGCAAGGATGCCCCAGATGACGGCTGCCGCCAGCGTCGTGATCCAGGCCTTTTGCTTCAGATAATGGTGCTCTGGCGCGCCAGCATGGGTGCCCGGCACGATCTCACCCCGGTCGCCCTGGGTTTCCAGACGGATCGGGATCACGATCAGGAAGGTCATGAACCAGATCACTGCATAAAGTACCAAACCGGATGTAACGCCCATGTCTCTCGCCCTCTTGGATCGTGCCGTCAGTCCTGCCCGGACAAATGCGTCCGGGCCTTGGACATGCAGATAGAGTTAAACCTGCTCCAATTCCACCAGGCAGCCGTTGAAATCCTTCGGATGAAGGAAAAGAACCGGTTTTCCATGTGCGCCGATCTTGGGCTCACCGGACCCCAGAACACGGGCGCCCTCTGCCTTCAGTTTGTCACGAGCAGCCAGGATGTCGTCGACCTCGTAACAAATGTGATGGATGCCGCCGGCGGGGTTCTTTTCCAGGAACCCTGCAATCGGAGAATTGTCGCCCAAGGGGTAGAGCAGTTCGATCTTGGTGTTGGGCAGTTCGATAAAGACAACTGTTACGCCATGATCGGGCTCATCCTGAGGGGCGCCGACATTGGCGCCAAGAGTGTTCTTGTACTGGGCGGATGCGGCATCCAGATCCGGCACGGCAATGGCAACGTGGTTGAGGCGGCCAATCATGTGAGGTCTCTCCTGTTGATGTGTTTTGCCGATGTTATCAGCCAGCCCCCTTGCTCGGGCAAGTGCGCCAATCCGCGCGGATCCCATGACGCTGCGGACATCAGAGCACTGAGAAACAGGGGCCGAAACGCGCGTTCGCACTGTTAACCACGTGTTAGCCTCGATTCCATAGCGTTGAGGCCTATCCAGTAGGAGCCTTAGCCATGGACGATTCGGAACTTTTCGCTGCCGCCCACCGCTTGCCCACCACCAAGCGGCCATTATTGGGGCTGACGATCCTTGTTGTGGAAGACAGTCGCTACGCCTGTGAGGCGATGCGCCTGTTGTGCCTGCGCAGTGGTGCCCGCATCCGACGCGCCGACTGCCTGAAGTCAGCCTATCGCCACCTGAAGGTCTATCGCCCCTCTGTTGTCATTGCCGATCTTGGCCTGCCGGATGGGTCGGGGGCCGATCTGATCCGCGCCGTCGCCGAGAGCAGCCCCCGGGTTGGCGTGATCCTGGGGACTTCGGGTGATGAAAACGCCGAAGCCATGGCGATGGAGGCTGGCGCCGATGGCTTCCTGCCCAAGCCCATCACATCCCTTGCCGAATTCCAGTCCGCCATCCTGTCGCGCCTGCCTGCCGATCGCCAAATGTCTGGCCCGCGCGAGTTGAGCGATGAGGTGATCGAGCCTGATCTCCTCGCCTTTCAGGACGACATGTCCCATGCCGCAGAAGTGCTGAACGAGGCAGAGGACACCAAGACGCTTGATTATGTTGCCCAGTTCCTCGGCGGGGTCGCCCGCAGTGTCGGTGACAGCAGCCTCGCGGGAGCGGCAGACGAGCTGGCAGATGCCCGCAGCACGGGCCGCCCGGTCGCCGCTGTGACAGCACGTATCGCCGGGCTCGTGCAGGAACGTCTGAAACAGAAAGTTGCCATCTAAATGATAGAAGCTCTGCTGGTCGCCTCGGCCACCTTGGGGATTGTTCTTTATGTGCAGGCCCGGTTTTCGGCGCGCGAAATTCGCCGCAACCGCGAGCGTGATGGCACCACATTGGTCATTCTGGACCGTGCGGATCGCTGACGGGGCTGGCCATTCAGCCCTGATCACCACGTTCTCCGCAACAGCGGCATGATCTAAGCACGGATGATGCCCGGATCTCTGCCAAGATCCACGCCCGGAAAGATCACATCGCGAATATCTGCACGGTTGGTCTGGGCCATCGCATTCAGGATCCAGCCCATATAGGCACGCACATCCCCGGTCGGCATGAGATCGCGGCGATCAAACAGCGCCGCCTCGTCAAGGCCGGGCCACTGGCCCAGGACGCGGCCACCTGCAATGGCCCCTCCAGCCAGAACCATAGCGCCGCCGGTGCCATGGTCCGTCCCCCCAGTTCCGTTCTCGCGCACGGTGCGGCCGAACTCGGTCATCGCAACAATCGTGGTCTTGCGCCAAATCGCCGTGCCAAGCCCAGCCTGCAGGGTCAGGATCGTATCTGACAGCCGACCAAGACTGCGGCGCAATGCCCCGAACTGCCGGTTGTGGGTATCCCAGCCATTGATCGAAAAGGCCGCGATGCGGCTATCCTGTTGCAGCTGCTGCGCTGCGTAATCTGCGATCCGCCGATGCGCGGCAGGACGTTTTTCCCCGCCCAACTGTGAGGGCGCACCATCCCGGGCAAGATCCAGCGCTTCTGACAGCGCGGCGTGAAACAGTGGATCATCTTCCATCATCAGGCTGGCCAGCCGTTCTGCCTGCGGGCTAAGCGCCAGTTGCGCATCCGGTGACCAGTCCGACACCGGCGCCGGGCCCTGCAGCAGCTTCATCTCGCCCTGCCCGATTGCAAATGCGGTGCGCGCCTCCACGCCCTGCGTAACTTGCAGCAACCGGTTCAACCAGCCATCGCGACGCTGGTGCAAGCCAGGGGTGCCTGCTTCCAGCAGATCCTGCCCATCAAAATGGCTGCGCTTGTTCCGATAGGGCGTGGAAACCGCGTGCACAAAGCCCAGCTCCCCCGCCTGCCAAAGCGGCATCAGCGGGGCAAGAGCGGGATGAAGGGAGAAATACCCGTCAAGATCCAGCCCCCCGTTGCCCGGCCCGCCCGCAAGATTGGGGCGCAACCCGGCATAGGCAGGATCCCCATAGGGCTGGATCACGTCCAGCGCATCCATGCCACCGCGCAGAATGATCACCACCAGCCGGTTGTCCCACGGCGCGGCGGCAAAGCTGACCGGCGTCAGCAATGGGCTGGCGGCCAGCGAACAGCCAATGAGGCCACTGCGGGCAAGAAACGCTCGCCTGCTGTAGGTTCGCGCAGCCATTGGCGCCTCTTGGTCTGATCTATGTTGGTTCATCTCCGCCCCCGTCTCAGCGCCGCTGAAATGCTGGTGATGTCAGGATGAGGCCAAGCGCCTCGCGTTCGGTTTCCGCAGCAGAGACGACGAACCTCAGCCTTGCATCCTGCCGCGCGCCCAAAGCCTGATCTGCCGCCTGCTGCGGATCTGGAAGTGTGCTCAGCAATCGCGCAGGCACGTCCAGTGACCAACGGATCCGCTCCGCCAGCGCCTGCGGTGTGATCCAGGCCGCATCCGCCTCTGCCCAGCCGTCTGGCCCGCCCGCGAACTCCCATCGCTGTCCCATCGCCTGCATCGGCCTCAGGAAAAAGCGGTTGATCTGGCCACGGCTGAGGCCACCTAGCGCCGCAGGCGGGATTGCAAGCGCCCGGCAGGCAGAGGCGAGATAGGAAAACGGTGGTTTGACATTCGCAAGCTGAGGTTGCCAGGCCTCTGGATGATCCAGCATCGCGGCATAGACCGCCATAAGATCACCACCGGTTTCCTGATAGCGGCCAGCCATATAGGCCACCAGATGGCGGTCTGGTGCGTCTGACACGAAGTGCACCGCCAGTTTGCGGGATATGTGCTGAGCGGTGGCAGGATGGCGGGCCAGATCACGCAGCGCATTCAGGATGGGTTCGAGTTGTGGACTGTCGCCTCCATAGCTCTGCCCCAGAACGGTTTCGGCACCCGGCTCGGCCCAGCCGGGGCGAAAGGTAAAGCCATCCTTCAGCGAATAGCCCAGTCCGGTGAACAGCTCTGCCAGCTCGCGGACGTCCTGCTGGGTGTAGGGCCCATCAACCCCAAGCGTGTGAAGTTCCAGCACCTCGCGGGCCAGATTTTCATTGAGCCCGATATCCTGACCCCGACGGTCTGACACGCGTTTGGCGCGGGGGCTGTTGGGCCCGGTCGAGCGATGCTGGTCCAGATAATGCAGCATCAACGGGCCGGTAACAGCCGCGATCAGCAGATCCTCGAACAGTCCCGACACATTGGGACGAATGGAGCTTTCGACATAGGGGCTCGCCGCATAGCGCAGCGCAGGCACCTTGCCCTGCGCGGTGAAATGGTCGGCCCAAAACAGCGTCAGCCGCTCACGAAAGGGCTGCGCACTTGTGGCGCACCGCAGCAACCGAGAGCGGAACCAGTCCGCTCTCAGGTCGCGCAGACGGGCACGCTGTTCTGTCAGCGCGACATTCCTGGCTTCAAAGGCCTCTGTACCAACCGCTTCTCTCTGTTCTTGGCGCAGGGAAATGTAGGCGCGCGCCTCTGCCATCGCGCCATCAAAATCCGGGATAGGCCACGCCTGCGCGGCAAGATCTGGCGCGGCCAGTTGTGACAGGACATCCTCTGGACCAGTTGCAAGCGCGTGATTTGGCGACAAGCCACAGCCAAAGCGGATTTCAGCCAATTCTCCGTCAAAGCGCATTGCCGTGCTCATCCTCTGATGTCCTGGCCCGATCCTAGTGCATATCGCACCACCTCCACAGGCCCTATCCGGGTTATACGCAGAACTCCGCCATCTCCGTCGCAAGGAGAGTGATGGCCAGGATGTCACCCATGAAAAAAGGCCCGGACAAATGTCCGGGCCCTGTGATCGCCATTGCTGGCTGCAGATTTCGCCGCCTTACTGGTCTTGCGGAATGACGCGCAGGCCAAGTTCCATCAGCTGGTCATTCATCGGCTCGCTTGGTGCCGACATCATCAGGTCTTCGGCACGCTGGTTCATCGGGAACATGATGACCTCGCGGATGTTGGCCTCATCTGCCAGCAGCATCACCATACGGTCGATACCGGCTGCGCAGCCACCGTGCGGCGGGGCGCCGTACTGGAAAGCGTTGACCATGCCGCCAAAGCGTTTTTCGACTTCTTCCTTGCCGTAGCCCGCAATTTCAAAGGCCTTGAACATGATCTCAGGCTTGTGGTTCCGGATCGCACCCGACACCAGCTCGTAACCGTTACAAGCCAGATCATACTGGTAGCCCTTGACCGCCAGCGGATCCGCCAGCAGCGCGTCCATACCACCCTGAGGCATGGAGAACGGGTTGTGCTCGAAGTCGATCTTGCCGGTTTCTTCGTCCTTCTCGTAGATCGGGAAATCCACGATCCAGGCAAAGGCAAAGCGGTCCTTGTCGATCAGGCCCAGCTCTTCGCCAATGACGTTGCGCGCGCGGCCTGCGACGGCCTCGAACGACTTCGGCTTGCCGCCGAGGAAGAAGGCCGCATCGCCGACCCCCAGACCCAGCTGCTGGCGGATTGCCTCGGTGCGCTCGGGGCCGATGTTCTTGGCCAGAGGACCGGCGGCTTCCATACCATCCGCACCTTCACGCCAGAAGATATAGCCCATGCCCGGCAGGCCTTCGCCTTGGGCAAATTTGTTCATACGGTCGCAGAACTTGCGGGAGCCGCCTGTGGGTGCCGGGATCGCACGGATCTCTGTGCCTTCCTGCTCCAGCAGCTTGGCAAAGATCGCAAAACCGGAGCCTGCGAAATGTTCCGAGACCACCTGCATCTTGATCGGGTTGCGCAGATCCGGTTTGTCAGAGCCGTACCACAGCGCTGCATCCTTGTAAGAGATCTGCGGCCACTCGTCTGCGGCGTCGACCTTGCGGCCCTTGCCGAATTCCTCGAACACGCCCGCGATCACCGGCGCAATCGTGTCAAAGACATCCTGCTGAGTGACAAAGGACATTTCCATGTCGAGCTGGTAGAAATCGGTCGGCGACCGGTCAGCGCGCGGATCTTCGTCCCGGAAACAGGGCGCGATCTGGAAGTACTTGTCAAAGCCCGAAACCATCATCAGCTGCTTGAACTGCTGCGGCGCCTGCGGCAGCGCATAGAACTTGCCCGGGTGCAGACGCGACGGCACCAGGAAGTCGCGCGCGCCTTCGGGAGACGAGGCGGTGATGATCGGGGTCTGGTATTCGTTGAACCCCTGATCCCACATCCGGTTGCGGATCGAACGGATCATGTTCGAACGCAGCAGCATGTTGTTCTGCATCTTCTCGCGGCGCAGATCGAGGTAGCGATAGCGCAGGCGGGTTTCTTCCGGGTATTCCTGCTCGCCAAAGACCATCAGCGGCAGCTCTTCGGATTGGCCGAGGAACTCGATGTCGCGGATGAAGACTTCGATTTCGCCGGTCGGGATTTTCGGGTTCACGAGGCTTTCGTCACGGGCCTTAACGGTGCCGTCGATGCGGATACACCATTCAGAGCGGACCTTTTCGATCTCGGCAAAGACCGGGCTGTCGGGATCCGCCATCACCTGGGTCACACCGTAGTGGTCGCGCAGGTCGATGAACAAGAGGCCGCCGTGGTCGCGCACGCGGTGGACCCAGCCCGACAGGCGGACGGTTTCACCGACGTGGGATTTGTTCAGTTCGGCGCAGGTATGGCTGCGATAAGCGTGCATGAGGTGACCTTTCATTCTACCGGCACATCAGGCCGGGCGGGCCGTCAAATCGGAGGATGCGCCCAAGATGGCGCGGAATTCATCCGCGGTGGTACACAAGGTTGCAGCGCGCTTGTCAAGCGAACTGGACGAAATCGCCCCCGTCAGACGTGCAAAAGCGCTGCTGGGCGTGCGTGGGCCACAGATCAGGCCAGTTGGACCGGGATCAGCCCCCGCAGGGAATTGCCCATATGAAGCGCGGCTGCCTGTTCCAGATCCGCAATTGTCAGCACCGCTTCCTGTGCCTGCCCGCTGTCCAACAGATGCTGGCGCAGCACGCCGGGAAGCAGCCCGCACCCAAGAGACGGGGTCAGCATCCTGCCATCGCGGGTGGTCACGAACACATTGGTGATTGTGCCCTCGCACAGCTCTGAGCGGGTGTTGAGAAACAGCAGCTCGTCGACACCCTCGCGCAATTCGGCGCGGGCCCGATCATAGACCGCGCGGCGGGTGGTTTTGTGCCGCAGCCAGACGTCATCCGGATCAAGCCGCACCTCTGCCAGGGCGATGCGCCAGAGAGGCGGCGCGCCGGTCAGTGGCGCGGTCGTCAAATCAAAACTGCCGGTGGCATCCATCGTCAGGCGGCACCTCAGCGGTGTTGCGCCCTGCACCTCGTCCAGCATCCGCTCTGCGCCTTGGCGGTTGAAGCGCAGGCCCAATGCGCCGGCGCTGCGAGCCATGCGGGTCAGATGCCCTTCCCTGTTGCGAAAGCCCTCGTCGGGACGCCAGCCCAGTGTCTCGATCAGGCGGAAAGCGGGATCGTTCTGGATGGTGTCACCTGGGCAAAGCGGGCTTTCCATAGGGCTTCCTCATATTCGGACTCTGCGGTGCTGTCCCAGACGACACCACCACCAACGTTGAGCGTGGCCCTGCCGTCTTGCTGCATCACGGTTCGGATTGCGACATTGAATTCCGACGCGCCATCTGGTCCGGCCCAGCCGATGGTGCCGCAATAGATGTCGCGTGCCCAGGGCTCCAGCTCTGCAAGGATCTGCATCGACCGGATTTTTGGGGCCCCGGTGATTGAGCCACAGGGAAACAGCGCAGCAAAGATATCCGCCAGCCCGGCATCTGGCCGCAACTTTGCCCGCACCAGAGAAACCATCTGATGCACGGTTGCATAGCTCTCGACACAAAAGAGCTCTGGCACATGCACCGACCCTGTTTGGGCGACCCGGGAAATGTCATTGCGCAAGAGATCCACGATCATGAGGTTCTCTGCCCTGTTCTTTTCATCCTGACGCAGAAAGTCACGACGACGGGCATCTTCCCGCGGGTCCGGGCTGCGGGGCTGGGTTCCCTTCATGGGCCGCGTTTCAATGGTCCCATCCGCGTCGGTGCGAAAGAACAGCTCTGGCGAGCGCGACAGAAGATCGGGCAGCCCGTCCTGCTGGACCAGCACGCCGTAGCCGACCGTCTGCCTGTGTTGCAGCGCGCCATAAAGCTCCTCAGCGCTGCCATAGGCCTGTGCATCAATCGGAAAGGTCAGGTTGGCCTGATAGATGTCACCCTTGCCGATATTGCGGTTCACCTCGGTGAAGGCTTCTGCGTAGCGTTCAAAAGTCCAGCGCGGTGTGATGCCTTCCAAACCTGCTTCGTTTTCCGCCTGCGGATGCGTGCAGCCCGCCGAGCCAGAAACGGACGGCGCTTCATAAACACCAAAGCAGATCAGAGGCAGGCGTCGCTCTTGCGGCATCAACGCCGCCAGCTTTGGTTCCAGCGCATAGCCCAGTTCATAAGACGCATAGCCCGCAAGCCAGTACCCTGCCCCACGCGCAGCATCCAGCGCGGCGAGGGCTGCAGGCACCTCACTTGCGTCGTCGGCGCGGATAATGCGCGACGGCTGGTCAAAACATGTCCCGGCCCCCAAAGGCCCCTTGTCAAAGCGAATCCGCACCGGTGGTTGCTCCGTTTTCGTCCTGCGCCGATATATAGCCGTACGCTATGCGAACAAAAGGGAGGGATGCGGCATTTCCAATTCCGTTTCCGATCCCTCTTGAACCTTTCGCCGCGGTCCCTATAACGCAGGACAATTTGGGCGCATGGTGGTGCCCATGACTCGCGCATATCAGAGGGATTCAGGCCATGCCGAAAAGAACCGACATCCAATCGATCATGATCATTGGTGCGGGGCCGATTATCATTGGCCAAGCCTGCGAATTCGACTACTCGGGCGCCCAAGCCTGTAAAGCGCTGCGCGAGGAAGGCTACCGGGTCATTCTGGTGAACTCCAACCCCGCCACCATCATGACCGACCCCGGTCTGGCCGATGCGACCTACATCGAACCGATCACCCCCGAAGTGGTTGCAAAGATCATCGAAAAAGAACGCCCCGATGCGCTTTTGCCGACCATGGGCGGACAGACCGGCCTGAACACGGCACTGGCTCTGGAAGAGATGGGCGTCCTCGAAAAATTCGACGTCGAAATGATCGGTGCCAAGCGCGAAGCCATTGAAATGGCTGAAGACCGCAAGCTGTTCCGCGAAGCGATGGACCGCCTTGGCCTGGAAAACCCGCGCGCCACAATCATCACCGCGCCGAACAAGGCAGATGGGTCTGCGGACCTTGATGCAGGTGTTCAGATGGCGCTGGACGAGCTGGAAGACATCGGCCTGCCTGCGATCATCCGGCCCGCGTTTACACTGGGCGGAACAGGCGGTGGTGTTGCCTACAACCGCGAAGACTACATCCACTACTGCCGCTCCGGCATGGATGCGTCTCCGGTCAATCAGATCCTCGTGGATGAGAGCCTTCTGGGCTGGAAAGAATATGAAATGGAAGTGGTGCGCGACACCGCTGACAACGCCATCATCGTCTGCTCCATCGAAAACGTGGACCCGATGGGCGTGCACACAGGCGATTCGATCACCGTCGCGCCTGCACTGACCCTGACCGACAAAGAATACCAAATGATGCGCTCTGCCTCGATCGCGGTTCTGCGAGAAATCGGCGTGGAAACTGGCGGCTCCAACGTGCAGTGGGCGGTGAACCCGGCTGATGGCCGTATGGTTGTCATCGAAATGAACCCCCGCGTGTCGCGCTCTTCCGCGCTCGCGTCCAAGGCAACCGGCTTCCCGATTGCCAAGATTGCCGCCAAACTGGCCGTTGGTTTCACTCTGGACGAGCTGGACAATGACATCACCGGTGTCACCCCGGCCTCCTTCGAGCCGACAATCGACTATGTCGTGACCAAGATCCCGCGCTTTGCATTCGAGAAATTTGCAGGATCCGAGCCCTATCTGACCACCGCGATGAAATCTGTGGGTGAGGCGATGGCCATTGGCCGGACCATCCACGAAAGCCTGCAGAAGGCCCTGGCCTCTATGGAAACCGGGCTGACCGGCTTTGACGAGGTTGCAATCCCCGGCGCCGACGAAACCGCTGACGGCAAGGCAGCGGTCATCAAAGCAATCAGCAAGCAGACCCCCGACCGGATGCGCACCATTGCGCAGGCCATGCGCCACGGTCTGAGCGACGATGAAATCCAGGCCGTGACCAAGTTTGACCCCTGGTTCCTGGCCCGCATCCGCGAAATCATCGATGCCGAAGCAAAAATCCGCGCTGACGGCCTGCCGCGGGACAGCGAAGGCCTGCGCGCGCTGAAGATGCTGGGGTTCACCGACGCCCGCCTTGCAAAGCTCACCGACCAAAGCGAAAGCGACGTGCGCAAGGCGCGCCGCGGTCTTGGGGTCAATGCCGTCTTCAAACGGATCGACACCTGCGCGGCAGAGTTCGAGGCCCAGACCCCTTACATGTACTCCACCTATGAGGCACCGGCCTTTGGTGACGTGGAATGTGAAGCGCGCCCCTCTGACAAGAAGAAAGTTGTCATTCTGGGCGGTGGCCCCAACCGGATCGGTCAGGGGATCGAGTTTGACTATTGCTGCTGTCATGCCTGCTTTGCACTGACTGATGCGGGCTACGAGACCATCATGATCAACTGCAACCCGGAAACGGTGTCGACCGACTATGACACCTCTGACCGGCTGTATTTCGAGCCGCTCACGTTTGAGCACGTGATGGAAATCCTGACCACGGAACAGGAAAACGGCACGCTGCACGGCGTCATCGTTCAGTTCGGCGGCCAGACCCCGCTGAAACTCGCGAACGCGCTGGAAGCGGAAGGCATCCCGATCCTCGGCACCTCTCCCGACGCCATCGACCTGGCCGAAGACCGCGAGCGGTTCCAGGCACTGGTCAACCAGCTGGGCCTGAAGCAGCCGAAAAACGGCATCGCCTCCACCGACGCGCAGGCGCTGGAAATTGCAGGCGAGATCGGTTTCCCGCTGGTGATCCGCCCGTCCTACGTGCTGGGTGGTCGCGCGATGGAAATCGTCCGCGATATGGACCAGCTGAAGCGCTACATCGCAGAGGCCGTGGTGGTTTCCGGCGACAGCCCGGTACTGCTCGACAGCTACCTGGCCGGTGCGGTCGAACTGGACGTGGATGCCATCTGTGACGGGACCGAGGTTCACGTTGCGGGCATCATGCAACACATCGAAGAGGCCGGTGTTCACTCTGGTGACAGCGCCTGCTCCCTGCCGCCCTACTCTCTCTCCAAGGAGATCATTGCAGAGATCAAGATCCAGACCGAGGCGCTGGCCAAGGCGCTGAACGTGGTGGGTCTGATGAACATTCAGTTCGCGATCAAGGCCAATGACGAAGGCAAGGACGAGATCTTCCTGATCGAGGTAAACCCACGCGCCTCGCGGACCGTCCCGTTTGTGGCAAAATCAACCGACAGCGCCATTGCCTCCATCGCCGCACGCGTGATGGCTGGCGAGCCGCTCTCTGCATTCCCCAAACGTGCGCCCTACGAACCGGATGCGGGCTATGACGTGAACACACCGATGGCAGATCCGATGACCCTTGCAGACCCGGATATGCCGTGGTTCTCCGTCAAGGAGGCTGTGTTGCCTTTCGCCCGCTTCCCCGGTGTCGACATTCTGCTTGGCCCGGAAATGCGCTCCACTGGCGAAGTCATGGGGTGGGACCGTTCCTTTGCCCGTGCCTTCCTCAAGGCGCAGATGGGGGCTGGCATGGTGCTGCCTTCCAAGGGACGTGCCTTTATCTCCATCAAGGACGCCGACAAGGGCGCCCTGATGTTGGAGGCCGCGCAGATCCTGATTGGTCAGGGCTTCACCCTTGTTGCGACGCGGGGCACCCAAAGCTGGCTCGACGGTCACGGTGTGGCCTGTGAAATCGTGAACAAGGTCTATGAGGGCCGTCCGCATGTTGTGGACATGCTCAAGGACGGCAATGTGCAGTTGCTGATCAACACCACTGAGGGCGCTCAGGCGGTTGAGGACAGCAAGGACATGCGCTCTGTCGCGCTCTACGACAAGATCCCCTATTTCACCACGGCCGCAGGTGCCAACGCCGCCGCCCGCGCGATCAAGGCACAGGCTGAGGGCGATGTCGAAGTGAAGAGCTTGCAGGGCTGATCCGCCACGCTGTGAAAAAACAAAAGGCCCCGGCACGAACTGTCCGGGGCCTTTTGCTATTTGGGGGACGCCTTTTAGGCCCTGCGCAATTGATCCACAACTGCGCCAAGGTCCGGCCCACGGCGCCCATGCGGGGGCTGCGTCAGCATCAGGACGCGACCAGTGTCCGCGACTGGCGTCGCAAACGGACGGATCAGACGGCCCTCCTCCAGCGCATCAGCCACCAGCGCCTCATGGCCCATCAGAACCCCTGCCCCTGCGACGGCTTCCTGCAGCGCCAGACTGTAGAGGGAGTATTGCGGCCCTTTCTCAGGGTCTTGGATGGAAACGGCCGCTTCCCTGCTCCAGATCACCCAATCCTGCGCCCATGTCTGATCCTGCAAGAGCACCTGGCCATTGATATCTGCAACCTGTGTCAGACGGGCTGCGATGCAGGGGGCGCACACCGGAAAGACCCGATCCTGCGCAAGGGGCAGCGCATACGTTGGGGCGTCATCCGCAGGGTAGTAAAACAACGCCAAATCAAACAGTTCACGGTTGAGGTTCGGCGGGGTTTCCATCGCTGTTACGGAAATCTTGAGCGCAGGAAACGCGGCGCGCAGCCGTTCCAGCCGCGCAGGAAGCCAAAGCTGCGCGACACAGGGCAGTGCCGCAATATGAAGCTCTTGCACCGGACGGATCGATCGCAATGCCTGCGTTGCAGCGCCCAGCGCGTCAAAAGCTGCGACAAACGTCGGCAGCAACGCCTGCCCCGCCTCTGTAAGGGTCACCCCCTGCGCATGACGCCGGAACAGCGCGCTTCCGGCCCAATCTTCCAGAGATTTCACCTGTTGAGAAACAGCCCCCGGTGTCACCCCCAATTCCTCTGCAGCGGCCACAAAGCTCTCCCGCCTTGCCGCAGTCTCAAAGGCACGCATCGCATTCAGTGGCGGCCCCTTGGGGCGCAGAGGAGCAACGGGCATGGGCATCTCACATAGGCTTAGTTTTTCTACCCCAAGAAATAGCAAATCTGATTTGCCACGTCACCGCAAAGAGACGCAGACTGCCCGCAACCAAGGAGGATGAGATGACCCAAGCCCCCCGCCACTGGCTGGCTGCAACCTCTGCAGACCGGATCGAGGCAATCAGTTCCGCGACAAAAGATGCGGATTCTGCCGCTCTCTTGCAGCGCATCCACGCCCTCTGTGAGGAAAATCGCGTCATTCACGAAGAGCAATGCTTCAACCTCAATCCGGCAACAAATGTGATGAACCCAAAGGCCGAAGCCCTGCTGGCGTCCGGTCTCGGCTCCCGGCCTTCGCTTGGCCATCCCGGTGACAAATACGAAATGGGGCTGGAGGCGATCGAGGAGATCGAAGTGATCGCAGCCGATCTCGCAGCAGAAGTGTTCGACGCAAAATATGCCGAGATCCGCGTCGGATCCGGGGCGCTGGCCAACCTCTATGGCTTCATGGCGACCTGCAAACCGGGGGATACCATCATCGCGCCGCCCGCCAGCATCGGCGGGCATGTGACACATCACGGACCAGGATGCGCCGGTCTGTTTGGGTTGCGCTGCCTGGAGGCCCCTGTCGCGGCCGATGGCTATACGGTCGACCTTGATGGTTTGCGCGATTTGGCCCGAAAAGAGCACCCTAAGCTGATCACCATCGGGGGCAGCCTCAACCTGTTCGAACATCCCGTCGCCGCGGTGCGCGCGATTGCCGATGAAGTGGGGGCAAAGGTGATGTTTGACGCGGCTCATCAATGCGGCATCATCGCTGGAAAGGCCTGGTCTGATCCACTGGCGGAAGGGGCTCATTTCATGACCATGAGCACCTACAAGAGCCTCGGTGGCCCCGCTGGCGGCTTGATCGTCACGAACGACGCCGGATTGGCAGAGATACTGGATAGCATCGCCTTTCCTGGCATGACCGCCAATTTCGACGTTGCCAAGTCAGCGGCTCTTGCCGTCACGCTTTTGGATTGGCGGGATTTCGGGAAAGCCTATGCCGCCGAGATGATTGACATGGCAAATGCTCTGGCCACCGCGCTGGACGAGCACGGCATAACGACCTTCAAGGGAAGCGCGGGCATTGCCACCCAGTCGCACCAGTTTGCGGTTCTCGCGGCCCCATATGGGGGTGGCCAGGCAGCCTCAAAACTACTGCGCAAGAACGGATTTCTGGCCTGCGGCATCGGCCTGCCAGTCGCGACTGTGGCGGGCGATCTGAACGGGTTGCGGATCGGCACACCTGAGTTGGTTCGTTGGGGAATGACGGCGGCTGATGCTCCGCGTCTGGCTGACCTGATCGCGCGCGCACTGCGTGGGGACACCGTTCAAGACGAGGTCGCGGCCTGGCGGTCTACCTTTGACAGATTGCATTTCATCCACGCTTAAGCCCTGCCCCGTCCTGAGAAAGCAGAAAGCCCCGAGGAAATTCCTCGGGGCTCTTGCTGATCTGGCCGACCGCCTCCCACGGACGTCTTGTGGGAAACGGAGCGGAGGCGTATCGGGCCGGTCTCAGCCCGCGCGGCGCATCAGCGCCCACAGCGATCCGTCTAGTGATGTCGCAAGCGACACTGGTCTTCGCCCCATCTGAGCCTTGGCCGAGATCACCGAAACCAGCCTTGGCGCTTGCCCCGGCACGATCTGCAAGACCGGAGAGCCAGAGGCCCCGTAGTCCACCTTGCAGGAGGTAATCAGCGTCTCACTACGAGACGACAGGATGGTACATCCCCGCTCTCGGGCCGGTCTGGTCGAGGTTTGCATCGAATAGGACAGAACATCCACGCTATCACCCGGCAAAGGGGCAGCGGCCAGCGCAAAGGGGCGCACCTCGCTTGCGCTGATCGGTTTGTTCAACCTCAGAACCGCGATGTCGCTTCCCGGTTCACTTCGGTCTGACCAGCGATGTCTGTAGCCCGGATGAATGACCGCCTTGACGACCTGCCGCTCGGCCTTGGCTCTGCGACCGTTCAATCCTGCCTCAAACTTAATGGTGCGCGGGTTTACCGCCTGACCCGTCTGAGGGTTGTAGAGACAATGTGCTGCAGTCAGCACGAGGTTGGGCGCAATCAGACTGCCGGTGCACATGTTGCGCCCCGAGATGTTCAAACGACCAACTGCCTCCCACCCGGGAACAGCACTGACACGGGCCGATTGCGCCTCTGCCGGCGCCCCGAACGAGGCGCCGCTGATTATGGCAGCCGCAACGGCTGCAAGTAAGCGTTTCATGGTCCACTCCATTTTTTCCCACACCCTGATCCTGCGAGCGGGCTGGGGCCGGAATGCGGCCTGGAGTTGTGCGGACCTGTCAGAAAGAGGGACAGATTATGACAGGATTAACAGAAGGTTAACGTGAAGCCACCCATCGTTTGGCAGCCTTGGCAGGCGCCATATTTTCTTTACCTGACCTGAGCGATTTGGTGAAAATTATCCAATAATGCCCTGACAATCGGCGCTATTTCCGAAAGGAATTGGGTAAGAAATTCCCCGGATTTCCGTGTTTTCGGGGCCAACCGGGAAAGGTTTCGGCCAGATTAAGGCAAGAGTTGGCCATATCCTCAAGCGATTGGGGCAAGATCCGAGTCGGTGAAACCGAGCCGATCCCTTAACAGGGTGCGCCTTGCGAACGGTGCCCTTTGGATTGCGGCGTAAGGGATGGAACACCTCAGGATGAAGAGCAGCGCATCAACTGCAAAACACACGCATAAGGTGATTTCCCTACTAAAAAACCCCGGCAGTAACTGCCGGGGCTCTCAGTCTTGCTATGGTCGCAGACCTATGCGACTGCGGCCTCGCGTTTTTCATCCCGACCAAAGAAGATCAGGTAGAACACGGGCGCGGCAACCAGGGTCAGGATCGTTGCGAAAGCAAGCCCGCCCATGATCGTGATCGCCATCGAGACAAAGAACGCATCGCTCAGAAGCGGTGCCATCCCGAGGATCGTGGTCACAGCCGCCAGCATCACCGGGCGCAGACGCGAGACGGACGCCTCAACAATCGCCTCGCGCAGCGGTCTGCCCTCTGCCCGAACCAGATCGATTTCCTCGACCAGAACGATACCATTCTTGATCAGCATGCCAGACAGGGACAGCAGGCCAAGAAGCGCAGTGAAGGTGAAGGGCATACCCGTTCCCAGCAAGCCAATAACCACGCCGTTTACGGACATGGGAACCAGCAACCAGATGATGATCGGCTGGCGGATTGCGTTGAACAGAAGAACCGAGATCAGAACCATGATGAGAATGGTGACGGGCAATTGCTTGCCCAGGCTCGCATTTGCATCACTAGAGTTCTCGTGCTCGCCGCCCCATTCCATCGTATAGCCTGTCGGGACTTCAATGGCTTCGATGGTTTGACGGATCTCGGCAAACACGCTCGCTGCGGTCAGGTCCGGTGGGATGTCTGCGCCGACGGTCAGGGTCGCAACACGGTCGCGGCGATGCACCAGCGTATTTTCTACGACGACATTCACCCCATCAATCATCTGCTCCAGCGGAACAAAGCTGCCAGCGGATTCCGAGAAGACAAGCTGATCCATCAGATTGTATTCCCCCTCAGCCGGGCGGCGAATGATGATCGGGATCAAGCGTTCCCGCTCGCGGAAGACACCAGCCGTCAGACCATCCGTGGAGAACTGCAGCGCATCGGCGATGGCCTCTCGGGTCACGCCTGCCGTCTGGGCCCGATCTGTTGCGTAGACCGGCTTTAGCGTGACTTCCTGTTCGCGCCAGTCCTGACGGACGCTCAGGATATTGGGAGAGCCTTCGCGCAGGCGCTGCATCGCCTCGTCCCCCAAAGCGCGCAGCACACGTGGGTCAGGCCCGGCAAAGCGTACTTCGATCGGAGCGCCGCCACCGGGGCCGAAAACCAGCCTCTGGGTGCGGAACTCGCCTTCAGGGAACTGCGCCTTGCCAAAGGCTTCCAGATCCTCTTGCAACGCCGGGATCGCTTCCAGACTGTTGGTCCGGATGATGAGATGGCCATAGCTCGGGTTTGGATCCTCTGACTCGTAGGTCAGCATGAAGCGGGTCGCCCCCTTGCCGATGAAGCTCGCGACCGAGGCGACCTCTTCTCTGTCGGACAGCCAGTCTTCTACCTGCTGCATATGGGCAGATGTGGTCTGGATCGAACTTCCCTGCGGCAGCTTGTAGTTCACAAAGAACAACGGCGTGTTGGAGTTGGGGAAGAACTGCTGTTTGACCTGCCCAAAGCCGATGAAACACAGCACGGTTACAGCAATCAGCCCCGGCACAACCAGCCAACGCATCTTGAGCGACAGACGCAACAGCGCACCGTAGCCCCGGAAAAGGAAACCGGAATAGGAATCCAGTTCGTCGCCGCTGCCCTGCTTAAAGAAGTAGTGGCCAAGCAGCGGTGTCGCGGTGAGTGCCAGCAACCAGCTCAGCAAGAGCGAGATGGCGATGACCGCAAACAGGGAGAACATGAACTCGCCTGTGGAATCCGGGCTGAGACCGATACCGGCAAAGGCCATGATGCCGATCACGGTTGCACCCAGAAGCGGGATTTGCGTCTTGGCTGCGGCCTCATGTGCGGCCTCGCGCGAGGTCTTTCCACGCGCCATCGCAATCTGCATGCCTTCAGCCACAACGATTGCGTTGTCCACCAGCATACCCATTGCGATGATCAGTGCCCCAAGAGAAATCCGCTCCATCTCGATTGAGAAGAGGTTCATGAACATCAACGTGCCAACGACCGTCAGCAGCAATGTCGTTCCCACGACCACCGCGGCCCGCCAGCCCATGAAGATCGCAAGGACAACCACCACAATCGCGACCGACATGGCGAGGTTCACAAGAAAGTCGTTGGAGGCCTGTTCCACCACCACGTGCTGTTGGTAGATCGGCTTCAGCTCCACGCCATAGGGGATCTGATTGTCGAGTTCGGCAAGGCGGGCATCTACCCGTTTGCCGACTTCCACGATGTTCTCGCTCGACAGGCCCGCAACCCCGAGGGTGAAAGCCTCGACCCCGTCGAAACGGATGATCTGACCGGGGTCATCGACCCGACCGCGATGGACATCCGCCATATCGACGACATTGATGACCTCACCTTGCGATCCAACAGTCAGACCCGCGATTTCAGAGACGGAGTCCGACCCTTCCGGTGCGCTCAGACGGGTTTCGACCCCGTCGCTGTCCAGGCTGCCTGCCGGACGGACGGAGTTGGCCGTTGCCAGCGCGTTGGCCACTGCCCCGATGGGGATGTTCTGATTGACGGTGATGGCCATCTTCGGCTCAACAAAGATCGCTTCCTCTGGGAGGCCCGCGACCTGAACGTCCGCAACCCCATCAACGGCCAGCAACTCGCGGCGCAGAAAGGTAGCCAATTCGTGCCGCTCGGCATCGGTGAACCCTTCGGCGGTGACCGCGTAGAACACACCGAACACGTCGCCAAAGCCATCATCGACATAGGGTTTTCCCACGCCATCGGGCAGGCCGCGGGATGCGTTTTCGACCTTGGCGCGCAGCTTGGTCCAGAGCTGGGGCAGCTCTGTTCCGTCGAATGTGTCTTTCATCTCCACATCGATCCGGGATGATCCCGGTTGATTCATGGAACGGATTTCCTTCACCTCGCCCATCTGCTGGATGGCGGATTCCAACGGTTCCGTGACTTCCAGCGCGACCTGCTCTGCGCTCGCGCCGGGGTATTGGGTGATGACAACCGCCTGTTTGATGGTAAAGGCCGGATCCTCAAGCCGCCCGAGGTTCAAAAAACCCCAGATCCCCCCAAAGAGGGCAGTGAGCATGATGATCCATGTATAGAGCGGCCGATTTATCGACCCGCGTGCGATATCCATGGTCTGCCTCTCAGTTGTTGAAGCCGGTAAAGCGGCGAATCGCCTGACCATCGACAAGAGCACTGCCCCCGGTCAGAACGATTTCCTCGCCGCCATCCAGGCCGCTGAGGATCTCGATCTGGCCATTGTCAGTGGGGTTTGTTTCAACCTTGACCCAAGACACGGTTCCTTCGTCCGCCCCATTCGGGCTGAACAGCATGACCCCGGTCTCGCCGCTGGCCGAAGCCACAATCGCTGACGGGGGGACGATGACGCCGGTTTCACCGGTATCAACCTGGACTTGAACCGTTGCAGATGCACCGGGAAAGACCTGGCGGTCTTCCGGCGGGCTCAGGCGAAAGGTGACACGGTAGGTCTGGCCGACACTGCTGGCTTCGGCATCAAACTCAAGAATCTGCAGCGGATAACGTGTATCACTGCCGGGAAAGGTCGCAGTGATGGTCAGCGCGTCTGTTTCTTCTTCCTGCTGGAACAGAACCTCTGGCACATCGACCTCGATGTGCAGTTCTGACATGTCATGCAATCGCACGATCGGGGCGCCCGCGCCTACAGTGCTGAAAAGGGCCACTTCACGACTGGAAACCAGCGCATCGAACGGGGCGTTCAGGGTCGCGTGCTCCAATGCATATGATGCGTCACGCAACGCGATCGCCGTCAGCCCGGCCTGTGTTTCGGCATCGTCGATTGAAACCTGGCTTACGGTCCCTGTGAGCTTTTCCAGACGCGCAACGGTTCGATCTGCCTGCTCCTTTTGCAGCTGAGCCTGTTCCAGCTTCAGCTCAAAAGGTTCCAGATCCAGCTCGGCGATCAAGGCCCCTTGCGGGACAAACGCCCCTTCTGTCACCGGAAATTTGACGACCTGCCCGGCAACCTGAAAGGCCAGATCGACCGTTTCCTTTGCTGTCACCTGTCCGAAAAATTCCCGCTTGATCGGTTTCGATCCAGCCTGAGCTTCCATCAGCTTCACCGGTTTTGCCACATCCTGTGCAAGGGCGGGCATCGCCCCCATCACAAGTCCCAGCACCCCGGCCAGCAGTTTTGCGCCAACCTTCATCTCGTCACTCCTTCCCGGACGGTTTCGTTTCCGTCGCTAGTATATTGTCATGAATTTTTGCAGACAGGGCCGCAAATTGTTGGGTTTCTTCTTCAGACAGTCCTGAAACCTCGCGAAACAGCTCTGCAGCGGCATTTTGCAGAGCCGCCCTCTGGACCTGCCCTGCGGGGGTAAGAACCAGTTGCCATGCCCGCCGATCCCTTGGGTCGCGCTCCCTCCGGATGAGGCCAAGCAACTCCAGACTGTCTGCTGCGGCGGTGACAGTGGAGGGCACGGTCTGCATCCTGCGGGCGAGCTCCCCCATCCTGCGCGGCTCATCCAGGCCGATCAACAGATGTGATTCCATCCGGTTCAATTCCGGCGCCTCCGGGGCATCGTCGATGCAGGCATCCACCTTCCAATACAGCGCAAAGACGCCAAGCAGAGCTGTCACTTCGGGGCAGTTTGCTGTCTTGGGCATGGCTGTTGCTTCCTTTCGAACCGGGATGGCCTGGCTGTGCTCACGGGCATGTTACCCTCGCGCATATATTTCGGATTTCGAACCATTCAAGAAGTGAAGGTAAAATCTCTTATGCGTGCGGCTGACGTAGGTGCAGCCTGCGGTCTCATTGGGGCTGTGGATCTTGACCTTGTGCAACGATAATGCCCAGATATGCGGCACTCTGAAAACCACCCGAAGGTTCCGTCATGTTCACACCCGCCATCACCGGCACGGGCGTCTTCACCCCGTCACAGAAGATCACCAACGCCGAGCTGGTCGCGGCGTTCAATGCTTATGCGGACAAGACCAATGCAGAAAACGCCGACGCGATTGCCGCGGGTGACATGGAGCCGCTTCAGCATTCCTCGGAAGAGTTCATTCTGAAGGCCTCTGGCATCGAACAGCGTTACGTCATGGACAAGAGCGGCGTTCTGGATCCCGAGGTCATGCATCCCCTGCTGCGTCAACGCAGTGATGATGAACCCTCGATCATGGCGGAGATGGCTGTCGATGCGGCCAAGAAGGCGCTGGAACAGGCGGGCAAGACAGCCGCTGATGTGGATGCGGTTATCTGTGCTGCATCCAATATGGAGCGCGCATATCCTGCAGTTGCGATCGAGATCCAGCAGCTCCTTGGCATCCAGGGATTTGCCTTTGACATGAATGTCGCCTGCTCCTCGGCGACGTTCGGCATCCAGGCTGCCGCCGACATGGTGCGGTCCGGTTCTATCCGCTCGGCCCTGGTGGTGAACCCTGAAATCTGCTCGGGCCATCTGGAGTGGCGGGACCGGGATTGCCACTTTATCTTTGGCGATGTGGCAACAGCGACCTTGATCGAACGCGAAGAGAACGCAACCGGCCCTCATTTTGAGATTCTCTCGACCCGCTGCGCGACCGAATTTTCCAACAACATCCGCAATAACAACGGCTACCTGCGCCGCTCGCGTCCGGATGGTGTCCAGGACCGCCGCGACATGCAGTTCATGCAAAACGGGCGCAAGGTCTTCAAAGAAGTCCTGCCAATGGTCAGCCAGCACATCACTGACCACATGGACGCCGAGGGGATCACCAGTGATGAGCTGAAACGTCTGTGGCTGCATCAGGCCAACAAGACGATGAACGATTTCATCGGCAAAAAGGTTCTGGGACGCACGCCAGAGGACGGCGAACAGCCCAACATCCTGCAGGAATACGCAAACACTTCCTCTGCGGGCTCCATCATCGCGTTTTCGAAATACTCCGATGATCTGCAGAACGGAGATCTTGGCCTGATCTGTTCGTTTGGCGCAGGCTATTCGGTTGGGTCAGTGGTGTTGCGTCGCGTCAGCTGATCCGCATCCCACTTGCATAGAAAAAACCCGCCAGATTGTATGTCTGGCGGGGTTTTCCATGTCAGCGGGTTGACCAATTGCGATCAACCGCTTTCCTCTTCGAGGTGCAGTTTCATATCCAGCAGAACCTGTTGCAGCATCACGGTCTCGCGCAGCAGACGCTTTGCTTCGTTGATGGTGATGATGCCATCGGCCATCGCTTCCTGATATTCGCTCATCAAGGTCGCAAACCGCTGGCTGAGCGCGATGACGTCAGAATTCACCCCGCCACTGCGCTCGCTTGAACTGGATTCAGCATAAGAGAGCGTGATGTTCTTGAGATCCGCCAGACCAGAGGTCACATGCGGGAAGGATGCTGCCGACTCGAGCTTGGCAACGGCATCAACAGGCATGAAACGATCCGCGTGTTCGGGATTGTCAGAGTAATACCGGCCCAATGTCGCCTTGGATTTCCCGGTGATCTGGCAGGCCGCTTCGATCCCGACATCCTTGACCAATGCCTCTGTGTGTTTTTTTAGATAAGTACCTACGTCTGCCATACAATTTCTACCTGGTTAAGACCCCTGCCCCTTTGGGGAAGAAACGCGTTAATTTCCCATTCCCGACTTTTAGATGAAATGAGATGCTATGGCTATCCCCGTGGTATCTGGGGAATTACTTCGCCCCGGGTTCCTTAACGGCACTTTGGCGAAGCGGGCGGGGGCGTGTACTGTATGCCTCTGCCTGGGGCGTTTTCTGCCCAAGTCTGCACCCTGCCCTCGGCGATCTTGAGGATCCTTTCTCGGGTTGTTCCGCCTCTGTCTGATGGCCGATGGGCTGGGTGCGCGTTATTTGACCAATTGATCAATCCCCACATCCCGTTTGCATCTTTCACTATGCCGTCACGGCCAGCGGAAAAAACCGTTCCATCCGCGACCCGCTCCGGCTACATCAGCGCCATGGCCAAGCTCTATTTCAACTACTCCACCATGAACGCCGGCAAATCGACGGTGTTGTTGCAAGCCTCGCATAACTACCGCGAGAACAATATGGACACCTATCTGCTGACGGCTGCGATTGATGATCGCGCAGGTCAGGGGCGCATCGCTTCGCGGATCGGAATCGGCGCCGAGGCGGACATGTTCGTCTCAGACGATGATCTGTTTGCCCGCGTGGTTGCCCGCCTCGCGCAGGGGCCGTTGGCGGCCATCTTTGTGGATGAGGCGCAGTTTCTGTCCCCCAAACAAGTCTGGCAGTTGGCCCGCGTGGTTGATGACTTGCGGGTTCCCGTGCTGTGCTACGGGCTGCGCGTCGATTTCCAGGGCAATCTGTTCCCCGGCTCTGCGACCCTTCTCGCGCTGGCAGACGAAATGCGAGAGGTGCGCACGATCTGCCACTGCGGAAAAAAGGCCACAATGGTCATCCGTCAAGACGAGACCGGACGCACCATCACCGAAGGAGAGCAGGTGCAGATCGGGGGCAATGAGACCTATGTCTCGCTATGCCGACGCCATTGGCGCGAGGCAACGGGCGATAATCCAGACGTCTGAGCCCGTCTGGTTTCTGTGCCCCCAATCGGTACCTCAATAGACAGGGCGGGACAATCCCGCCCTTTTGCTGGTCAGGGCCAGCGGATGGATCAGCCGGATAGATCAGACCGGGGTCACGAGGGGCTGACCGGCCACAAAGGCTGCGACATTATCGAGCGCCAGCTGCCCCATGTCGCTGCGCACCTCCTCCGTCGCGGTACCCAGATGCGGCAGCAGTGTCACCTGATCCATCTGACGCAAGGCTTCAGGTACGTTGGGCTCAAACTCATAGACATCCAGCCCCGCCCCCGCGATCTGCCCCTGTTCAAGCGCAGCAATCAAAGCGGCCTCATCAACCACTTCTCCGCGGGCAATATTGATCAGCAACGCTGTTGAGCGCATTGCACCCAGCACTTCGGCGGTGATCAGATGCCTGGTTTCGGCTCCACCCGGCACTGCCAGCACCAAGACATCAACAGATGCCGCCAGTTCCACGAGGCTGTTGGCACGTGTGACCGGGAAATCGGGCGTCTTGTTGCTGCGGGCCAGATAGCTCACCTCCATCGCGAACCCGTAGTGACAGCGCCGCGCGATAGCCTCGCCAATACGGCCAAAGCCGACAATCCCCACGTGCTTGCCCGTCAGATGAAGGCCAAGCATTTGGGTAGGATGCCATCCCTGCCACGCCCCCGAGCGCACCAGACGCTCGCCCTCTCCTGCGCGCCGGGCCGTCATCAACATCAACGTCATGGCAATATCGGCCGTCGCATCCGTCACCGCACCCGGCGTGTTGCTGACTGCAATGCCTGCGGCTTTGGCTGCGGCAACATCAATATGATTAAAGCCAACACCGAAATTCGCCAGAAGCCGACAGCGCGGCTCTGGGACATCGGCAAATGTCGCCGCATCAAAGGCATCCCCCAGCGTCGGAACAACAATGTCAAAGTCGCGCAGCGCGCGTCTGCGCTCTTCCTGCGTGAGGGGCGAGGTCTCAGCCCGGATCTCGACGTCAAACTCATCCCTTGCGCGCGCCTCAACGGCGGCAGTCATGGGGCGGGTGATCCACAGTTTGGGGCGTTTTACGTTGCTCAATGCATCCGCCCCCCAATTGGAACCGGCCCATCCGGACCGATCAGAACAATCTCACCGCTTTCATCCGGCAGTCCAAGGACAAGAACCTCGGACATGAATTTACCGATCTGGCGTGGGGGAAAGTTCACAACAGCCATGACCTGTTTTCCCACCAGTTTTTCCGGGCTGTAATGAGCGGTCACCTGCGCCGATGTTTTCTTGACGCCGATCTCTTCGCCAAAATCCACCCACATCTTGATCGCGGGCTTGCGGGCTTCGGGATAATCCTCCGCGCGAATGACCTCACCCACCCGCACATCGACCTTCAGAAAGTCATCAAAGGAAATCTCAGCCACGGGACAACTCCCTCGAGCGCTCTGTCGCGGCCCCGACGGCACGACGCAAAAGCGTCGGGAAACCGTCCGCTTCATTCATCAAGACCTCAAGGGCAGCCTGTGTTGTACCATTGGGGCTGGTCACGTTCACGCGCAGCTGCGAGGGGGTTTCCTCCGCTGCCTCTGCCAAGGCACCGGCCCCTGCAACCGTGGCTTTGGCCAGTTGCATGGCCAGATCGGCAGGCAAACCCTCAGCCTCTCCTGCAGCGGCAAGCGTTTCAATCAGGTGAAAAACGTAAGCCGGCCCTGAGCCGCTGACACCTGTGACGGCATCGATCTGACCTTCGCTTTCCAGCCGGACGGTCTGACCAATCGCCTGCAGCAGCGCCTCTGCGCGGTCCAGATCCGCACTGCTGGCTTGTGTGTTTCCAATGATCGCGGTGATCCCGCGACCGATGGCGGCTGGTGTATTGGGCATCGCCCGCACCAACGGTGTCTGCGAGCCCAGCAGGTCTTCGAATGTGGCGATGGACGTGCCTGCTGCAACCGAAATGAACAGGGTCGGACCATTCCCAAGCGACTGCATCTGGGGCAGCGCCTCTCCCATCATCTGGGGCTTGACCGCAATCAACACGATGCCGGGCGCTTTATCTCCCTCGGGCAGAGGGGCGTTGATCTGCACACCGGTCTGGCGCAACCAATCGGACGGATTGGGGTCGATCACCCAGACTGCGTCCGGGGATACTCCCTGATCGAGCCAGCCTGCCAACATGGCTGACCCCATTTTCCCACAGCCCAGCAACGCAATACCGCGCGATGCGATTTCGGATACCTGCATTTCCCCTCCCCTTCGATAAATCCGGTTTGGGGAGAAGGTTTACGCGCGCCCGTAGGCCTCTGCAATGGCGACCTGCAGTGCCTCACGCGGGGGCTGCCCGCCCCACACCATCAACTGGATCGCCGGGTAGTAGCGTTCGCAGTTTGACACCGCCGCGTTGATCAACGTGTCGATCTGCTCAGCGCTGGCAACCTGACCACCGGCCAGAACCAGCCCATAGCGGAACAACATCAGCTTATGTTCGGGCCAAAAGGTGAAACCACCCGCCCAGCACTGATCATTCATTTCGTTGATCAGCTCATACAGCTGGGGCAGTTTTTCCTTTGGCGGCTCCATTTCAAAGCTGCACACCATTCGCAGGGTTTCTTCATAGCCGGACCACGCGAGGGTCAGCGAATAGGTTCGCCACTGCCCTTCGACAGCCATGGCGATCTGGTCATCGCCAATGCGGTCAAAGTCCCAATCGTGATCGGAGGCCAGATGTTCGACAATGTCGATAGGGTGAATTTCGTCTTCCAGAAACTGTTCGGAAAGAGCCATGATGCCACCTCTCTGCTCTCTAGCAAAAGCGATGTCTGGCACCCCCAATTGCTAGCGGCCTGCTCAAGAAAGAGAGGGGTTTTCCGCCTCTCCTACTAGATATGGTGGCCGCCCGGAACGCATCTGGCAACCCTTTATTTGGGGATAACTGCAATAAGTTGTGGACGAATGAAAACCGCCCGCAAAATATCGTAACTTCGATCAATGTTGCGGCATTCGTCCTTTGTCACATGGAAACCCGCTGGGAAGCCGCCGCCGCATGGACGCAGGAACCACATCGACCACAAAAGAAAACGCCGCCTCTCAAAGGGCGGCGCTGGTCCTTTTCGCTGGTCTTGTCAGCACTGTCCAGCATGGCGGCACCCCATCGGGGCGCGCAGCAAGCCAGAGCGGTTCAGCCGATCAGGCGGATTTGTCAGCCTCAAGTGCATCCAAGCGGGCCTTGAGAGCCTCGTTTTCTTCACGGGCCTTTTGCGCCATTGCACGCACCGCATCAAATTCCTCGCGGGTCACAAAGTCGCGATCAGCCAGCCAGCGATCAATCAGGCTTTTCATGGCGGTTTCCGCCTCTTCCCGAGCACCGTGAGCAACACCCATGGCGTTGGTCATGAGCTGCGAAATGTCGTCCATGATCTTGTTGCGCGTCTGCATTGTCTTCTCCATGTGAGCCTTGTTCCCTATATGGGCGACATGAGGCGCGGCGGCAAGGCGTTGACCTCCTGATCCAGCACAGGCATTCACGGCATATGCACGCTTTTTTCATCCCCTTTCCCGATCTGTCCCCCGAAATCTTTGCAGTAGAGCTGTTTGGCTCTCGCTTTGCACTGCGCTGGTACGCGCTGGCCTATATCGTTGGCATCGTGATTGCCTGGCGCTTGGCTGTTGGTGCGCTGCGACGACCAGCGCTCTGGCCTGAACAGCGCCCTCCGATGAAGCCAGCACAGGTCGAAGACCTGCTGACCTGGATCATCCTTGGCGTTATTCTTGGCGGCCGACTTGGCTACGTCATGTTCTATCAGCCCGGTTATTATCTGCAGAACCCAGCCGAGGTGATCCGCATCTGGCAAGGGGGCATGGCTTTTCACGGGGGGCTGCTTGGGGTGATCTTTGCGACATGGATCTATGCGCTGCGCCACAATATCCCACGTCTCGAGATTGCTGACTTGGTGGCCCATACCGTTCCGCCGGGGCTGCTGCTGGGGCGGCTGGCAAATTTCAACAACGCCGAACTATGGGGGCGCGCGACAGACCTCCCCTGGGGGTTTGCGTTCCCCGGACAGGCCGCACAAGCCTGCGGGCAAGCCTTGGGTGAAATCTGCGCGCGTCACCCCTCTCAGCTTTACGAAGCCGTGCTTGAGGGGCTCTTGCTTGGCGCGGTGCTGCTGTGGCTGGCCTATCGAAAAGGCGCCTTGCGCCTGCCCGGCTATGTGACCGGGGTTTTCCTTGCAGGATACGGCGCTGCGCGGTTTGCGGTGGAGTTCGTCCGCCAGCCTGACGCGCAATTTGTCGCCGAAAACAACCCGCTTGGCCTGGCCTTTCATATCGGTGGCTACGGCTTGACCATGGGCCAGATCCTGTCACTGCCGATGATCGCAATCGGCGTGGTCCTGATCCTGCGCGCCCAGCGAAATGGCGAGGCAAAGACATGAGCCTGCAAGATCACATCATAGCCCGCATCCGGACTGATGGCCCGATCTCGGTTGCTGACTACATGGCAGAGGCGCTGCTGCATCCAACCTATGGCTATTATACCACCCGCGATCCGCTGGGGGCCTCCGGTGACTTCACCACCGCGCCCGAAATCAGCCAGATGTTTGGAGAACTGATCGGCCTGGCGCTGGCACAGACATGGATTGATCAAGGCAGCCCGACCCCGTTCACCCTTGCCGAGCTTGGCCCTGGACGCGGCACATTGATGGCTGATGTTCTTCGCGCGACCAAGGCCGTGCCGGGCTTTCATGCCGCGATGCGCATCTCGCTTCTGGAAGCCTCGCCAACCTTGCGCAAACGCCAGGCCGAAGCGCTTTCCGGCTATGCCGCCACCTGGCACGACACCATCGAGGAACTTCCCGATCAGGCGCTGTTTCTGGTGGCCAACGAATTCTTTGACGCCCTGCCCGTGCGCCAGTTCCTGCGCGATGGTGAGGGCTGGCGCGAAAAATCGGTCGGGCTGTCCGAGGACGGCGCCCTGCAGTTCGGTCTGGGACCGGTCGCACCGCAACCCGCGCTTTCCCATCGGATTGAGGACACATCCGACAACGATCTGGTCGAGCTTTGCGAAGCTGCGCAGCCGATTGTCAGCACTCTTGCGCAACGCATTGCGGCATATGGCGGCTGTGCCCTGATTGTGGACTATGGCGACTGGCGTTCGCTTGGCGACACCCTGCAGGCCCTGCGCTCTCATGCGCCCAGCGATCCGCTCCTGTCGCCCGGCGAAGCGGATCTGACGACCCATGTCGATTTTGAGGCGCTGGCGCTGGCTGCCAAATCGGCAGGTGCGGAATTCAGCCGTGTGACCCCACAAGGCGTGTTCCTTGAGCGGCTTGGCATCACCGCCCGCGCCCAAGCCCTTGCCGCCCGCTTGAGCGGCCAGCAGCTGGACCAGCTGATTGCTGCACATCGACGGTTGACGCACCCGGAGGAAATGGGAAACCTGTTCAAAGTTCTGGCGCTTTATCCCGCACAGATGACACCCCCACCAGGATTGAACGCATGACGCTGGAAATTCTTACATCTGACCTGCTGGCCGACACCCGCCACGGTTTCTTCACGCGTCGGGGCGGGGCCTCCTCGGGCATATTCGAGGGACTGAACTGCGGCCTTGGATCTTCTGACCAGCGGCAAGCGGTCACGATGAATCGTGCACGTGTGGCGGAGGCAATGGATGTCCCGGCAGAGGCACTGGGCCGGGTTCATCAGGTCCATTCTGCCGATGTGCTGACTGTCAGCGAGGCAAACCAGGCAGATCTGCAAGCCGGCGCAAAGGCAGACGCCATGGTGACCAATGTACCGGGCATCGCCCTGTCCATTCTGACGGCGGACTGCCAGCCCGTTTTGTTTGCAGATGCAAAAGCCGGTGTCGTGGGCGCCGCTCATGCTGGCTGGCGCGGGGCTCTGGATGGCGTTCTGGAAGCCACTTTGGCCGCAATGGAAGCGCTTGGCGCGGATCGCGCAAATACCAGTGCGGTGATCGGCCCGACCATCTCTCAGCGCGCCTATGAGGTCGGGCCAGAGTTCTTTGACGACTTCATTGCCCAGGACCCTGAAAACGCTCGTTTCTTTGCCAATGGTGAAGGCGACCGCTACCTATTTGACCTGCCGTCGCTTGGGTTGCACAAGTTGCGCAGTGCAGGTGTCGGCGCCGCACAGTGGACCGGGCACTGCACCTACAGCGACCCGGCGCGGTTTTATTCTTACCGGCGCACCACCCACCTGAAAGAGGCCGACTACGGCAGGCTTATTTCCTGCATCCGGCTCTGACCTCTCCGTTCCGTGCAGACACCATAACCCGGCCACCCAAGGTCGGGTTGTTGCGTTTTAGGACTGCAATTTCGACAGAGGTGCGGCGATTTTCACAGATCGGCCACATTGGTGGCGCAATGCCATGTCAAACAGGTCAGAACACCGCGCTGATCGGCAGGACGTCGATCACCCTGACAGGAGACGCCAATGCCAACGAAGTCGCGCTTCATCAAATCCATCGTGGCAGCTGCCAAGGACGAAGAGGTCGAGCTGCCCTGGAGCAGAGGCGCCAACCGCCAGGCCATGATCGAACGTCGCCAGCAGGACCGCACCGCCACACAACAGGCCAAAACAGCCTGACCCAGCCCGTTTCAAGGCTGACATGAATTCCCCCGCATCTGCCGTTTTTTTGGATGCGGCCCAAGACCCCGGCTTTTAGCAGCTGCTCGCTGAAACGTCGGAATTGTATCTGTGTTGTTATGAAAGAGGCCCGGTAGCCATGACCATTCCACAGTCACTGCGACGCGCAGCTGCCAATGCCGTCGAAGCCAACGCCCTTCTGAAAGATCCCGCAGCTCTCCGCAGCGGGGTCCGCCCGCAGTTGCGGCGCTATGATGTGATGAGCCTGCAAAGCGACGGAACAATTACCGAGACCCGCCATGTGGCGCCGTCCCTCCCCTTGTTTGAGAATGCGTTCACAGCATTTTGCCGCGGCGCATTGGTCGAAACCACACAGGGGCCAATCGCGGTTGAGGATCTTTTGCCCGGCGACCAGCTGATCACGATGGACGGCGCAGCCGAAACCCTGCTTTGGAAGGGATCCACCAGCCTGGTTCCCTCTCGCAGCGACAAGGCCGGTCGCAGCCATCAGCTGACCAGCTTCACCGCCGACAGCCTAGGCGATGCCAAACCGATGGGGACTGTTGTTGCAGGCCCCGCTGCCCGCCTGCTACAGCGCGCACCGCTGCCGGGCATTCGCCTAGAACATGGCGCAACGCTTGTCCCGGTACAGCAATACCAGGACGGCATGAGCATCGTGGAAACGGCGCCGCCAACGGCGGTGGATCTTTATCACCTCTGCCTGCCCCGCCACGCAGTGATCAAGGTCGGTGGGTTGCCGTTTGAGACATACCACCCCGGCCCGGATGCGTTGAAACTGGTCAGTCACGCGATCCGCACGCTCTATTTGAACCTGTTTTCGCATGTTGACTCAGTTTCAGGTTTCGGCCCGCTCGCCTATCCGCGGGCGGAAATCCGACAGCCCGACATGAACTAGGCGTTGCACTTGGGGGCAAGACAGCAAAAAGGCGCCTGCGGATGCACGGCGCCTTTCGCGTTTCTTGCGTAAAAGATGCGTTGCGTCACGCTTCGCGCGCGAGCCTCTGCTCCAGCACATCAAACGGCACACCCGGTTCGTCCTTGGCACCGCGGATCACCAGCGAGGTCTTGACGCTCGCGACATTGGGCGTGGTCAGCAGATCGCTGGTCAAAAAGCTCTGGAACGTGCTGAGGTCGGGCGAGACGCATTTCAGGATGAAATCCACTTCACCGTTCAGCATGTGACATTCACGCACAAGCGGCCACTCACGGCACTTGGCCTCAAAGGCGCTCAGCTCTGCTTCCGCCTGGCTTTCCAAACCAACCATCGCAAAGACCTGAACCTCAAACCCCAGTTCGCGCGAATTGACCTCGGCATGGTAGCCACGGATCAGCCCCGCCTCCTCGAGCGAGCGCACACGGCGCAGGCACGGCGGCGCAGATATCCCCACGCGCTTGGCCAGTTCAACATTGGTCATGCGACCGTCGGCCTGTAATTCCGACAAAATCTTGCGATCAATCGGATCAAGGCGTGTTGTGACCATATGAGAGCTCCTGTGAAAAGATTGCGTTTGTTATACCAGCATCCACGGCGCGCGCAATAATCTTTCATAACTGCGCAACAATCTTTGCCAAACACCTTTGGGATACCGGCTTTGCCCCGCATGCGGCCAGACATCCCTGCATGGCGAGACTGCGGTCTTGGGCCACCGAGGGGCTTTAAGACAGCTTGGCGTGCAGCTATATGCTTTGCCTGACGGCGGCAAGACCGCCAATACATCGATTGGGGAAACAAGATGAGCGAAACGCGCCATACCAAGGTTCTGATCATCGGCTCCGGCCCCGCGGGCTACACCGCAGGCGTCTATGCGAGCCGCGCGATGCTGGAGCCGATCCTGGTTCAGGGCATCGAGCCTGGCGGTCAGCTGACCACGACAACCGAGGTCGAGAACTGGCCGGGTCACACCGAAATCCAGGGCCCTGATCTGATGGTCAACATGGAAGCCCACGCCAAAGCAATGGGCACCGAGATCATCGGCGACATCATCACCTCACTGGATACCAGCAGCCGCCCCTTCGTGGCCAAAGGCGACAGTGGCACGACCTATACCGCCGATGCCGTGATCCTGGCGACAGGCGCCCGCGCCAAATGGCTTGGCCTGCCGTCAGAAGAGAAGTTCAAGGGGTTTGGCGTCTCGGCCTGCGCAACCTGCGATGGCTTCTTTTACCGCGGCCAGGAAATCGTGGTCATCGGCGGCGGCAATACCGCTGTTGAAGAGGCGCTGTTCCTGACCAACTTTGCCTCCAAGGTCACGCTGATCCACCGCCGCGACGAACTGCGCGCCGAGAAGATCCTGCAAGACCGCCTGATGAAAAACCCAAAGATCGAACCCCTGTGGTTCCACGAATTGGAAGAGGTCGTTGGCACCGAAAACCCGCTTGGCGTCGAAGGTGTCCGCGTGAAGAACGTGAAGACCGGCGAGATTACTGAAATCCCCTGCAAGGGCGTGTTTGTCGCCATTGGGCATGCCCCCGCCAATGAACTGGTGAAAGATGTTCTGGAAACCCACAACGGCGGCTATGTGACGGTTACCCCCGGCACCACCGAAACATCAATCCCGGGTATTTTTGCAGCGGGCGACCTGACCGACCACAAGTATCGTCAGGCTGTCACCTCGGCAGGCATGGGCTGCATGGCCGCGCTGGACGCTGAGCGCTTCCTGGCGGAACAGGAGTAAGCGCCGTGGCGCATGATTTCGACACGCAAAAGGCCGAGACATTCTCGGCCTTTTCGGACCTTCAGGCCGAAGGCGATCTGCCGTTTGAAGCAGATCTGGACCTGTTCTTTGTGTCCAGCGACGGGACCAGCGACTGGATGCCACTGGCCGAAGCGCTCGCGGATCTGGGCTTTCACACCCAATGGGCAGAGGCCGAAGGCGACGACCCCGCAACGCTCATTGCGACCATGCCGGATCAGATCCTGTCCGCGTCAGCGATCTGGATGGTCGAAGAGGTGGCAACCCGCGTCGCGATCGACCACGGATTTCGCCCGGATGGGTGGGGGTTTGCGGAGGGCTGAGCCCTGTTCAGCCTCGCACAGCTCAAATTCCTGTTCCCCTGCAGGATCCCGACAAGACCGCCTGTTCCGCCTGCGTTGCAAATTGGGAACGGCGGTCTTTTTCATACACGCCAAGGTGGTTTGGGCTTTGCTACGACAGCAAAGCATGAAATGCGTTCACCCGTGAACACACTTTGAGTCGACCAATGCCATCCGCCCCCGCCAATCCCAGTCTTGAGGACGAAGACCTGCTCTTTCGCATCCTCAGCCAGCTCGACAAGGCGCCTGATGCGTCCCAGCGGGCAACGGCGACGGCTGTGGGGATTTCGCTTGGCCGTCTCAACGCACAACTCCGGGCTGCCGCAGAGGCCGGTTTCGTCAAGGTCAGCGAACGTGCAGGCCCCGACAAGCGCCAGCGCTTTGCCTACGCCCTCACCACCCGTGGTGCAGCCGAAAAGAACCGGCTCACCGATCAGTTTCTCGCCCGCAAGTTCGCAGAGTATGACGCGCTTCATGCTGAACTTACCGGCACAACCAGTGGCCTCGTCCCTTTCAAGTACAGGACCAAGTTGATGCAAAACAATCTTGCCCCAATCCCAGAGCTTTATGTCTCCTACGACTCTGCCCAGAAACTGAAGGTCGAAGCGGCCGATCTGGTCAGCCATGACCTGAGCCCGCGTCAGATCTGCGATCTGGAACTGCTGATGAACGGTGGCTTCAACCCGCTCAAGGGCTTTCTCAGCGAAGAAGACTACAATGGCGTCGTTGAAAACATGCGCCTGGCTGACGGCACCCTGTGGCCGATGCCCATCACGCTGGACGTCACCGAAGATTTCGCCAGCTCGCTGGAAATCGGTCAGGACATCGCGCTGCGCGATCAGGAAGGCGTAATCCTGGCCACCATGACCGTGACCGACCGCTGGGAGCCGAACAAATCCCGCGAGGCCGAGAAAGTCTTTGGCGCCGACGATGACGCACATCCTGCCGTCAACTACCTGCACAACCAGGCTGGCAAGATCTACCTTGGTGGTCCGGTAACCGGCATCCAGCAACCCGTGCACTATGATTTCCGTGGTCGTCGGGATACCCCGAACGAGCTGCGCGCCTACTTCCGCAAGATGGGCTGGCGCAAGGTTGTTGCCTTCCAGACCCGCAACCCGCTGCACCGCGCCCACCAGGAGCTGACCTTCCGCGCTGCGCGCGAAGCACAGGCCAACCTGCTGATCCACCCGGTTGTCGGCATGACCAAACCGGGCGATGTGGACCATTTCACCCGCGTGCGCTGCTACGAGGCGGTACTGGACAAATACCCTGCGGCCACCACCTCAATGTCACTGCTCAATCTGGCGATGCGCATGGCTGGCCCGCGCGAAGCGGTCTGGCACGGCCTGATCCGCAAGAACCACGGCTGCACCCACTTCATCGTTGGCCGCGACCATGCAGGCCCGGGCAAGAACTCTGCTGGTGAAGATTTCTACGGCCCCTACGACGCTCAGGACCTGTTCCGTGAGCACGAAGAAGAAATCGGCATCAAAATGGTCGACTTTAAGCACATGGTCTATGTGCAGGAGCGCGCCCAATACGAGCCAGCGGATGAAATCGCTGACAAGGATGATGTGACCATTCTCAACATCTCTGGCACCGAACTGCGCCGCCGTCTGGCCGAGGGCCTGGAAATCCCCGAGTGGTTCTCCTTCCCCGAGGTTGTGAAAGAACTGCGCCGCACCAAGCCGCCGCGCTCGCAGCAGGGTTTCACCGTGTTCTTCACCGGCTTCTCCGGGTCCGGCAAATCCACCATTGCGAACGCCCTGATGGTCAAGCTGATGGAGATGGGTGGCCGTCCTGTGACGCTTCTGGATGGCGACATCGTGCGGAAGAACCTGTCCAGCGAGCTGGGCTTCTCCAAGGAGCACCGCGACCTGAACATCAAACGCATCGGCTATGTGGCCTCTGAGATCACCAAGAACGGTGGTATCGCGATCTGTGCACCGATTGCGCCCTACGCGGCAACCCGCCGCCATGTGCGTGAAGAGATCGAGCAGTATGGCGCCTTTGTTGAAGTGCATGTTGCAACCTCGATCGAGGAATGCGAGCGCCGCGACCGCAAGGGCCTGTACAAACTGGCGCGCGAAGGCAAGATCAAGGAATTCACCGGCATTTCCGATCCTTACGACGTGCCAGTGAACCCTGAACTGTCTGTCGAAACCGAGAATGTCGACGTCGACAACTGCGCACATCAGGTCCTGCTGAAACTGGAAAACATGGGTCTGATCGCTGGTTGATCCGGACCCAAGACAGGAAAAGGCCGCCCCGATGGGCGGCCTTTTTCGTTTGAGCCGAGAGCATCAAAGACTGGCCAGCAATGCCTCTGCGACGCGACGTTCCAAATCGCCGTATCTCGCGGCTTCTGCTTTGATCGCCCGCAACGCAGGCAGTCGCGCAGCGTAGTCCCCTTGTGACATCATCGCGATGGCCGCCCGCAACTCTGCCTCTGTTTCGCAAATCATCATGCCGGTCGGGTCGAAAAAATCACTGATATTGGGGCAGCCCCAGTAGATCGGCACTGTCTCGCACAGAATGGCGTCGATCAACTTTTCCGAGAAATAGTTTCTCTCCTGTACGTTTTCGATCACGACACTATAGCGATAGGGCGCCAGCCCATCCGCTTTGGCGTCAAACGCCTGGTACCCTTTGCCAAGGATCGCGGCGTCTGGGCGCGCGGATTGGAGATGCTCAACAATCCGATGACGCAGCTTATGACCGGGATGATCCCGCTTTGCCGAGGCGATGAGTGACAAGTCCTCCTGTTTGTTCAGTTCAAGGGTTTGCCATTCCGGAACCCAAGTGGTCCCAAACGGAAGAAAAACGCCATTGGGTAGCCGCGCCAGCAACTCCTCGTCATAGGTGAACACCCGGAAAAACCGCCGTGCTGTCCAAGGCAGCAATCGGTGGTGCAGTGCTGACATGATCTTGGGCTCTGCCACCATGACAGAGATCTGCGCCCGGCAATTGCGGGCCCTCGTGATATGCATCGCCCGCTTGATGTAAAGGATCAGATGATCCTGCTCGTCGAGGTCGCGAATGGTCTTTCCGCGCAACTCATCCGGCTGACCCAACGGCCAGGCCAGCTGATCAAGCGCAATGTCTGCGAAACCTTTGTTGAGTTTGGTGCCATATGGCACCACGGCAATGGCGGCTGGTCGTGTCATATCCGTCTCTTAGAGTGTTTCTGGCAGATCAACAGTGCCGCGCATCAGCACGAAGCCCTGCCCTGCCACGCGAATACCATCAGGAGCCTGCCGGTCACCGACACGGGTGACAACGGCCTGGCCCGGCCGCCCCATCCCGTGACCCTGCTCTGCCACAAAGCGGTCTTTTTCCATCAATCCATGATGCCAGAGATAAGCGGCCATCGCCCCGGTGGCGGAGCCTGTGAACGGATCTTCAGGCGGGCACGGCGGCGCCATCAGCAAGCGCGAGAACGTATCCCCGGCGTCTGTTGCTCCGCCCAAATGCACAACGAAAGGTTCCAGCATATCAATCCCATCCGCGCCCAGGGTCTTGCCGAGTGCTGCAAGGGCGGGAAGATCCAGCTTTGCCGCCTCAAGGGCGGCCCGATCGCGCACAACCGTCACGCAGAATGGCAAGCCGGTCGAAACCTTCTGGGGCGTCCCGACAATCGCATCAGATGGCAAAGATAGCGCCGCTGCCACAAGATCCGGATCCGCCTTCACCCCGAATTCCGGGGCAATCTGGGTCATCTCGATCATGTCACCGTCAACCGTAACCCGAACCAAACCGGCGCCGGTTTCCAGCGTAATCGCTGTCCCCTGCATCAAGCCACGGTCCCGCAACGCCGCGACAGTTGCGATGGTGGGGTGACCTGCAAAGGGGATCTCTCTTGAGGCGAGGAAATAGCGCACATGAACGTCCGCAACATCGGACGGACCGGTGAAGGTGCACTCAACCAAAGATGTCTCTCGTACATAGGCCGTGCAAACATCCACGGGCAGATGCGCCCCACCATGCACCACCGCACATCCATTTCCGCCAAAGGCACGGGCGGAAAATGCATCCACCCAGTCAAAATCAAATTGCATCAAACGGCCCTCCCGCCAAAACACAGACCCTAGCAAGACCACGCAGACACCCAGTCTGCAAGGGCGGCACTGCATTTTGTGAAAGGCATTCGACTACAAGCCGCCGTCTCCCCCCGGGCGCACCCTTTGTCTGGCGCACACTTAGAAATAAAACAGGGCACCCTTGCGGATGCCCTGTCTGCACGGTCAGTGCGCAATTGTCAGTGCACTGGCACCGGTGCGTAGTCATGCTGGCGCGCCAGCACAAATGCCATGCGTCGGTCACTGACCAGGGCCAGCTGCTCTCCCGCAGAATCATGAACGGCGTAGAGCTGTTTCTGCCCCGCTGCGCCAGCCTGCACCTCTTCGGGGAGATCGGCTACATCAACGGCTTTGACATAGACGATGCGGCTGTCCGTCTTGTCGAACTGGTATGCTGTGTGCATGTCTTTTACCCCTTCTTGATGTTGATTGTCTGAACCACGGTTTCCGGTCGGGCGCGTGTGAGATCGACATGCAGCAGGCCATTTTCCATGACCGCCTCGCCGACCTCGACCCCATCGGCCAACACAAACATGCGCTGGAACTGACGGGCGGCAATGCCACGATGCAGGAAGACACGACCTTCGCTGTCATCGCCCTGACGACCCCGGATGACCAGTTGACGGTCCTCTACGGTGATTGCCAGATCCTCTTCGCCAAAACCGGCAACCGCCAGCGTGATGCGATAGGAATGATCAGAGGTCTGTTCGATATTGTAAGGGGGATAGCCCTCGTTGCCGGATTTGGCCGAGCGTTCCAGAAGGCGTTCAAGTTGCTCAAATCCCAACATGTGCGGATACGAGCCAAGTGTAAGTTTAGACACGTTTTTCGTCCTTGATTCCAAAGCGACGTCTGCGAGTGGCCCCATTATGGCGACCAACTTCCTAAGAATATGGGTGTTTTATGCGAATTCACAAGCCCAAGGCGCCAGAGCGCTGGCGCAAACGGCACCAAAAGCGTAATCTCCGGCCAGTTTCACCCGCCAGCCGACGAGTCGCCAATGAACGCTCCTACAGATATCTCCATGAAAACCGACGATGTTTTGAAGGTGGAGCTTGAAGTGTTCAAAACCCAACACCGCGATCTGGACGAGGCGATCTCTGCGCTGCAGGAACGTGGAACCAGCGATCAGTTGACCATTCAGCGCCTGAAAAAGCAAAAACTGATCCTCAAGGACAAGATCGCCTTGATCGAAGACCGCCTGACCCCGGACATCATCGCCTGAACGGCAAAACAGTTCAGGCCTCTCATCTGCGCGCAGGTTTCGGTGCGCGAACGGGTATGGCGAGGCCAAGTTTGCGCTATCACTGAAAAATCGACCGTCCGGTGATTGGTTTCTGGGCCATGACGCATGGTCAAACGCTGCATTACCCGCTAGGACCGCCCGAATTGTTTCCGGTCGGCCTCCGACAGGGCACGGCAGGGACAAGCCACTTCACAACGAGACGAGCCTGGACATGACCGCAACGAGGGAACAGACCCCGGACCCCAGCCTGCAGGGGACCGACTACAATTTTTCGATCAAACAAGCGCTTACTGGTGCGCAGATGCTGTTTGTCGCCTTTGGCGCATTGGTGCTTGTGCCGCTTTTGACTGGGCTTGACCCAAGTGTTGCGCTGTTCACCGCAGGCCTTGGCACACTGATTTTCCAGATCGTGACCCGTGGACAGGTGCCCGTGTTCCTCGCGTCCTCCTTTGCCTTCATCGCCCCCATCATCTACGGCGTTCAAACCTGGGGTATGGCCGCGACCACGGGCGGCCTTGCAGCGGCTGGCCTCCTCTATGTGGTGCTTAGCTTTGCGATCCGCGCCTTTGGCTCCGGCTTTCTGCACAAGCTGCTGCCGCCGGTTGTCGTGGGCCCGGTCATCATGGTGATCGGCCTGTCTCTGGCCCCGGTTGCCGTCAACATGGCAACAGGCCTCGCGGGTGACACCCAGATCATGCCGCGCAACACCGCGCTGCTTTTGGCAGCGATTGCCCTGGGCACCACCATGCTGACCGCCATCCTTGGGCGCGGCATCATGAGAATCGTTCCGATCCTCGTCGGTGTGGCCGCCGGCTATATCGCCGCGTTGGTGATTGGCGCCATCACGGGTGAAAGCCTGATCAGCACTGCTGCAATCGCGGACGCCCCCTGGTTTGATGTTCCGAACTTTGTCGCGCCGGAATTCAACCTCGCCGCCATTCTGTTCATCCTGCCGGTCGCCATCGCGCCCGCGATTGAACACTTCGGCGACATCCTGGCGATCTCCAACGTGACCAAGCGGGACTACATGGAAAAACCCGGCATTCAGAACACCATGCTGGGTGATGGCCTGGCGACAGCTGCTGCAGGCCTTTTGGGTGGGCCACCCAACACCACCTATTCCGAGGTGACAGGTGCCGTCACACTGACCCGCGCCTTCAACCCGGCGATCATGACATGGGCTGCCCTCTTTGCCATCGCGCTGTCTTTTGTCGGCAAACTGTCTGGTGCCCTCTCGACCATTCCGATGCCTGTCATGGGCGGTATCATGATCCTGCTGTTCGGCATGGTCACCGTCGTTGGCCTGTCCGTCCTGTCCAAGTTGGGCGACGCGCTGTCTGAGGCACGCAACATGGTCATCATCTCCACCGTTCTGATCATCGGCCTTGGCGGTCTGACACTGCAGTTCGGCGAAGGCTTCACCCTCGCAGGCATCGGCCTCTCCGGGGTTGCAGGTCTGGTGCTGAACCTGATCCTGCCCAAACAGCGGGATTGATCCAACAGCCGCTGAAGGAGAGCGCGCCCCGCAGCGCGCTCTCCCTTTTTCACCTCATACGCTGCACAGGTATGTGCACAGCACGCCGCATTGCGGAAAATCCGAATTTCCCTATAGTGCGCGCTCGACAAGCCGCGACAGGAGCCACCAGCCATGCCCGACTCGAACGGTGCCGACATCAAAGTAGGCATCATCATGGGAAGCCAGTCCGACTGGCCCACCATGAAGGAAGCCGCAACGATCCTTGATGAACTGGGCGTTGCCTATGAGGCCAAGATCGTTTCTGCCCACCGCACCCCGGACCGTCTGTGGAGCTACGGCAAAAGCGCCGCTGAGCGCGGCCTGCAGGTGATCATCGCAGGGGCCGGTGGCGCCGCGCATCTGCCCGGCATGGTCGCCTCGAAAACCCGGGTGCCGGTGGTCGGTGTACCGGTCCAGACACGGGCGCTGTCCGGTGTCGACTCGCTTTATTCCATCGTGCAGATGCCCAAGGGCTTTCCGGTTGCCACTATGGCCATCGGCGCAGCTGGCGCGGCCAACGCGGGCCTGATGGCCGCAGGCATCCTTGCCCTGCAGGATCCAGACCTCGCCCAGCGACTGGATGATTGGCGCGACGCGCTTTCGGCCTCCATCCCGGAGGAACCTTCTGATGACTGACGTGCTTGCCCCCGGTTCGACCATCGGCATCCTCGGCGGCGGCCAGCTGGGGCGGATGCTCTCGGTTGCGGCCTCCCGCCTCGGCTTCAAGACCCATATCTTTGAACCAAGCGCGACCCCACCCGCAGGCCACGTCGCCGACCGCGTGACCACCGCAGGTTACGAGGACGCCGAAGCGCTGGCCGCCTTCGCCGCCTCGGTCGACGTGATCACCTATGAGTTCGAGAACATCCCGACCTCCGCGCTTGACCTGCTGGAATCGCAAAAACCGATCCGCCCGGGCCGCGAGGCGCTGCGCATCAGCCAGGACCGGCTGACAGAGAAAACCTTCCTGCAAGACCTCGGCCTGCAAACCGCGCCTTTTGCAGACATCACCGATCAGGCCAGCCTGGACGCCGCGCTGGCAGAGATCGGCGCCCCCTCGATCCTGAAAACCCGCCGCTTTGGCTATGACGGCAAGGGCCAGGCCCGCATCAAGACGCCGGAAGACGCAGGCGAAGCCCTTGCGGCGATGGCAGGCGCGCCCTCAATCCTCGAAGGTTTTGTCAATTTCAGCCACGAGGTCTCGGTGATTGCCGCCCGCGGTACCAGTGGCGAAATCGCTTGTTTCGATCCTGGTGAGAACGTCCACCGCGACGGCATCCTGCACACCACCACCGTGCCTGCGCGCCTCAGCACCGGCCAGCGCATGGATGCAGTGCTGATGGCTGGCAAGATCCTGAACGCGCTCGAATATGTCGGCGTTCTCGGCGTCGAGCTCTTCGTCACGCCCCAGGGACTAATCGTCAACGAGATCGCCCCGCGCGTGCACAACTCCGGCCACTGGACCCAGAATGGGTGCACCGTGGATCAGTTCGAACAGCACATCCGCGCCGTTGTGGGCTGGCCGCTCGGCGACGGTCAGCGCCATTCCGATGTGGTGATGGAAAACCTGATCGGCGATGACGTGGACCGTATCCCGGAGCTGGCAAAGGAGGCCGATTGCGCCATCCACCTTTACGGCAAGGCCGAGGCCAAGGCGGGCCGCAAGATGGGCCATATAAACCGGGTGGTGAAAGCGCAGGCCTAGGCCTAGGGGCTGGGCTGACTGGGCTGGGGGCGCTGCCCCCAGAGCCATTGCCGACTTGGGGCTCTGCCCCAAACCCCGGGATATTTCCGGCCAGAAGAAACAACCGGCACGACACTGTCGTGCCCTGTGGAACCGGCCCGCCGGTTTCACGCGCCGTAAAGAGGGCCATCCGGCCTGATGCGCGGCGCCCCTCCGTTAAGCCAGGAAACGGCCTGCAATCTCTCCCGACATATAGCTGACCTGCCCGCCGGAGATCGTTGCCGCAACGCGGTCGGTCTGCTTGTCCAGCACCAGAATGTCGGCGCGCTTTCCGCTTTCCAGTCGACCGCGATCATCAAGACCCAAAATCCTTGCCGGGCCCTCAGACAACAGTGCCCAAGCCGCCGACAAATCCATGAGCCCGGTCTTTTCCAACATCAGCGCTGCACGGCGGGGGCTTGGGTAGTGATAGTCGGACGCCAGCGCATCGCAAAGCCCCATCGCGATCAGCTCGACAGCGGAGGCATTGCCCTTGTGCGAGCCGCCCCGCACCACATTGGGAGAGCCGAGGATCACGTGGTCACCTGCGGATTTTGCAGCTTCCGCCGCCTCCATCGTCTCGGGAAACTCCGAAATCAGTGCGCCGCGATTGCGCCAGATCACCCGATCTTCTTCCGTGTGATCGTCGTGACTGCCAAGACAGACCCCAGCCGCGCCAAGGGCCGCTGCCAGCTTGTCGAGGGCTGCGGGCACCTCTGGTCGTCGGGCGTGCATGTCCTTGAGCATCTGCCAGTGCACCTCCGGGTTGCGCCCTGCCTTGAGCGCCTGGCCGGTGAGCCGAGGGGGTTTCTTTCCTTGTGCGAGGCGTTCATGCGGAAGGTGATCGTTGAAGACCACATAGGGCACCTGCCACTCTGCGATCTGCGCAGGCAGATTGTCGTAGGCCTCCAGAAGGTGGATTTCAAAACGCAGTTGCGGGATCAGATCCGTCACCACAGCAGGGCGCGCAGCCTTGATCCCCTCAAACACCTGGGCGGCGAACTCAGGACCGCGCAGACCGCCCTCCCATGAGTAGAACTGCGCCAGAACGCCAGTCGTGATGCCATTGGCGGCGAGTTCGGCTTCGGCGGCAATAACCCCTTCGGTCATCTGCTTCATCGCGCCACGACGTGGCGCCAGGTGGCGTTCGAAACCGTCCCCGTGAAGATCAATGATCCCCGGAAGGATGCGATAGTCAGACAGGTCGATCTGACGCCCGGCCCGGTCCGTCTGGATCTGGCCCGCTGCAAAGGACAGCTCGCCACCACGTTCCAGCCCATCTGGGCGCAGCACATCTGCTCCGGTCAGTGTCAGTTCCAGCATGGTCATGGCTGCGTCTCCTCTTGCGGCTGTTCCCCCTCGCTGCTGCAGCGACCACCAGCGCAGGCGTCAGCGATTTCGCCTGTGATGGAATCAAGCCACGTCAGGTCAGGATCAAAGCGCCCCGTGTCGAGGAAATGCAGCGCCTGTGCAATAACCTGCGGGTTGTTCATCATGAAGGTATGGGTGACGGGCAACACGATGTGGTCGCTCATACCATCGAGATAGGTGCTGCGGACTGAGACCTTTCCGTCATCTGGCCCCGGAATAATTGCCGAAAACACCGGGTTGAGAGAGAAGTCGCCTGCAATCACTCCAACCGGGAAACTGGCGGCGGGGAGCTGGTTTGGCACGCTTTCGGCACCGGTGCCCAGCTGCAGGCCAGCGGGACCATTCAAAAGCCCGAAGACCTCCCAGTCGCCCAGCTCATCGACCAATTCGCTGCCGTGATTTGGCGGAGCCAACATCACGGTCCGGCCAAGTGCCTCTGGCCGATTGTCCTGCAGCCAGTGGCGCAACAGTATCCCCCCCATCGAATGGGTGACAAAATGGATGCGCTCTGGGTCTGAAATCTGTGCCTGACATTGCGCGATCGCGGACGGCAGTGTCTCGGCTGCCAAGGTTGCAACCGGTTTATCCGTTGACGGATAGCCAGGGGTGACAACCTTGATCCCGCGGGCCTCCAGCACCTGCTCCATCACCGCCAGCGAGATCTCGCTACGCGCAAGCCCGTGCAGCAGGACAACGCAATCAGCGCGCGCTGCAGTTGCTGTCAGGCCAGCCGTGGCGGCAGCCAGAGCAACGGGAACAAGAGAACGGAACATGATAGTGCTGAACCTTTGAAATGACCTCTGCAAGCGCAGATAGGGGCGTTGTGCGATCAGGTGAAGTGCCAATGGGGCCTGCCGTGCAATGACGTGGCGCCTCAGTTGTTTTTCGCCGAGCCAAGCGCGCCGCGCAGATTGCGCCCCGGGGCCGACAGCACCACAACCGCAATCCCGCCCAGCACAGCGACAGAGCCGATGGTCAGGCGCAAACCGATCACCTCCCCCAAGAGAGCCGCGCCCGCAAGGATCGCAATCACCGGCACCGACAACTGAACTGTCGCGGCAACTGCGGGCGCGAGCTGGGGCAACACGTAGTACCACAGCGCATAGCCAAGACCCGAAGTGACCGCGCCTGACAGGATGGCAAGGATGACACCGGTTGGCGACACCACAATTTCTGCCCCAAAGATCATCACACCGGGGACCATCATCACGGTCGCAGCAGCAAAGTTCACCGCCGTCGCAGCAAGAGGCGCCTTGGCCCTTCGCCCCAGCAGGCTGTAGCCCGCCCAGCCGAGGCCTCCCAATGCCATCAAAAGCGAAGCCCCAAGCGGCGCAGCCGACGCCCCGTCAGTCGGCCAGACCACCACAGCGAGACCTGCAAGCGCGATCACCGCGCCGCTGATCTGGCCAAGGGATACCGCGCTGCCCCGCAAAGCCCCCCATAGGAACATCGACACCTGTACCACTCCAAACAGGATCAGCGCGCCAAGACCGGCGTCGAGATCCTTATAAGCCACGGAAAAACCGATGATATAGACGGTCAAGGCAAGCCCGCCCCAAAGGGTCTGGCGCAGATCGCGACGCAGCGAGAGTTTGCTCAGCAGACAAAGCACCGTCAGCGTCACGGCACCGGAAAACAGGCGCAACAGGCCGAAACTGGTGGCCTCCATATGGCCAGCGCCAATCGCCATCCGGCCAAGAATGGAGTTCGCGGCAAAGGCCACCATGGTGAGGGAGACAAGCAGAAACAAACGCATGTCACGCTGCTATCGCGCCCGCAAATGTCACGCCAGTGAATTCTTTGTGTCGCATGCGACCGCGGTCATCGGGCCACGGTCGATATGTTGGAAATACCGAAAACGAAAAGGGGCCGCCCAAAGGCAGCCCCAGATCTTGCAGTATTGAACGGCGGGCTCTCGGAAGGTTGGCCAAAATGACCAACCGCCTTTTGCCTCATCGCAAATCCCAGAGGGATTTGTGATTACATCATGCCGCCCATGCCGCCCATGCCGCCCATGTCGGGCATGCCGCCAGCTGCCGCGCCTTCTTTGGCGGGCTTGTCGGCAACCATGGCTTCGGTGGTGATCAGCAGGCCAGCAACCGATGCCGCATCTTCCAGAGCGGTACGGGTCACTTTTGCCGGGTCGATCACGCCGAAGGAGAACATGTCGCCATATTCGTCGGTCTGAGCGTTGTAGCCGAAGGACGTGTCTGCGGATTCGCGGATCTTGCCTGCAACGACAGCACCGTCGACACCTGCGTTTTCAGCGATCTGGCGCAGCGGCGCTTCGATGGCTTTGCGGACGATGGCGATACCAGCGTTCTGGTCAGAGTTTGCACCCTCAACGCCGTCCAGTGCCTTGCCAGCCTGAACCAGAGCAACACCACCACCAACGATGACGCCTTCCTGCACAGCTGCGCGGGTTGCGTTCAGAGCATCGTCAACGCGGTCTTTGCGCTCTTTCACTTCCACTTCGGTCATGCCGCCGACGCGGATAACAGCAACACCGCCTGCCAGTTTGGCAACGCGCTCTTGCAGCTTTTCACGGTCGTAGTCGGAAGAGGTTTCTTCGATCTGGGTACGGATCTGAGCAACACGTGCTTCGATCTCGGCCTTCTCGCCTGCACCGTCAACGATGGTGGTTTCGTCTTTGGTGATCTCGATTTTCTTGGCGGTGCCCAGCATGTCCATGGTGACGGACTCGAGCTTCATGCCCAGATCTTCGGAGATGACCTGACCGCCGGTCAGGATGGCGATGTCCTGCAGCATGGCTTTGCGGCGATCGCCGAAGCCCGGCGCCTTGACAGCAGCAATTTTCAGGCCGCCGCGCAGTTTGTTGACAACCAGAGTTGCCAGCGCTTCGCCTTCAACATCTTCTGCGATGATCAGCAGCGGCTTCTGCGACTGGATCACCTGCTCCAGCAGCGGAACCATTGCTTGCAGCGAGGAGAGTTTCTTCTCGTGCAGCAGGATCATGCAGTCGTCGAGTTCTGCAATCATCTTGTCAGGGTTGGTGACAAAGTAGGGGGACAGGTAGCCGCGGTCGAACTGCATACCTTCGACAACAGTGGTCTCTGTTTCCAGACCCTTGTTTTCTTCGACGGTGATAACGCCTTCGTTGCCGACTTTCTGCATCGCGTCTGCAATCTGACGGCCGATTTCTGCTTCGCCGTTGGCGGAGATGGTGCCAACCTGCGCAACTTCGTCGCTGTCTTTTACGTCACGTGCAGATGCCTTGATCGCTTCCACAACCTTGGCAGTTGCCAGGTCGATGCCGCGCTTCAGGTCCATCGGGTTCAGGCCGGCTGCAACCTGCTTGAGGCCTTCTTTGACAATCGCCTGAGCCAGAACGGTTGCAGTGGTGGTGCCGTCACCGGCTTCGTCGTTGGTGCGGGAAGCAACTTCCTTCACCATCTGGGCGCCCATGTTCTCGAACTTGTCTTCCAGTTCGATTTCCTTCGCCACGGACACACCGTCCTTGGTGATGCGCGGTGCGCCAAAGGATTTGTCCAGAACCACGTTGCGGCCTTTGGGGCCCAGGGTCACTTTCACGGCGTCGGCCAGAATGTTGACGCCTTTCAGCATGCGGTTGCGGGCATCGGTGTCGAATTTGACGTCCTTAGCAGCCATTGTTCACTCTCCTTGAGAATACTTGTTTATGCGAAGATGAATGTGTCGGAGCGTCAGGCTCAGACGATCACACCCATGATGTCGCTTTCTTTCATCATCAGCAGCTCTTCGCCGTCGACGGTGACTTCGGTGCCGGACCATTTGCCGAACAGGATCTTGTCACCTTCTTTGACGGCCATGGCGATCAGCTCGCCGCTGTCTTTGCGTGCGCCTTCACCGGTTGCGACGACGACGCCTTCGCTCGGCTTTTCTTTGGCGGAATCGGGGATGATCAGGCCACCGGCGGTTTTTTCTTCGCTTTCGGTGCGACGCACCAGCACGCGGTCGTGAAGCGGTTTCAATGCCATCTTTGTAGCTCCTTAAAGGCTCAAAGGTTGTTGTCTCCTCCCCCTACCCTTGGCAGGGAGTGTTAGCACTCACCACTGCCGAGTGCTAACGACGAAATAGCTAGGCAGGGTGTTTGGGTGAGTCAACAGGGTCGTTGAGATTTTTTGACCTCATTTCGCAGGTTTTTTACGCCTGCCAAGCAGCCGCCTCAGCCAAAGGGGTGCCCTGCCCTTACATAGGGGCAGCGGGCTCAAAACTATAGGCCCAGTGGATCAGCCCATCCCGGCCGGCGGATGTCAGCTGATAGATGCCCTTTTCCACCCGTTCAAACCACCCGTAGTGATTATCCGCCATCAGACGCGTGGCCCGGGGGACCTCGGCGCCCTTGGCGACCGTCGCCCCCTTGCTGGCACCATGCTCTGCCAAAAAGGCAGCACAGCGCAGGGCGTCCTGGCGATAGGCCGTGACAATACCGTGTCGTGTCGCACCGCCTGCATTTGGATCCCCTTGAAGGCGCTGAAACTCGCGCAGCAGGCGGGCCTGCTTCTTTTTTGACTTGCGCGGCGTAAAGGGCCCCGGATCGCATTGCACCTCTGCCCGGCCATCGCTCAAAACCGTAATCAGCCCAAGACCAAGGCGGCGGCATAGCGCCAGATTGTCCTTAAGCATGCGTCGCGCCTGACGGCCCGTCGGTTTGGGCACGGCGACATAGACATGATCGCTGAGAGCAAGCCTGGTGACAGCCTGATGAAACAACGACAGCGAAAACCGCAGTTTGAGTTCAACGATAACCGGTGGCTCCTCGCCCCGGATGGCCACCACATCCGCTGCGCCGACCTCTCCCTTGACGGTGTAGCCCTGACTTTCCAGGAGTGCCTTGATGGGGGGATAAAGCTGATCTTCGCGGTCCATGGCTGGATGCTATCCCCGACTGCACCGAAGGAAAAGCCGTTCGCTGTGACGGCAGGCATATCGAACAGCCCCCGCAGCCAAGCAGAGTTTTGCACAAACGACATAGCCGCATTGATGAGACAACGGGCCGGGGTGACAAGGCCCCTGCCCATGCCTATAAGACGCGCAAAATTCCGGCATCTGCATAGGACACGCTTCATGACCACCTTCGTCTTTGGCCACAAATCCCCTGACACCGACTCCACCGGCTCTGCCATCATCTGGTCCTGGTATCTGAACCAGATCAAAGGCGAAGACGCTGCTCCGAAACTCTTGGGTGAGCCCAACACCGAAGCGGCCTTCATGCTGAAACACTGGGGTCTGGACAAGCCAGAAATCATCTCCGACGTGGCGGATGATCAGCCGGTTGTGATTGTTGACACCAACAACCCCGCCGAACTGCCCGCGAACATCAATGGTGCCGATATCCGCGAGATCATCGACCACCACAAGCTGGTTGGCGGCCTGGAAACCAAAGGCCCGATCAACATCCGCATCGAGCCCGTCGCCTGCACCGCAACCATCATGTGGAAAATGATCGGCGCGGACCTGGCCCAGGCACCACGCGAAATCAAAGGCGCAATGCTTACCTGCATCCTGAGCGACACGCTCGAGTTCCGGTCTCCGACCACCACGCAGGAAGACAAAGCTGTCGCTTACAGCCTGGCCGAAGATCTGGGCGTCGACATTGCTGAGTATGCGTCAGAAATGTTTGCCGCGAAATCTGATGTCTCGGCATTCTCGGACGCTGAACTGCTGCGCATGGATTCCAAGGAATACGCCGTAGACGGCACGAAATTCCGCGTTTCTGTTCTGGAAACCACTGCCCCTGCCGTGGTTCTGGACCGCAAGGCATCTTTGATGGAAACCATGACCACTGTCGCAAGCGAAGATGGTGTCGACCAGGTTCTGCTGTTTGTCGTCGACATCCTGAAAGAAGAGGCAACCCTGCTGGTTCCGAACGATCTGGTCAAAACCGTCGCAGCCAAGAGCTTTGAGGCAAACGCCGAAGGCGACACCGTCGTTCTGCCCGGCGTGATGTCGCGCAAAAAGCAGATCATCCCCAACCTCAAGGTCTGATCTTCCTTGCATTGACACAGCAAAAAGGCGCCCCATCGGGCGCCTTTTTTCATGTCCCCGGCCAATGTGTCAGATGGTACATCTCCCCTGCTGTCACTTATCAACCTGAGCCTAGAGCCCCAGTTGCGCGCTGATCTTTTGAAACAGCCGCTTGCGGCTGTTGCCCTTGGACTGTTTTTCCCGCTTGTGGCGGTACCATTTCCTGTCGTCGCCAGACAGGTAACGCTCCCAGATGGTGCCATCCGGCGCAGTAACGAACTGCCAGCATTGCTCATCATCCAGTGTTTTGGGCTTTCCCGCCACAACCGCATTCCATGTAACCTCGGCGCATAGTTTGCTTTTGGACGTGACGAACCACTTGCCGACACCAACCGCATCTTCGCGCCGATTGATCCCCTGAAAGGTGCCGTCCGGCGCCCAGTACACTGAACCACCACTGTTCCAAGTCGACGTCATGCCGCGATAAAGCGAAATGATTTCCTGTGGCGGGGTCGGCTGGGCACCTTTCGGCTTGCCACCGGCCGACATCGCTGGCGTCGACAGAGCAGACACTGCAGCCACCACCAAACACATCTTCAGACCATGCCTAAACTCAATCGTCATTCTTGACCTCTTTACCAATACACTCTCCGGACCTGCTGACAGGCGCCGGGCGGCCCAGAGACAACACAAGGCCCACTCGTTAAAGCCTCGGAAATGGGAGGCAACACACTCACACCGCCAACCAGCGCCTGTCAGAGGTGGCACGGGCCAAGCCCCTGTCCACAGGAAAAGATTGCCCAACGGCCCCGGATCAGCCAACCTAGGGATATTGATAGGCCGCCGAGATCCACCAAGGCGTGCGCTCTCTCGGCCTGTTTGTTACTTGTGCTTTTGGTTTTGGTGATGTGATGAAAAACGGGTTGATTGACACCCTGGATGCGCTGCTCTTTTCGCAGGATCAGCAGGACCGCTGGCATGCCGCCCAGCGCGCAGCTGACAAGATCGGAGTAAAGAGCATTCTTGTCGCGCAAGCCGTCGGAATTCAGGGAGATATTCGCTGGATGAACACCGACATGCCCAGCGATTGGATCGAAGAATATCTCGCCTGTGGATATGTCGAAGTGGATCCACCGGTTCTGAACCTGTCAAAACAAAAGGGCAACATGAGCGTTGACTGCGGCGTCCTGCACCGCGGCGATGCGTCAGACAAACGTGAGTGGGATCTGAACCACGGACTAAAGGCCGCTGGTTTCGGCTCGCTTTTTTGCAGCTGTTACAAGGACGCGACGGGCTACGACCGGTTCGTCACCCTGGCCTACGACGGTCATCACCTCGAAGACCAACCCGCCAGTCAGGTAGAACTGCAACTGTTCTCTGCGCTTCTGGCGAGCACCATTGAGCGTGACACAGTTGCACCGGGCAACGGGTACCAGCCCGCACGCCCCAGTCCATTGACCCAGCGCCAGCGGGAGGTTCTATCGCTTCTGGCCGAAGGAATGATGACAGCGCGGATCGCAGAAACACTTGGGCTGTCCGAGGCGGCCGTATCCCTACATTTCGCAAATGCACGCAAGGCGCTAGGGGCAAGCACGCGGGAACATGCGCTGGCGCTTGCCCTGACCCGTGGGTTCATTTCTCTCTGAAAGGGCGCATCCCCTGCCCCCTCCCAGGGCTGCTCTCACCTGGCCTTAAGGATTGTTGCAGGTGGCAGCCACCGGCCCCCCGTTCCCGTGGCAGTTCAAACCGACGCAGTTCATCCATGTCGGCCCGACCTTTTCCCCATCACGCTCATGCGACACCTGTCGCTTGCAGTTGGTCATCGAATGGCCAGCTGACCCCCTCTTCATTGAAGTCTTCCCAGCGCGGCTCTTCCAACGGGTCAGGCAGGTCCGATGCAGAGGGCTGAGCCAGCGACGCAGTTGCAATAGGTCCCCCAGAACGAGACGCAGGCTCAATTGATGCGGGCGCATCAAGCAAGACGAATTGGCCGACAATCTGATTGAGAGCCCGAGTTTCACCATTCATTTTACGGATGGCGCCGCTTGCCTCCTCGACCATCGCGGCATTTTGCTGGGTCACGGTATCTAGCTGTGCCACGCCGACATTGATCTCGTTCAATCCCTGTGCCTGATCTGCTGCTTCGCTGGAGATGCCGGAAATCAGCTCTGCAATGCTGTTGACCTGTTCGACCACCTGCGTAAGTGCGGTTCCCACGCTGCCAACCTTTTCAACGCCTTCCTCAACGGTTTTCACACTTGAGCTGATCAGTTGCTTGATCTCGTTGGCAGCATCCGAGGACCGCTGAGCCAAGGCCCGCACTTCAGAGGCCACCACCGCGAACCCGCGCCCCACCTCACCCGCACGGGCAGCTTCAACACCCGCATTCAGCGCCAAAAGATTGGTTTGAAAGGCGATATCATCGATCACCCCGATGATTTGGGAAATCTGACCAGAGGACCGTTCTATCTCGGTCATTGCCTCCATGGCTCCCTCGACCACCTGACCGCTGTGCTCAACATCTTTGCGGGCGGTGCCAACGGCCTCTTCGACCTTTTCCGCATTTCCGGCAGATGTGCGCACGCTCGCTGTCATCTCCTCCAGGGCGGCGGCAGTCTGTTCAAGCGTTGCCGCCTGGCTTTCAGTGCGGCCCGACATATCGTCGGAGGCGGAGCGAATATCGCCAGACTGCGCGTCAATGGCCGCAGCTGCCTGCACGACCCGCGCCAGAACCGCATTCAACTGATCTACGGTTTCGTTGTAATTCTGCCGAAGCTGATCATAGTCGCCTTCGAACTGTTCATCGATGCGATGACTGAAATCCCCCTCTGCGAGGCGGCGCAATCCCCTCTTCAGTCGGCCAATCACCCGTTCGTTTTCGGCGCGCAGGGCGCTCTGGCGCTCCAGTTCTTCCATGACACGGCCAGAAACACGATCCACGTCGCGGGCGATCAGGCCAAATTCATCTGAACGCATCCGATCTGCGACCTTCAAGCCGAGATCGCCTTCAGCAACCTCATGCAGCGCGGCACGCATGCGGGCGACCGGCCTGACAATATTGAGGATCATTTTCCGGGCGTTGTAGATCGAAGTCACGACCAGAACCCCAGACACACCAAGCAGAATGTAAAGCAGCACCATGTCATGGGCGCGGGCCGACTTTGCCGTTATCTCCGCATTCGCCTCGATATCCTTGCCAATTGGCAAATAGCGCTCCTTGAATGCTGTATACTCAGCCTCAAATGCACCCATTCTTGCCTCCGCAGCGGCCGGATCATTGATGGCAAGAGCCGCAATGGCGTTTGCTTCTGCAACCAACTTATCCACGAGGGAGACGAGGCCCGCCAATTGGCCCTCCGCCTGCGCAGGCAATTCAGCGGCCCGCAAATCAGTCAGCGCTTGTGTTAGCTGCCGACCCGCCTGGTCAACTGAATTGCGAACCTCCTGCCGTTGAACGGCAATCATGTCACCGCCACTGGCCACCAATAGCGCGACACCGCCATGCAGGCGTTCTGCAAGGAGAGACACAGAGAGCTCCTTACGGACGGCATCAGTCACCCGTATCTGGCGTTCCAACTCCTGCTCGCTTTGCCAGAGACTGTAAACTGCGATTGCGGCAAGGATCAGGATGGCCGCAACTGAAACAACGCCCGACAATACAAAACGGGCACGGATCGAAATTGATCGAAACATAACATACACACCCCAAGGTTGAGATATGGCGACTCTGCACCCGAAGAGTTAAAATTCCGAAAACCCCGCGATTGCTGGTCAAATCCACCCCACTCTGCCATAGCTGAGCCAAACAATCCGCAACGCGAAAGCCTGGCTCATGACACAGATCATTTCCTCCCTTGCCGAGGTCTCTCATCAATACAAAGCCCTGTTCGTTGATCTTTGGGGCTGTGTTCACAACGGCATCACAGCCTACCCCGAGGCGGTCGCTGCCCTGCAGAGCTATCGCGCCAATGGCGGCATCGTCGTACTGGTCACCAACTCCCCCAAGCCCCGCGCCGGCGTTGCGGCACAATTGGGTGAATTTGGCGTTCCGGCCGATGCCTATGACACCATTGCGACCTCAGGCGACTCTGCGCGCGCGGCGATGTTGAGCGGTGCAGTGGGCGAGAAGGTTTATTTCATGGGAGAGTGGGAGCGTGACGCTGGTTTCTTTGAACCCATGAAAGTGATCGAAAACCCTGTGGAAATCACCCGCGTGCCGCTGAAGGACGCCGAAGGCATCGTCTGCTGCGGCCCCTTTGACACGATGGCCGATCCAGACGTCAATCGTGCTGATTTTCTGTATGCCAAACAGATGGGCATGAAACTCCTGTGCGCGAACCCGGACATCGTGGTTGATCGTGGCGAGGTGCGGGAATGGTGTGCAGGGGCCCTGGCCAAGCTTTACACCGAAATGGGCGGAGAAAGCCTCTACTTTGGAAAACCGCATCCGCCGATCTACGACTTGGCACGCCGGCGCCTCGCGGAACTGGGCCAGGAGATTGCCGACAGCGAGATCATGGCGATCGGAGACGGCCCCCACACCGACATCGCCGGAGCGATGGGAGAGGGTCTGGACTCACTCTTCATCACAGGTGGACTTGCGGCCAAAGAAACCAAAACCGACCACCAACCAGATGCAGACGCGCTAAGCGCTTATCTGGAAAAAGAAAAATCTGCACCGACCTATTCGATCGGCAAATTGCGCTAACGCAGAAAACACTTGATTTTCTGCAGCTGCGAAGTAATAAAATTACCCCAATGGATTATCTGGGGTGATTTTGTTGCGGCATGATCCCGCTTCTCCCGGAGACCTACAATCGGGAGAAGCACATGTTGGACAACTTTCCACGCGGCACAATCTGCATCGAAGATATCGAGATGGGGATGGTGCGGTATCTGCGCAAAGAGATCACCGACAAGGACATTGAGATGTTCGCGGAGGTATCCACCGACCACAACCCCGTTCACCTGGACGAATCCTATGCACAGGACACCATGTTTCAGGGCCGCATCGCCCACGGCATGCTGACTGCGGGTCTGATCTCGGCGGTGATCGGGGAGCAGCTGCCCGGCCACGGCACGATCTACATGAGCCAGTCGCTGAAGTTTCTCGCACCGGTGCGGCCAGGTGATCTGGTTCTGGCCGAGGTAGAGGTCACAGGCATCGAAATCGACAAACGCCGGGTAAAGCTGGACTGCCGCTGCATGGTCGAGGGCAAAAAGGTTCTTGTCGGCGAGGCCATGGTCATGGCGCCGTCGCGCAAGTTCGACTAGGTCACCTGGCCGCAACCAAGCATGGCCCTTGCAACAGGGTGCTCGCGCCGCTAGGCAAGGCCCATGCGCATTATCCGTGACTTCCAGTTCGTCGACCCGCAGGACCGTGGTGCTTCTGCCGCCATCGGCAACTTTGATGGTGTCCACCGCGGCCATCAATCCGTGATCGACCTTGCCCGCAACGCGGTGCCAGATGCCCCGCTGGGCGTGATGACATTTGAACCCCACCCGCGTGAGTTCTTTGCCCCCGACGCCCCGGCATTTCGACTGATGTCCGCGGAGGCCCGCGCCTCTCGGCTGGAAAAGCTGGGCGTGGAGCGACTGTATCAATTGAACTTCAATGCCGCGCTGTCCGGCCTTTCGCCAGAGGGCTTTGCCCGCAAAGTCATCGCTGACGGCCTGGGCCTGCGCCATGTGGTGGTGGGATCGGATTTTTGCTTTGGCAAGGGCCGTGCAGGGACCGCAGAAGACCTGCAGCGTTTTGGTGCCGAGATGGGGTTTGGCGTGACCATTGCGCCGTTGATGGAATATTCCGAGGACACGGTCTCTTCTACCGCGATCCGCCGAGCCCTGAGCGACGGCCGCCCGCGCGATGCGGCGAATATGCTCGGCCATTGGCATCGCATCGAAGGCGAAGTGATCGGAGGAGAGCAACGCGGCCGCGAATTGGGCTATCCGACGGCAAACATGTCCATCGATGGCCTGCACCAGCCTGCCTTTGGCGTCTATGCCGTGCTTGTTGATGTTCTGGATGGCCCCAACAAGGGCAGTTATCACGGCGCAGCCTCCGTCGGAGTGCGGCCCATGTTTGATGGCAGCCACCCGAATATCGAGACCTTTCTCTTTGACTTCACCGGCAACCTTTACGGGGCGACACTCTCTGTCGGACTGGTCGATTACCTGCGCCCGGAAATGACGTTTGACGGGCTCGATGGGTTGCTCGCCCAGATGGAGGCCGACTGCGTGAAGGCCCGCAATATCCTGAGCGCGCTATGAGCGAGGGCATTGATCGCAAGGGGCTCGCCAAGCGGTTCTGGGAAAAGAAACCGCTCAGCCAGCTGAATGACAAAGAGTGGGAAGCGCTCTGTGATGGCTGCGGCAAATGCTGCCTGAACAAACTGGAAGATGAAGACACAGGCGAAGTCGCGCTGACGCGTGTGGCCTGTCGGCTGCTGGACGATGCGACCTGCCGCTGTGTTCACTATGAGATCCGGCATCAATTCGTGCCTGAATGCATCGTCCTGAAACCAGACAATCTCGACACCCACGCCTATTGGATGCCGCAGACCTGCGCGTATCGCCTGCTGTGGGAAGGCAAGCCATTGCCACAATGGCACCCCCTGCTGACAGGCAATCCTGAAACGGTTCATGATGCTGGCGTCTCGGTGCGCGGCTGGACAGTGTCCGAATTTGAAACCCCGGAAGAAGACTGGGAAGACCACATTATCGAGGAGCCGATTTAATGCATTTTGCCTCAGACAACTCCGGCCCAGCCAGCCCCGAAATCCTGGCCGCCCTCGGCGCTGCCAACAGTGGCTACGCGATGGGCTATGGCGCCGATGATGAAATGGCCCAGGTCACCGCTCGTATCCGTGATATCTTTGAGGCGCCCGAGGCCGCAGTCTATCTCGTTGCAACCGGAACGGCGGCCAATGTGCTTGCCCTGTCGACCCTGACCCAGCCCTGGCAGACCATCTTTTGCACCGGCCCTGCGCACATCAACATGGATGAGTGCAATGCACCGGAATTCTATGCCGGGGGCGCCAAGCTCACGCTGGTCACCAAGGAAGACAAGATGACACCTGCGTCGCTGCGCGCGGCGATCGAAGGGGAAGAGACCCGTGGCGTTCACGGCCCCCAGCGAGGGCCGGTGTCGATCACTCAGGTCACTGAATTCGGTACGGTCTATTCTCAGGAAGAGCTGCGCGCGCTGTGTGACGTCGCAAAATCCTATGGTTTGCCAGTTCATCTTGATGGTGCACGCTTTGCAAATGCCTTGGTTTCCCTTGGCTGCACACCGGCAGAGATGACTTGGAAAGCAGGCGTGGATGCCGTGTCTTTTGGCGGCACCAAAAACGGCTGCATGGGTGTAGAGGCCGTGATCTTCTTTGATCCGAGCAAAGCGCAGGAATTTGAATACCGCCGCAAGCGTGGCGCGCATTTGTTCTCTAAACATCGCTACCTGTCGGCGCAGATGCTGGCCTATCTGACGGATGATCTCTGGCTGAGGAACGCTCGCACCGCCAACACGAAAGCGGCCCGTCTCGCCGAGGGGCTGCGCGCGGCGGGGGCTGACTTCAGTCATGACCCCCAGGCCAACATGATCTTTGCCGCCCTTCCCCGCGCGACCCATCAGAAACTGTTTGATGCGGGCGCCGTCTATCACCTTTGGGATGGTGATCTTGACGGCCCTGCGGATGAAACTGTCACCGCGCGGTTTGTTTGTGACTGGTCGATTGGTGACGATCAGATCGAGGGTTTTCTCAACCTTCTCTGAGCCTTCAGATCACTGTTCAGACGCAAAAGCGACGCAGCCCGGCCGCGTCGCTTTTTCTTTTCGGATCAGTTCCAGAATGCGCGCAGCAGGTCCGCAACGTCCGGTGCATGGGTAATCGGCACCATATGCTCTGCCCCCGCAATCCTGTGGAAGGTCACATCGCCAATCCGTGAGCTAAGCGCTTTGCTCACGACATGCATGATTGGCTGCGTCTCGCTCCCGTCAATCACCATTACCGGCATCTGGAGTTTCTCCAACTGGCCTTCGGCCACCAGACCGGCTTCGTCATCATAGACCTGACTGTCGCACGCCATGACGCCCGGAAAACTGCGCATCATGGCCGCCCGGCTCTGTTCAGGAAGATCAGCCCATTTCGGATGGCCCGTTCCCCAGGCGCGGTTGAACAGACGTGTTGCCTGCTCCAAATCCCCAGCGGCAAAGGTCGAGCGCACTTCAAGATGAGCCTCGCGCATCGCCTCTAGCGCCGCCGGGTCGTCCATGCCAGCAGAGGCGAACAATACCGGCTCGATCATGGTGAGGCTGCGTACCAACTCAGGGCGCGCCTGTGCCATTGCGAGCGCGACAGTCGCGCCGAATGAATGCCCGACAAGGTCGATCGGTCCGCGGTCTGCAAGGCCCATCGCGTCAATCAATGCCAAGCCCGCGTCCCGGTTGCGCAACTGCAGGATACCCTCGCCATCCCAGTCGGGGCTGCGCCCGTGAGACAAGAGATCAAAGCCATGCAATGTCGCCTCACTCTCCAGTTCTGCGCCAAGCGCCCGCCAAGCACCGGAATGCGCAAGCGAACAATGAACCGCAAGCACCGGACGCGCCCCTGAGCCGAAGCTGCGGGCAAAAACCCCCTGGGGTAGATTGCCAATGATTTCATTCACCAGGAAAGACCTCTCGATTGCCAAATGCCTGCATCAGATATGCAAGCACTTGTAATTTGTCGTTTTGTGAACGCAACAGCAGGGCAGATCTTCCGCTTTAATTCTATGCGCGACGTTACGTGCATGTTAAGCGGAGGCCACCATCACGAATCTGTCACACTGCCATTGCTGCCTGGGGATAACAGCCAATGCCGACCTTGAACGAACCCAAGCTGATCGCTGGGAACGCCAACCTTCCGCTCGCCCAATCCATTACGCGCCGCATGTCCATGCACCGGGGCGTCGATCAAGGGCTGGTAGATGCCCGCGTCGAACGCTTCAACGACGGCGAGATTTTCGTAGAAGTCTATGAAAACGTCCGCGGCGAGGACATGTTCATCATTCAGCCGACTTCGAACCCGGCCAATGACAACCTGATGGAGCTGCTGATCATCGCCGATGCCCTGCGTCGCTCCTCGGCCCAACGTATCACCGCTGTGATCCCCTACTTCGGCTACGCCCGCCAGGACCGCCGCACAAAGGCACGGACACCGATTTCGGCAAAGCTGGTCGCCAACATGCTGACCGGCGCCGGCATTGAGCGGATCCTGACCATGGATCTGCACGCCGCTCAGATCCAGGGGTTCTTCGACATTCCCGTCGACAACCTCTACGCCTCGCCGATCTTTGCGCTGGATGTGAAAAACCAATTCAAGGACAGCCTCAGCGATATCATGGTGGTCTCGCCGGACGTCGGCGGCGTTGCCCGTGCTCGCGAATTGGCAAAACGCATCAATGCGCCTCTCTCCATCGTGGACAAGCGCCGCGAGAAGCCCGGTGAAGTTGCCGAGATGACCGTGATTGGTGACGTGACCGACAAGATCTGCCTTATCGTTGACGACATGTGCGACACCGCCGGCACGCTTTGCAAGGCGGCACAGGTTCTGTTGGATAATGGCGCACGTGAAGTCCACGCCTATATCACACACGGCGTCATGAGCGGCCCTGCGGTTGAGCGTGTCACCAACTCGGTCATGAAATCGCTGGTTCTCACCGATACCATTCAGCCGACCGAAGCCGTTCTTGCCGCGCCGAATATCCGCATTCTGCCAACGGCCCCCCTGTTCACGCAGGCGATCCTGAACATTTGGCACGGCACATCTGTGTCCTCGCTGTTTGAAGACAAGACCCTGTTGCCGATCTACGAGTCGCTCACCCACGGCGGTTGAGCGTTCGCGATACGCAAGACATCGATGCGTACCGATTGCCTTTCAAACCCTCGCGCAAGTCGCGGGGGTTTTTCTTTGCGATCTCGTCCTGCGATGGACAGACGCGCGCGCACTCCCCTAGGTTAAGCACCAGCAGCCGAAGGAGTCAGAGATGGCAGAGCATTACGACGCAGCCTGCCTGTGCGGAGCCATTCGCCTCCGCGCAGAGGGCAGCCCGCTTCGGGTGGGAATATGTCACTGCAAGGACTGTCGGCGCCATCACGGGGCGCTGTTTTATGCCGCCGCGATCTTTCCTGCATCAGCCGTGCGCGTGAGCGGTGCGTCCAGCCATTACAACGGGCGCCATTTCTGCCCCAACTGTGGGTCTTCCGTCTTTGCCGAAACCGGGGAAGAGATTGAAATCCATCTGGGCTCAATGGCCAGCTCCGACGGGCTCAGGCCGGATTATGAGCTGTGGTGCAGGAGCCGGGAAGACTGGTTGCCACCCTTCTCCGGGACCACCCGCTACCCAAAGAACCGTCAGGACCCTTAGGACACCTTAGGACACATCCCAGTCATCTCCGAAGGGGAGATTGCCAATCGCCATCCACGCCGCACGGATGCGGGCGACACGGGTGTCGTTCCAGGTCCGGAAGACAATGTCGAAACCATCGACCGTGATGTCTTCGGCCACCAGCTCGCTGCGAAACGCCGTGCCAGCCGCCATGTCGACGAGAGAGGTCGAGATATGCACAACAGGTGGCGCGCTGAAGCTTTCGCCAAAGCGGACATGACGCCGACGCTCACGCGGGCCATCACCGGCCCACATGGCGCCGCCCTCTTCGAACTCGGAGAAAATCTCAATGTCGCCCTGATCCACCCCGATCCGAGGGCTGTCTATCCGCTGCATGCGCTTTACGACCGATGGCCGCCCTTTTCTGGTCCGGGTCTGACCCCGATCAACCACAGGATGCCAAAAAACAAAACCGGCCCGCAAGGGGCCGGTTTCAAAAGCAGTAGAGACCGTCTGGATCAGAGGCTCATATGGGTGCCAAGGGCTTCCATATCAGCGAGCAGCTTGGCGGCATCTTCCACCAGGCCATGCGGTTGATCGGTTTCCTGCACGGTTTTGTAGGTCGTGCGGGCTTCCTCGATCAGCTCGTCCAGATGAGCACGTGTCATCTGATCCATCGGGATTGCCTTCTCAGCAAGGACAGACAGACCGTCAGCGCCGATTTCAGCAAACCCACCAGTCACCAGATACTCGGATGTGCCTTCGGGGCTCTCGACCCGCAGGACACCCGGGCGCAGCGTGGTGATGGTCGGCGCATGGTTGGCCATTGCCGTCATGTCGCCTTCCGCGCCGGGGATCATTACCGCCGTCACCGGGAGCGACGCCAAGCGGCGCTCCGGGCTAACGAGGTCGAATTGCATCGTATCAGCCATCAGGGCCCTCCTTAGGCCGCGTCAGCAGCCATTTTCTCGGCTTTTGCGATCACCTCATCGATGCCGCCAACCATGTAGAAGGCGCCTTCGGGCAGGTGGTCGTATTCGCCAGCCACAACAGCTTTGAACGACGCGATGGTGTCTTCCAGCGGAACCTGTTTGCCGTCTGCGCCGGTGAAGACCTTTGCAACGTCGAACGGCTGGGACAGGAAGCGCTGGATCTTACGCGCGCGGCTCACGGTCAGCTTATCCTCTTCGGACAGTTCGTCCATGCCGAGGATCGCGATGATGTCTTGCAGCGACTTGTAGCGCTGAAGGATCTGCTGAACGTCGGATGCCACCTTGTAGTGCTCCTCACCCACGATGGACGGGTCCATCAGGCGGGAAGTGGAGTCCAGCGGGTCAACCGCCGGGTAGATGCCCAGCTCGGAGATCGCACGGTTCAGAACGGTGGTCGCATCGAGGTGAGCAAAGGTGGTTGCCGGTGCGGGGTCGGTAAGGTCGTCCGCGGGAACGTAAACAGCCTGGATCGAGGTGATCGAGCCGTTCTTGGTGGAGGTAATACGTTCCTGCATCGCACCCATGTCGGTCGCCAGGGTCGGCTGGTAGCCCACCGCCGAAGGAATACGACCGAGCAGAGCGGACACCTCGGAACCCGCCTGAGTGAAGCGGAAGATGTTGTCGACGAAGAACAGAACGTCGGTACCGGACTGGTCACGGAACTGCTCCGCGAGGGTCAGACCGGTCAGAGCAACGCGTGCACGCGCACCCGGAGGCTCGTTCATCTGGCCATAAACCAGAGCAACCTGCGATTCTTCCAGGTTATCGGGCTTGATAACGTTGGATTCGATCATCTCGTGGTAGAGGTCGTTACCTTCACGGGTCCGTTCACCAACACCAGCGAACACGGAGAAGCCCGAGTGCACTTTTGCGATGTTGTTGATGAGTTCCATGATGAGAACGGTTTTACCAACGCCCGCACCGCCGAACAGACCAATCTTACCACCCTTCGCGTAGGGGGCCAGCAGGTCGATAACTTTGATGCCGGTTACCAGAACTTCGGATTCAGTCGACTGGTCGCTGAATTCCGGAGCAGGCTGGTGGATTGCGCGGGTTTCCGCGGCCACGACGGGGCCCTGTTCGTCAACGGGCTCGCCCACGACGTTCAGGATGCGGCCCAGGGTCGCGTTGCCGACGGGGATCGAGATCGGCGCGCCGGTGTCGGCTACGGCTTGACCGCGAACCAGACCTTCGGTCGCGTCCATCGCGATGGTACGGACGGTGTTTTCGCCCAGGTGCTGTGCAACTTCCAGAACCAGCTGCTTGCCGTTGTTGTCGGTGGTCAGCGCGTTCAGAATTGCGGGCAGGTGGTCGTCGAATTGAACGTCCACAACGGCGCCGATGATCTGGGTCACCTTGCCTTTTGCTTGTGCCATGTTTCGTCTCCGGTTGTCTCTTAGAGCGCCTCGGCGCCCGAAATAATTTCAATCAGCTCGTTGGTGATCACGGCCTGACGCGAGCGGTTGAACTCGATGGTCAGCTTGTCGATCATGTCGCCCGCGTTGCGGGTCGCATTGTCCATCGCGCTCATCCGGGCACCCTGTTCGGAAGCCCCATTCTCCAGCAGAGCTGCAAAGATCTGCGTTGCAACGCCACGCGGCAGCAAGTCAGCCAAGATGGCCTCTTCACCGGGCTCGTAGTCGTAGTCAGCAGTACCAGATGCAGCACCGTCTTCCGCGGCCTCAAAGGACGCCGGGATCACCTGCTGGGCGGTCGGAACCTGGGTCACGACGTTCACGAACTTCGCGTAGAAGATCGTCGCAACGTCGAATTCCCCACCGTCGAAGCGGGCCAGCACGTCCTTGGCGATGTCTTGTGCGTTGGCATAGCCCACGCGCTTGACTTCGCTCAGATCCACGTGACCGACAAAATGATCGCCCAGGTCACGCTTCAGCGCGTCCCGGCCTTTTTTGCCGACTGTCAGGATCTTGACGGTCTTGCCTGCCGCGACCAGCTCCTGGGCTTTCACCCGGGCCAGCTTGGCGATGTTGGAGTTGAAGCCCCCGCAGAGCCCGCGTTCGGCAGTCATCACGACCAGGAGGTGAACCTGGTCGTTACCGGTGCCGGCAAGCAGTTTGGGTGCAGAATCGCTGCCACCGACAGAAGCGGCGAGACCGGCCATCACGGCATTGAACCGCTCGGCGTAGGGACGCGCATCTTCGGCAGCTTCCTGGGCGCGGCGAAGTTTCGCCGCGGCCACCATCTGCATGGCTTTGGTGATCTTGCGGGTCGATTTGACCGACTCGATCCTGATTTTAAGGTCCTTAAGACTCGGCATCGCCTCGTCCCCCCTTAAGCGAAGTCAGCGGCGAACGCGTCCAGAGCTGCTTTGATCTTGTCGGCGGCATCGCCTTTGATCTTCGGATCTTCGTTGGTGATCCAATCCAGCAGGTCCTGGTGCTTGCCACGCAGGTGCGCCAGCAGGCCAGCTTCGTAGCGGCCAACGTCCTTAACGTCGACTTTGTCGAGGTAGCCGTTGGTGCCCGCAAAGATCACGCAGACGATTTCAGCGTTGGTCAGCGGTGCGTACTGCGGCTGTTTCATCAGCTCGGTCAGACGTGCACCACGGTTCAGCAGCTGCTGGGTTGCGGCATCAAGGTCGGAGCCGAACTGAGCAAAGGCAGCCATTTCGCGGTACTGAGCGAGTTCCAGCTTAACCGGACCAGCAACGGATTTCATTGCGTTGGTCTGAGCCGAGGAGCCCACACGCGAAACCGACAGACCGGTGTTCACAGCAGGACGGATACCCTGGTAGAACAGTTCGGTTTCCAGGAAGATCTGGCCGTCGGTGATCGAGATCACGTTGGTCGGAATAAACGCGGAAACGTCGCCGCCCTGGGTTTCGATAACCGGCAGAGCAGTCAGGGAGCCCGCGCCGAACTCTTCGTTCAGTTTCGCGGAACGCTCCAGCAGACGGGAGTGCAGGTAGAAAACGTCACCAGGATACGCTTCGCGGCCCGGCGGACGACGCAGCAGCAGGGACATCTGACGATAAGCAACAGCCTGCTTGGACAGGTCATCATAGATGATCAGGGCGTGTTTGCCGCTGTCGCGGAAGTACTCGGCCATTGCGGTCGCGGCATAAGGTGCCAGGAACTGCAGCGGTGCAGGCTCGGATGCGGTTGCTGCAACAACGATGGAGTATTCCATCGCGCCGGTTTCTTCCAGCTTCTTCACCAGCTGTGCCACGGTCGAACGTTTCTGACCAACAGCAACGTAAACGCAGTACAGTTTCTTGGAGTCGTCGTCGCCAGCTGCGTCGTTGTAGACTTTCTGGTTCAGGATCGCGTCCAGAGCAACGGCTGTTTTACCGGTCTGACGGTCGCCAATGATCAGCTCTCGCTGGCCACGGCCGATCGGGATCATCGCGTCAACGGACTTCAGGCCGGTTGCCATCGGCTCGTGAACCGATTTACGCGGGATGATGCCCGGCGCTTTGACGTCTGCCACTTTACGCTCGGCAGCGTTGATCGGGCCTTTGCCGTCCAGCGGGTTGCCAAGACCGTCCACAACGCGACCCAGCAGCTCGGGGCCAGCGGGAACGTCCACGATCGAGTTGGTGCGCTTTACAGTGTCACCTTCTTTAATGTCGCGGTCGGAACCGAAGATAACAACACCAACGTTGTCGGCTTCCAGGTTCAGCGCCATACCCATGATGCCGCCGGGGAACTCAACCATTTCACCGGCCTGAACGTTGTCGAGGCCATAGACGCGGGCAATACCGTCACCAACGGACAGCACGCGGCCAATTTCTGCCACCTCGGCTTCTTGACCAAAATTCTTGATCTGGTCTTTCAGGATCGCAGAAATCTCTGCTGCTTGGATACCCATTTATCCGACCTCTTTCATTGCGTTCTGTAGGGAGTTGAGCTTGGAGCGGATCGAGTTGTCGATCATCTTCGAGCCCACTTTAACGACAAGACCGCCAATGATGCTCTCATCGACGGTTGCATTGATAACGACCTTCTTGCCAGTGCGCTCTGCCAGGGTCTTGGCCAGCTTTTCGCTCTGGGTTTTGGTCAGCGCTTTTGCCGATGTGACATCGGCAGTGATCTCACCGCGGGTCTCTGCAAGGCGTGCACGCAGCGCTTCGATCAGCGCGGGCAGCACGAACAGGCGACGCTTTTGCGCCATCAGAGCCAGGGAATTTGCCAGAACGGGTGCGACACCCATCTTGGCAGCAACGGCGCTGATTGCGGTCTCCTGCTCGTCACGCGACACCACAGGTGACGTGATCAGATCGCGGAGATCCTCGCTGTCCGCCAGCGCGGCGGACAGATCGTTGATGCTGGATTCAAGGCTATCAAGCGCCTTGCTTTCTTCGGCGATCTCAAAGATCGCGGTGGCATAGCGCGCAGCAATGCCTGCGGAAATCGAAGCTGGTTCGGACACGTCCACCCTTCCGATATTGGCCCCGGTTGGCGACCGCTAAGTTGCGTCCGGGGGCGTGAGGTCTCCCCACAATTCGGTGGGGCGTCAAAATCAGCGTGGATGTAGCAGAGGGATGGCAACCTATCAACTGCCTTGAAAACCCGCGTCGAAATCAAACAATTGTTTGATTTCAATGGTGTAGGCGATATTCCGCCGGGAACAGGCAGAACATGCGGCAAAAAAACCAACTTTAGGGGTCAATTTTGCGATTCCAAAACAGTGAAAAACGGCGCTGCGAGGCCCAAAAACCGCGAAACCGTCGAAAATGAGCGCCGAAAGCGCGGATTTGAGCAATCGGCGGGGAATCATGACCTGAGGGCACCCACAGACCAAACACCCGCTGCCGGAGGTCAAGTTTAAGAAGCTCGAATTCTGGCGTGGGTCAGGCCGGCTCAGGCATGGGGTTTGAAAGCCCTTCCAGCACCCGGATCGGATTTGGCGGCTTGAGGCGTGTCATCTCACCACGTTGAATGTGGGTCTGCTTGCTCACCTCGACCAAAAAGACACCGCCCCCAAGCATCGCAGGCAAACGATCTCCCAAGCGTTCGAACAACGGCCCCGCCCGCAGCCAGAACCGACGTTGACTCGGCGGCAGGTAAAGCGCGCCCAAATGGCGTTCGATGGTGAACTGATGAAGCCGCAGCTGGTTCTCGACCTGGCTCAGTGTATAGGGCCGCCCAAAGCCAAACGGCGTATCATCCGATCGCGCCCAGAGCCCCGAACGATTGGGCACAACAAAAACCGCCCGCCCGCCGGGGCCCAGAACGCGCCAACACTCCTCCAGCAGATGTGAAGGACGATCAGATGTCTCCAACCCGTGCAGCAGGACCAACCGATCCACATGGCCCGTCTCGATAGGCCAGGCCGTTTCCTCGCACAGGACAGAGACATTCGCCATTCCGGCAGGCCATTGCATCACCCCCTGCGGGCCCGGCATCAGCGCCATGACGCGGCGCGCATCCTTGAGATAGGGTCGCAGAAGCGGCGCAGCAAAGCCGAAGCCCGCGACGGTCTGCCCTGTGGCCTCCGGCCAAAGATCCCGCAAACGCCCCCGGATCGACGCCTGGGCAGCGCGCCCCAGCGTGCTACGGTAGTAAAAGTTCCTCAGATCCTGAACATCAAGATGCATTGCGGGCGTCCGTTGCTTGGGCCAATCTGAGGCCAGTCGCCGTCAGTTTACCCATCGAGAAGCGAATGACCATGCCCCTTGAGATCATCACCCTGCCCTGCCTGTCTGACAACTATGCCTTTTTGCTGCACAATGACGACACCGGCCAGACGGCACTCGTCGACGCACCAGAGGAGGCAGCGATCAAAGCCGAACTGGACAAGCGCGGCTGGGGGCTTGATCTGATCCTGCTCACACACCACCACTGGGACCACGTCGATGGCGTCGATGCGCTGCGCGCCGCCTTTGGCGCAAAGGTTGTTGGAGCCAGCGCCGATGCCCATCGCCTCCCGGATCTGGATCTGTCCGTGAGCGAGGGAGACCGGTTTGACTGCCTTGGGGCTGAGGTGGAGGTCCTTGATGTGTCAGGCCATACCGTCGGGCACATCGCCTTTCACCTGCCTAGCGAAAAGGCACTTTTTACCGCGGACAGTCTGATGGCGCTTGGCTGCGGCAGATTGTTCGAGGGCACCCCGGAACAGATGTGGGCCAGCCTGCAGAAACTGAAGGCCCTGCCGAGCGAAACCACTGTCTATTCCGGCCACGAGTACACCCAGTCAAATGCCCGCTTTGCAATCACGATTGAGCCCGATAACAAGGCGCTTCGTCTGCGGGCAAACGCAATCGACAACGCGCGCGCCGAAGGTCGGCCCACCGTGCCCTCTACATTGCAGGAAGAAAAGGACACCAACCCGTTTCTGCGTGCGGATCTGGCAGAGGTGAAAAATGCGCTGGGAATGGCCCATGCGCAAGATGCGGAAGTCTTTGCCGAAATCCGCAGCAGAAAGGACAACTTCTGAGCTGATGCGCTGCCTTTTCACGGCACAGTCACGATAAATGTGACATGAAATTGCAAGAAAGAACTTGAAGCCGGGCAGCTATCAACCAAACTCTAATACTATCAGGACATGGTTGGACTGTGGACGGCAAGGCAATTCCACCACAGCCTCACAGCCAACCCAAGACCAAGAGGAGCACGCCCGTGCCTTCATTCTCGAGCACTTTGGAACAGGCCATTCACGCCGCGCTTGCGCTGGCAAATGAACGGCGTCACGAATTCGCAACTCTGGAGCATCTGCTGCTTGCCCTGCTGGACGAGCCCGAAGCCGCACGCGTCATGCGCGCCTGCAGCGTCGATCTTTCAGAACTGCGTGCAACCCTGGTAGAATTCATTGACGAAGACCTCGCCAATCTGGTGACGGATATTGACGGCTCCGAAGCCGTGCCAACGGCGGCCTTTCAACGCGTCATTCAGCGTGCTGCAATTCACGTTCAATCCTCTGGCCGCACCGAAGTAACCGGCGCCAACGTTCTGGTGGCAATCTTTGCCGAACGCGAAAGCGATGCCGCGTACTTCCTGCAGGATCAGGACATGACCCGCTATGACGCGGTGAATTTCATCGCCCATGGTGTGGCGAAGGATCCCGCATTTGGCGAAACACGTCACGTGTCCGGCTCTCCCGAAATCGAGGAAGAGCAGCAGGCCACAACAGATGGCGACAAGAAAGAGAGTGCCCTTGCGAAGTACTGCGTCGATCTGAACGCAAAATCGCGAGAAGGCGACATTGACCCGCTGATCGGCCGCAGCCACGAAGTGGAACGCTGCATCCAGGTGCTGTGCCGCCGTCGCAAGAACAACCCGCTGCTGGTTGGCGATCCTGGTGTGGGCAAAACCGCGATTGCCGAAGGGCTGGCGCGCAAGATCGTCGCTGGCGAAACGCCAGAGGTGCTTGCAAATACCACCATCTACTCTCTCGACATGGGCGCGCTGCTGGCCGGCACCCGCTATCGCGGTGACTTTGAAGAACGACTGAAGGCCGTAGTCACCGAACTGGAAGAGCACCCTGACGCGGTTCTGTTCATCGACGAAATCCACACCGTGATCGGTGCGGGCGCCACCTCTGGCGGTGCGATGGATGCATCGAACCTTTTGAAGCCTGCGCTGCAGGGGGGCAAGCTGCGGACCATGGGCTCCACGACCTACAAGGAGTTCCGCCAGCACTTTGAAAAAGATCGCGCTTTGTCGCGCCGGTTCCAGAAAATCGACGTGAACGAACCTTCTGTTGAGGACTCGATCCAGATCCTGAAAGGCCTGAAGCCCTATTTCGAGGATCATCACGGGATCAAGTTCACCTCGGATGCGATCAAATCCGCGGTGGAGCTGTCGGCGCGCTACATCAATGACCGCAAACTCCCGGACAAGGCGATCGACGTCATCGACGAGGCAGGTGCAGCCCAACATCTCGTCGCGGAAAGCAAACGGCGCAAGACCATCGGCGTGAAAGAAATCGAAGCCGTTGTGGCCAAGATTGCCCGCATTCCGCCCAAAAACGTCTCCAAGGACGACGCAGAGGTGCTGAAGGATCTGGAACGCTCGCTCAAGCGGGTGGTCTTTGGTCAGGACGCCGCGATCGAAGCCCTGTCCAGTGCGATCAAACTGGCCCGTGCCGGTCTGCGCGAACCGGAAAAACCAATCGGCAACTATCTCTTTGCGGGCCCGACCGGCGTCGGCAAAACCGAGGTGGCCAAGCAGTTGGCGGATACACTGGGTGTTGAACTGCTGCGTTTTGATATGTCGGAATACATGGAGAAACACGCCGTTTCCCGCCTGATTGGCGCCCCTCCCGGCTATGTCGGGTTTGATCAGGGTGGCCTGCTCACGGATGGTGTCGACCAGCACCCTCACTGTGTGCTGCTTCTGGACGAGATCGAAAAGGCGCACCCGGACGTGTTCAACATCCTGTTGCAGGTGATGGACAACGGCCAGCTGACCGATCACAACGGCCGGACTGTCAATTTCCGCAACGTGGTGCTGATCATGACCTCCAACGCCGGCGCGTCGGAACAGGCAAAGGCCGCCATCGGCTTTGGCCGCGACCGTCGCGAAGGCGAGGATACGGCAGCAATCGAGCGGACATTCAGCCCTGAATTCCGCAACCGCCTGGACGCGGTGATCTCCTTCGGTGCACTGCCGAAAGAGGTGATCCTGCAGGTCGTCGAGAAATTCGTGCTGCAGCTTGAGGCACAGCTGATGGATCGCAATGTCTCTATCGAGCTGACCCGCAAGGCGGCAGAGTGGCTGGCAGACAAGGGCTATGATGATCGCATGGGCGCCCGCCCACTCGGCCGGGTGATCCAGGAGCACATCAAGAAGCCACTGGCCGAGGAGCTGCTGTTTGGCAAGCTGTCCAAGGGCGGGCTCGTCAAGGTCGGCATCAAGGACGGCAAGCTTGATCTACGGATCGAAGGCCCCGGAAAGCCACAGATTTCGGGCGACAAACCTCCGCTTTTGACTGCTGAGTAAAACCGGAATGCACCGACTGCCTATTTTGGCATTTGCCACATCGCTCGCCGCGCCCGTCGCGGCGAGCGAACTTGTTCTGGACTGGCCGCTGGGCTGTACGCTCGGCGAGACCTGCCACATCCAACAATACGTCGACCATGACCCCGGCGCGTCGATGCGGGATTATACCTGCAACGGGCTGACCTACGATGGTCACAAGGGCACGGATATCGCCCTGCCCTACCTCAGCGATATGGTTGATGGCGTGTCTGTTCTGGCAGCAGCGGACGGCACCGTCGTTGGTGCGCGCGACGGGATGACGGATCGCTACTCTCTCGGTCGAGACGATCCCGCGATTGCAGGGCGTGAATGCGGCAACGGGGTATTGCTGCGCCACCCCGGCGGCTGGGAAACCCAATATTGCCACATGAAAAACGGCTCTATCCAGGTCGCCACAGGTGACAAGGTCAAAAGTGGAACGCCTTTGGGCCAGGTGGGCCTCTCGGGGAGCACGCAGTTTCCGCACCTCCACCTGTCGGTTCGCTTGGACGGCAGGCCGGTTGATCCCTTCACCCCTGACATGATCGCGAAATGTGCCCCTTCGGGCGGCACAGATGCCCTGTGGCGGGAGCAGATCCCGTATCAGGCAGGCGGATTTCTTGGCAGCGGCTTTTCCAACCAGATCCCCAAATTCGGCGCCATCAAAGCCGGAGAGGCAGATCTTTCCCCCCTTCCTGCCGGATCCTCGGCGCTGGTTTTCTGGGTCTATGCCTTTGGCAGCCGCAGTGGAGACAGCATGACATTGCGGATCGATGGGCCAGATGGGGTCATCATTGAACAGACCGACCTGCTTGAGAAAGGTCAGGCCCAGCTGTTTCGTGCGACGGGCAAGCGCATGCGCGGCACCGGGCTACCGGCAGGAACCTACAGCGCAACTGCTACACTCAGCCGCGCAGGGGAAGTGATTGATCGCGAAACCCGGCAAATGATCGTAGAGTAAAGCCCAAGCCCCTCTTGGCCTCGGCCATGGTTGGGGGTACGTTGCTTGAACGGTCGGCAGACACCGAGGCGTCGCTGCCCCTCTTCAGGGGATGCTAAACCTGCCATGATCTGATTGGTTTCCCGTGTCTCATGCACAGGCGCCCGTCGTCAGGACAGCGACCAACGACATTGGCTGGCGCCGCAATGGATGCAGCATGACGAAATCACCTCTCCCGCTTACCATCGGGGATCTGTCTCAATTCACCCGACACCTCTCTCGCCAACTTGGCGATGCGGCCCCGTCCCATCTGACCTTGATGAATATGCTGGCCCGCGCGGGTGGCTACCAGAACCATCAACACCTGCGCTCGAGCACGGCAGCGGGCGTACGTTTGGCCCAATCGGCTGTACCGTCTGAGCAAACAAATGCCACGGACCAACGGTTGATCGAGCGCACCCTGGCCCAGTTCGACGATGCGGGACGGCTGCGCCAATGGCCATCGCGCAGATCAGTCCAGACACTTGCGCTCTTTGTGCTGTGGTCACGGATACCTGCGGCTACTGCAATAAGCGAGAAAGACATCAACACACGCCTGAACGAGATGCACAGCTTTGAAGATCCCGCGACGCTACGGCGAACAATGATTTCTTGCGGGCTGCTGCAGCGCGAGCGGGATGGCAGCAACTATCAGCGTCGGGAACAGGCGCCACCGCAAGAGGCCCTGGCACTGATATCCCGGCTGCGCCCTCGCTGGGCCGCACCAGTCAGCGTTCGGTGAATTTCAGCTCGATCCGGCGGTTCTGAGCGCGCGCCTCCGGCGTTTCCGCCGGGTTGACTGGCTGATATTCGCCAAAGCCATTGGCTGACAGGCGCTCGGGCGGGATCCCCAGCGCCTGCACCATATAGCGGACGACAGACAATGCCCTTCCCTGGCTCAGCTCCCAGTTATCGGCAAACTTCGGATGAGCCCCAAGCGGCGTGTCATCGGTGTGCCCATCAACCCGGATGATCCAGTTGATCCCCTGCGGAATGGCGGCGGCGACGGTTTGCAGAATACGGGCAACCTTGGCGATTTCCGCACGGCCCTCGGGCGACAGATCTGCACTGCCTGGCGCAAACAACACCTCAGAGGCAAAGACGAAACGGTCGCCTTCAATTCGGACCCCTTCCTGATTGCCAAGGACATCGCGCAGACGCCCAAAGAATTCTGACCGGTATTGTTCCAGATCCTGGGCCTTGTCACTCAGCTGCGCGGCCTCGGCCTCCAGTCGCTTTCGCTCCTCCTCTTCAAGGATCCGGCGGCGGCGCTCCTCTGCGGCGGCCCGCGCAAGAGCTGCGTTGAGATCCTGACCAAGGTTCTGCATCTGCACCTGCTGTGCAACGTCACGCGCCTTGTAGTCATCCAGCAAGGCCTGCAAACTGCCCAGCTGTTCACGTAGGGCCGCAACCTGTTGGTTCAGCAAAGCGGTCTGGCGCTGCGCCTCCTGCGAAATTTCCTGCTCTTGGCTCAGGCTTTCTCGGGCCTGCGCCAGAAGTGCGGCGCGCTGTTCAGCCAATGAGGCGAGATCGCTCGCCTTTGCGCTGGCGTCTTCCCTGTCGCTCAGGGCCGCCAAGAGACGCTGCTGCAGCACATCCCTGTCCGCAGCCGCAGCATTTGCAAGCTCAAGCTGTTCAAGAGCGGCCAGCAGTTTCTCTTCGGTGTCGGCCTTGTCGTCTGTGACGGTATCCAGGGCAGACTGCGCCTGATCACGCTGCTGCTGCAGATCGGAAAGCTCTGCTTCCAAAGTGGCGATCCGATCATTGGCCGCGGCCTCGGACACATCCATCTGCGCCAGAACACGGGTCAGCCGTTCGGCCAGCTCATCACGATCGCGGGCTGTGGCCTTGGCAGCGTCAAGCGCGTTCAATACCTCTGCCAGTCGGGCATCCAACTGCGTTTTTGCGCTCTCGGCTGCAGCGAGCAACGTCAATGTGTCCTCAGCCGCCTGCCGCTGTTCTTCCAGCGCGAGGGTCATCGCCGTGAGTTCGGCATCCGCATTCTGAAGCCGGTTGCGCAGTGCCTCTGCAGCAGCGGCTTCGGCCAGGCGTTCCGCTTCGGTCGCGCTCAACTCAGCCTCAAGCGAGCCCACCGTCGCAGCCTGTGCTTCGGTCTCCGCTTCCAGATCCGCAATCAACGCCTCCAGCGCCTCGCGCTTTGCGGCGGCAAGACGCGCCGCTTCGACTTGTGCGTCAATTTCTTCACGGCTGGCCGCCAGCGCCTGCGAAAGACTGTCGCGTTCACCTTCCAGGGTGGCGCGCTCTTCGGCCAGCTGATCGCGTTCTGTCGTCAGACCGGCGATCGTGGCTTCTGCCTGCTGCTGGCGCTGAAGCAGACTGGCGACCTGGGCCTCGAAATCGCTGATCTGCCCGCGGGCTTCGACCAGATCAGCCTGCGCCTGTTCCAGCGTATCCTGGGTGCTGCCAAGAGTGGCAGACAGCGCCCCCAATCGAGCCTGCAGCTGACTGTTTTCCCGTTCTTCAAGCCCAAGCGCATCAGCCAGTGCACCAACTTCAGCTGCCAGTTCGTCCAGCTGACTTTCCTGCCCGGAAATCGTCTCCCGCAGCACGAATTGCACCACCATGAAAATGGTCAGCAGGAACATCAAAACGAGCAGAAGGCCCGTCATCGCATCCACAAATCCCGGCCAGATCGATGCCTGGAAACGCTGACCTGTACGACGGGAAAGCGCCATGGCCTAGCCCTCGTGGCCGCTGCGCGGCGTCCGGCCGAGCCCTTGCGGGCGTGCAAAGGCCTTGACCAACAGGTCGATGTCCTTGCGCAATTCCGCGAGACTTTCCTGACGGCCCGCTGAGATCTCTTCCAGGATCCGCAGCATCTGAACATCGATGGACCGCAGTCGCATCCGGCTTTCAGCGTCAAGACCGCTATCGCCGTGCGCGCGCATCAGTTCTGTCAGTGCCTCCTGACCAACAGCTACCCGTTCCAGCGCTGCAGTGACACCTTCGGACTGGGCCTGTCGTTGGTTCATATCAGTGATCGCATCGACCAGCGCAGACAGTTTCTGATCGACCTCTGCGCGCGCCTGCGAAGACTGCACGAACATGCCCTGCAACGCGTCCATCTGTTCGGTCATCGTGTCGAGCACCCCGGAGATCGCCCCGGTTTCGCCGCTGCCACCTTCCTCCGAGGACAGGCTGACGCGGGTAAATGACGACAGCCATTCCTCAAGCTCGCGATAAAAACGGTTTTGGCCGTGCCCTGCGAACAGTTCGAGCAAACCCACAATCAGAGAGCCCGCGAGACCAAGGAGCGACGACGCAAAAGCAACGCCCATGCCCCCCAACTGCGCCTCGAGCCCGGTCATGAGGCGGTTGAATACGGCGATCCCTTCCTCTCCCTCTTGCGGGGCAAGGCTGCGAATGGTGTCAACAACGGCAGGCACGGTGGTGGCCAGACCGTAGAACGTCCCTAGAAGGCCAAGAAAGATCAGCAGATTGACGATATAGCGTGTGATTTCACGCTCTTCATCGATCCGAGTAGCGACAGAGTCGAGAATGGAGCGGGTCGAAGACGACCCCAGCTGCATCCGTGCCCCGCGTGAACGCAACAGCGATGCAAGTGGCGCCAGCATGGAGGGCGGGCGATCATCCTCGCGCGTAACCCCTGCGGCAAAACCTTCGATCCAGCGCACCGAACCAATAAGCTGCAGAACCTGCCAGAAACAGGCCAGCACGCCGAACACGAACACCAACAGGATAAACCCGTTAAGCCAGGGATTTGCCTCGAACACCGGCAGCACGCGCGGCAGCGCGACAAAGGCACCAAACCCGGAGAGGCCAAGGGCAATCAGCATCAAAATGATCTGACGTACCGGTTGGGAAAACTGCGGTTTGCTCTCGCGGTCTGGCTGCGCCATGTTCTGTGGCTCCTGACACGTTAAGGTGTTCTTCCAGAACAGCAGCCTATAGACAAAACCTCAAAAGAGCCAAGGCTTTATGACGCCAAATCACGCACTCGGGCAGACAGCCAGTCAAGATCCGGGTCACGCAAACCAATCTCGGCCAGGTGATCGGCAGTATTATAGAGATATTCCGGGTTCGGCCCCCGCCCGCCAATCGCACCTGCAATGATATGCGCCTGAGTTTCCAGGCTGAGACCACCGCAATACTGGTCATGATCGGGGTCGATGACATAGGTCACTGCCGTCACCTCTCCGCCGCTGGCCAGCGATACGGTGAGATCGCGTTCGACGTAAGCCGAGGAAATCAGCTCGCGGGCGCGCAACTCGTCCAGGGTCTGCTCTTCGTGGCCCGTTTCGACGGCCAGAGCAAGACCGGTGCAGGCAGCGCCTTCAATGGCATCCAATGCAAGCACCAACCCGGGCTTTTCGACGCTGCCGCGGTGATGGATGGATTTCATGCAAAAAGAACGCGCGTAGCCGGGCAAGGTCGCGACCTCGCGGCGGGCAACCGGAAAGCCCGGGTTCCACAACAAAGATCCATATCCGAATACCCACATGGTCATGACGCTGGCCCTTTTTTGAACGCGGCCTATAAACATCAATTCTGATCGCCAGAAAAGAGGCCGAATGATGATCCGCGGTACAAAAATCGCATTCCTCGCCGCCATTGCGCTGACGCTTTATTGGTTGACAGCGAGCTGGGGCGTCAGGCAGGGCGTGTCTGCCTGGTTCGCGGAACAACGGCGTCAGGGCTGGCAGGCTGAGTTCGCCAATCTGGAAACGACCGGCTTTCCCCTGGAGTTGCGCAATCGGATCACGGCACCTGTGCTGGCTGATCCTGGCACGGGAACCGCGTGGCGGGCTGAATGGCTGGAATTGATCAGCCCTGCAATTTGGCCCGGCGATCTGACTTTGGCATTTCCCTCTACGCCGCAGCGGGTTTCCTATCTGGACCAGACCGTTGCCTTGCAGGCCGAAGCGCTGGAGGCATCACTACAGCTCGCACCGGGTCTCGCGCTGCAGCTGGAGCATTTGGGGGTTTCATCAGCTGCTTGGCAGCTTGATCTGGACAAGACCCCCTGGCTTGAGGGGCACGCGCTTGATCTGGAAATGCGCCAGCAGGGTGATCCGGCGTCTTACGCCATCACCGCCGAGGCCAGTGGCGTCCTGCCCAGTGCCGTGCTGCGCCAGCAGCTGGCCGCAGCTGACGGGCTCCCTCAGCGTCTGGACACAGTTGCCGTTGATATGGATGTCCAGTTTGATACGGCTTGGGACCGTAAGGCTCTTGAGCTGCGTCGCCCGCAGCCGCGCAACATTGCCCTTCACCTTGCAGAAGCGCGCTGGGGCCCCATGCGGATCAAGGCCACTGGCGGCCTGCGCATCGACGAGACCGGCATTCCCGAAGGGGATATCGCCCTGCAGATCGAAAACTGGCAGGATATCCTGCACATGGCCGAAGCCGCCCAGTTGCTTGGCCCTCAAACCCGCGCGGGCGTCGAACGTGTGCTGCGCGTCTTTGCCGGCCTCGGTGGCAATCACCGGGATCTCGACCTGCCTTTGACGTTCAAATCGGGCTACGTTGCGCTTGGCCCTCTGCCGATTGGCCCCGCTCCGCGCCTTGTCCTGCGCTGATCGGGGTTAGCGGCAATAGGCCCCGCCGCGATGGCGCGCCACATCAAGGTGAAAGTGATCGCGGTGGAACCGATCTGATTGCGGGCCCAAAACTGTACCAAAAGGTCCGCAGGCCGCTTTCCAGATATTGCGCAGCCCCTTTCGGGTGTCACGTGCGCCCCAGCCATTCAGCACAGTGACGACGCGCCCGCTTTCTAGAACGAAACCGGAAATATCAATTGCCTTGCCCCGCCCGTGTTCGGAAATGCGCGCGCCGGGCAGATTGTTGCGTGTCCTGCAAGAGTAGTGAGAGGCGACCCGAAGGCTGACCACCTGATCGCGTCGACCAAAGGCCTTGATCACATCCCGATCGACCCATTTCTTGAGCGCCTTGGCCGTTTCGCAAGTCATGACCGACTGCTGGCTGAGCGTTACACCCGCGATCGATTTGACCCGAACTGCATTTTTCGCACCACAGCCCTTCAGCCGCCCCGGCACGGTCCCGACCTTTTCACCTTGAATGTCGATGTCACCACACACGGACGTTTTGCGCAGTTTGCGTTTGCCGAACAAAATCTGCTCTGCCAGAGCCTCGGGACGGACCACAGGGCGCAGCGAGATATCAGGCCCGGCATTGCCAACGGGCAGTTCCAGCGCGGCCAGTGCGATGCCCTGTTCAGACAGCGGACGCAGCTGTGGGCGAAGGAGCGGTTCAACCACCGAAGCCAGCACCGCCGTAGGGCGGATTTCCGGGCGCAGTGACTGAGCGGGGGCATCTGCCAGCGCCGGGATGGCGAAACAGGTCAGGATCACCCCGGCCAACACGCGCATTCCACCCAGGCCGCGCATCAGGACTTGGTTCCGCGACCAAAGTTCGGCGCAGCAGTATCCTGCCCCGCTTCGATGATGCCACGCCGAATGGCACGGGTGCGTGTGAAATAGTCGTGCAGATGTTCCCCGTCACCGGTCCGGATCGCCCGTTGCAGGGCAAAGAGTTCTTCGGTGAAACGCCCGAGGATTTCGAGCGTCGCATCCTTGTTTGTCAGGAAAACATCCCGCCACATGGTCGGATCCGACGCCGCAATTCGAGTGAAATCCCTGAAACCCGCGGCCGAGTACTTGATGACCTCACTATCTGTGACACGGCGCAAATCATCCGCAACACCCACCATTGTATAGGCAATGAGGTGCGGCGCATGAGACGTCACAGCCAGCACCAGATCATGGTGGTCTGCGTCCATCTCATCGACATTTGCGCCCATCCCTTCCCAAAGGGTCCGCAGGCGCTCCACCGCGTCCGGATCCGTTCCCTCCACAGGGACCAACAGACACCAGCGGTTGTCATAAAGCTCAGCAAAACCCGCCTCCGGGCCGGAATGCTCGGTCCCTGCCAATGGGTGTGCGGGTACGAAATGCACGCCCTGCGGAATATGGGGCTGAACCGCCTCGATGACATGGCGTTTGACAGAGCCCACATCGGAAACCGTCGCGCCGGGCTTCAGCTTGGGGGCGATTTCTTCCATGACCGGGCCCATCGCCCCGACCGGCACGCAAAGCACGACAAGATCTGCATCCTCTACGGCGTCCGCTGCGGTATCGCAGATCCGATCACACAGGTTGATCCGGCGGGCGGTTTCGCGGGTGGCTTCACTGCGCGCATAGCCCGTGATCTCTCCGGCCAGATTTCCGCGGCGGATGGCGTGCGCCATCGAGGAGGCAATAAGGCCGAGACCAATCAGCGCAATACGGTCATAAACGGGTTGGGTCATGAATGAGTGTCCTTGAAATCCTTGACGGCCGCCGCCAGTGCGCGGCAGGACGCCTCATCCCCGACAGTCATCCGAAGAGCCGCCGGTAGTTTGTAGCCTGCCACACGCCGCACGATCAAACCACGGCTCTGCAAATAGGCATCACAGCTTTCAGCCTCTTGCGCGCTTGCGAAACGGGCCAGAATGAAATTGGCGCAAGACGTGTCCGACGGAATGCCGAGTTCGGCCAACGCCTCCGCCAGCCAGCTCCGCCAGGTCGCGTTTTCCTTGCGGCAATGTTCTGTGTACGCCGTGTCACGCACCGCGGCTTCGGCAGCTGCCAAGGCGGTCGATGACAGGTTAAAGGGGCCGCGAATTCGGTTCAGCACATCGATGATCGGCTTGGGGGCGTATCCCCACCCTACGCGGGCACCACCAAGGCCGTAGATCTTTGAAAAGGTGCGCGTCATCACAACATTGTCGCGACTTGCAACAAGCGATGCGCCTGCGTCGTAGCCTTCTACATACTCGGCATAGGCCCCATCCAGAACCAGGATCGCCTGTTTCGGAATCCCATCCGCAAGGCGGGCAAGTTCAGCCGTGCTGATCATCGTGCCGGTCGGGTTGTTGGGGTTTGCAATAAACACCAGCCGCGTGCGGTCCGTGCAGCCCTCGATCAGGGCATCGACATCGGTCACGCGCTCTCTTTCGCGCACTTCGACCGGAGTAGCCCCCGCGGCCAAGGCGCTAATGCGGTACATCGCAAATCCGTGTTCGGTGAACAGCACTTCATCGCCGGGACCGGCATAAGCCTGGCAGAGAAACGCGATGATCTCGTCGCTGCCCGCCCCGCAAATAATCTGCTCGGCCGGAAGCCCATAAACGTCGCCAATCGCCCCGCGCAAGGACGCATGATCTGAGCTCGGATAGCGGTGCATCTGAGCGACGGCAGCCTGCATCGCCTCAATCGCCTTGGGGCTCGGCCCGAGGGGGTTTTCGTTGGAGGAGAGCTTGGTCACATTGCTCATCCCCTTCACATGGGCAGCCCCACCCTCATAGAGGGCGATATCCATAATGCCTGGCTGCGGCGCGATGTGGGTCATGATATATGCTCCTTGATGCGGGATCGTAATAACCGCCCTGCATCAAATGGGAAAGCGACAAGACGCCCTCCCCAGTGCTTCGAGCGACGACCATCGTGCAGCACCGCAACAGAGGTGCATTGAACTTGGCTTTCAGCGCGGCCTATGATCGCGCTCATGAACCATAAGCTAGACCAGATCGACCTTTCCCTCCTGCGCGCCCTGCAGAAAGATGCCAGCCTGTCACAGCGCGATCTCGCGGAACAGGTCGGACTGTCGCAAAACGCTTGCTGGCGCAGATTGAAGGCGCTGAACGAAAGCGGGTTGTTGCAAGGCTCTACCGTTCGGCTTGACCGCAAACAGCTCGGCCTGGATCTGGTGGTTTTTGTGATGTTGCGGACCCGCCACCATTCCGCCGATTGGCTGCAGACGTTCCGACGCCATGTTCTGACAATTCCCGAGGTCGTCGATTTCCACAGAATTGGTGGCGACTACGACTATCAGCTGAAGGTCGTGACAGAAGATATGGCAAGCTATGATCGGGTATATCAACGCCTGATTTCGGGCGTCGAGCTGGACAGCGTCACGTCCTATTTCGCGATGGAGGCGATAGCAGAGGGACGTCCTCTGCCGCTGTAACGGCAGGTCCGCCCGTCGCGTTTCATGGTTGCGGCCTTTTCACCGACCAAATGCTCTGTTTGCCATCCAAGTCGGACGGCTGCCTTTTGGCGCCATGCGCATGTGCAGGCAGGATGTGTTGAGCCGTTGGAAATACAGAATATGGACCGGGTACCAGCCCGCCTTGGGCACTTGGACCTCTTCCGCGAACGTCGGTTCGCACGGCTGACGCCCGTCAAACTTACCAACCACCTGACCGCCAATTGTAGCGCGCAGCCCATCGTTGGTCAGGAAATCAATGGTATAAACGCCGGGCGCATCAAATTTGACATAGCCACGGATGTCTGCCGCGACCATTTCGGATTGCTTTGATGTGAGCGCATTTTCCCCGATGTTGGTGTCACGGTAGTCCAACCCCTTGAGAGGAGGGCCCGCCTCTGCGCCTGCCTCAAGTGCCTTGGCTGCAGCGCGCAGCGTCTTAACATCACTTGGATAGGCATAGCGCACCGACAGGCCCGGCTTCAGCCCCTTCGGCTGCGGATCCGCAGGCTTGAGCTGGAGAGGAGCTGCAAGCGACAGCGTAGCGCTTGCGGAAAGACTGATCGCCGCTGCTGCGGCCAGCCCCAGAATACGGGTGAATGACATGGGTCTACCTTCCTGAACTTCGCCTCTGAACGGGCGTCTGTCGGCAGGATAGGTGGCAATCGGCTGCAATGACAAACGGAAAGTCAGGCGTGGGCAAAAAGTGATCACATGGTCATCGCCAACCCATCTCGTCTTCGGCAAGCCATAAACGAGAAAGGGCCGCCAAGATGGCGACCCCGAAAATCCGTTTCCAAAAGGAAGGACTTAGTTTTTGGCGTAGAATTCGACGACCAGGTTCGGTTCCATGACAACCGGGTACGGCACGTCGGCCAGGCCGGGTGCGCGAACAAAAGTTGCGGTCATTTTGGAGTGGTCGGCTTCGATGTAATCCGGCACGTCACGCTCTGCGAGCTGAACAGCTTCCAGCAGGGCGGTCATTTGCTTGGACTTCTCACGAACTTCGATCACGTCACCCTCTTTCACGCGGTAGGAGGGGATGTTCACGCGCTTGCCGTTGACCAGAACGTGACCGTGGTTCACGAACTGACGTGCAGCAAAAACGGTGGGAACGAATTTGGCGCGGTATACGACTGCGTCCAGGCGGCGCTCCAGCAGGCCGATCAGGTTTTCACCGGTATCGCCTTTAACACGCTCAGCTTCACCATAGATGCGGCGGAACTGCTTCTCGGTCAGGTCGCCGTAGTAGCCCTTGAGCTTCTGCTTGGCGCGCAGCTGGATACCGAAATCGGACAGTTTGCCCTTACGGCGCTGACCGTGCTGGCCGGGGCCATATTCACGACGGTTCACCGGGGACTTCGGACGACCCCAGATGTTTTCGCCCATACGGCGGTCAATTTTGTACTTGGCAGACGTGCGTTTGGTCACGGCTGATCTCCTTCGTATATGGTTTCGAAGGGCGTTGTCCTCTCCCCGGGTTTGACCGAGTCGACAGGCATCCCCTTGCGGGGGCCACCAACACCAATGAAGCCGCGTGTATAGACGAGCGGTTTGGGGAGTCAACACCGATTTTTCACGCCCATTCCGGATCCTGCCCGGCTGTCAGATCTGGGCCAGTTCAGGCAGCATGCCTGAGGATCGCAGCCTCCGGCATGCTGAGGTTGCGACGGGCAAAATCACCATAGCGCATGGGGTCGACAGCCAGATCCGGCAAGAGGGCCAAAAGCCTGCTGCGATCCTCTGCTCCAAGCACATCCAGAGCCGCCTGCGCCGGATGGAAACTCTCTGTCTCAACGCCATTGGCCCAAAGGACCTGATGGTTTGCCAACAGAAGATGAATATAGGTGACCTCCCGCAGCGATGTATCCACACTGACGCCGTGACCATCGACCAGATCGCGTGCTGTCACCAAAACTTCCGGTGTGTTGAAAAGGCTCTGCACCGCCTTGCCAGCGACCAGCATCCGATGGCTCGGGGAGACCAGCAAATCCGCGTCAGGGCGTGCCATCCCCAATGCGCCCCCCCGGATCCGGATCGGTCGCAACTTCGGCATGACAAACAAGCGCGCGCCGCTCATCCGTCGACGCCCGATCCACTGGATCTGCTGGGCGCCACTATCGCGGGTCTGGATCCAATCACCTTCCTGGAGCATCTCAACCGGTACCCCTCCCGATGGCGTGCGCAGCAACGTGCCCGGCGTGAAGCAGATCACCCCACCCTCAGCAGGTGCGCCCATGTCCGGCCCACCGCCAAGACGCAGCTCAGCGATCCACAAATCCCGGTTCCGCGGCGGGACACTGTCTACGAACATCAGGAGTGGTCGGCTCCCTGCCCCCACATCAATCAGGGTGACGATAAAATTTTTCAGCCCGTCAGTGACGACGAAATGGCGATCCCGCAAGGGCGCGGTGTCATCTTCCTCGGTGCGCGGATCCTCCGCAGCAGTTGCCAAGCCGACCAGCCGCCTGACGGATCGTGCTGCACGTCTGCGCAACGCCTGCGCATCGCCGGAAGGTGCCAGTTGAAGAACGTCACTCGGGCCATCCACCCGGACCGCCTCGCCAGTCCAACGCCAAGTGGCACCAGCTGCCAGCGCGCAAGGCAAAGCCGCACGCAGACCATCCACCTCGGTCTGCGCCCACGCAATCACGTAGGTGCCGTTAAAGCCCGTTCCCATCTGCTCTTTTGCCTGCCTTGGCATTATTGTTGTGTTTACGTTAGCAGAGCCCGATGAATTAAGAAAGAGGAGCGCAGCTTCGCCCCTGTCCGCCCCTGGCTGTGTGCGGCGCTCGACCATTAGGCTGCGTGTCTTGGGGGTTGAGTGCGCCTTGTTGGCCTTCACAAACAGGCAAACCCCGCGGAAGCGAGGTTATGGGCATTGATATTTTGTGGTATATTGGTTGCGGGAGTAGGATTTGAACCTACGACCTTCAGGTTATGAGCCTGACGAGCTACCTGGCTGCTCCATCCCGCGGTGTTTGTTGTTTTTGGAATTGTATTGAGGATTTTTCTAGGT